>JBBDMO010000168.1:0-10497 GCA_040878255.1 Ilumatobacteraceae bacterium
CCAACCCGGCCGCACACACGAGGATGAGCGGCTCGCTCGAGAGGTCGATGTGCTTCTTGTCCTCGGTGACGTCACACGCGATCGACTTGTAGCAGAGCTCGCTGAGCTTGATCCGGACCTCTTCGGCGGCCACCACGTTCGGGCCGTTCCCCACGATCGCCCAGTACCGCTTCGACGGTGCGAATCGGCGTGCGGCCTCGGCGATCTCGTCTCGACGGGCGATCACCGCAGCCATCGAGTCGGGGATCTCACGCAGCGACGACAGCAGCTCGTGACGACGGCGCGTGGAACCGAGCCCGGCCGCCTCGCTGATCGCGCATGCCAGCAGCACGCCAGCGGCGACCTGCGCGTAGAACGCCTTCGTGGACGCCACGCTCATCTCGACGTCGCGGCCGTCGCTCGTGTACATCACGCCGTCGCTCTTGTCGGTGAGATCGCTGTTGCGCCGGTTCACGATCGCGAGCACCGAAGCACCACGCCCCCGGGCGAGATCGACCGTGCGGTTGGTGTCGGTGGTGGTGCCGCTCTGGCTGACGGCGACGATCAGCGTGTCGCTCATGTCGAGCCGGAGCGCGAACCCACTGAGCTCGGTGGCGGTGATGGGGTCGATGTCGAGGCGGCCGTCGCACAGACCGTCGAGCACCGCAGCCATGCTCCGGCCGGCGACGGCGGCCGTGCCCTGACCGATGACGCGCACCTTGGTGATCGACCCGTCCGCCAGCCGCGCTGCGATGGCAGCCGGCAACGCGCGGTCGCCCACCAGGGCATGGAGTTGCCCGTCGACCTCGATGATCTTGCCCCGCAGCGTCTTGCGGAAGCTGTTCGGCGCCTCGTTGATCTCCTTGAGGAGGAAGTGCGGGTAGTCGCCACGGTCGATGTCGCGGGTGGTCACCTGCGCCACGACGACGTCACGCTCGTCGACAGGGATCGGTGAGCCGTCGTAGGCGAGGCGCCGCACGCCCTCGAGCTGGCCCGCGTGATCAGCGTCGAGCACGAAGACCTGGCCCCGGCTGCCGGAAGCGGTCGGCGTCTCGCCGTCCACCCGTACGAACCGCGCCGTTTCCTCGACCACGCCGTAGGGCTCGCTGGCAACGATGAAGCAGTCGTCCGCAAGGCCGACGTACAGCGCCTGCCCGCTGCCCCGCAGGGCCAGGTACACGCGGCCCGGCACGTCGGCGGCGGCGGCGGCGATGGCCACGCTTCCCTCGAAGCCGGCCACGGTGCGCCGGAACGCCTCGTCGAGGTTCCCGCCGGTCTCGGCCGCATAGCGCGACATCGTGGCCGGGATGACCTTCGCGTCGGTGGTGATCGGGCCCGCGATGCGCAGCCCGTGCGCCACCTTGACGTCGGCGTGGTTGTCGACATCGCCGTTCAGCGCAGCGACCACGTAGGCGGGTTGCGCACCGCCCGCTTCTTCGAGCTCTTCGTTGTTGAGCGGATGGCAGTTGGGTTCGCTGATGATGCCGACGCTGGCCCATCGCGTATGGCCGAGGACCGCGAGTCGCGCATCGGGCGATGACAGCGCGAGACGGAGCAGCGGATCGGCGGTGATCGCCGTGCGCAGCGCACGCGTGTTGTCGCCGAGCTCGCCGATCTCGGCGGCCGCCTTGTAGACGAAGCTGAGGCAACCGGCCGCCATGCGCACCGACCCGCTCTGGTACAGCGGATCGGTGCCGCGATCGGCCAGTGCGGCGGCCACCACCGGATCGGCGGTGGTGAGCCCGTGGCCCCACACGTAGAGGTGCAGACCGGCCGAGTCGCGCCCGCGCACCTCGAGCCGGTCGAGCGCCGACAGCGACTGCTGGACCGCGAGGTAGCCGGTGATCGCGGGCAGGCCGGCGTCACGGCCGGCCAGTGCATCGACCATGCGGGCGGTGCGCAGTCGGTCCTGGCGAACCGCCCAGACGGCATCGCGCATGGCAATGAGGTCGGCGTTGGCCTGCTCGATCGCATCAGCCCCCAACTCGGGCGATGCCTCGATCCAGCGCTCGTGCTCGTCGGCACGGGCATCGAGCTGGTCCAGCCGAGCCGTGATGGCGGCGACCAGTTCGCGACGACCGACGAGTGCCGACACGCCGGGCACACCGTGGAGCAGCCGGTCGCACTCGGCAGCGAGCGACGCTGCGGTGGCGAGCGACGGCTCGGCGACCGCCCGGTCGAGCAACTCGACCAGCTCCACCGCGTCGGGGGTCGGTCGCGTCGACGGTCGACTCAGGATCGCGATGATGCCGCACATATCCCTGTGAGGCTACCGACCGGCCGAGGACCCCTGCCGTCAGTCGCCGCCGAAGCGCGCCTGCACGACCGCGGCGAGCTCGTCGGCGATGCGGCGGGCGTCATCACCCGTGGCTGCCTCGACCATGACGCGCACCAGTGGCTCGGTGCCACTGGGCCGCAGCAGGATGCGGCCCTCGCCACCCAGTTGCTCCTCGGCCGCGGCGATCTCGGCGGCCAGCTCATCGGCGACGTTCGGGTGCCGTTCGGCGACGCGCACGTTGACGAGCACCTGCGGATAGCTGGACATCACGTCACGGGCGAGCACCGACAGCGGCGCATCGTGGTCGTGCACGAACTGTGCGAGCCGCATGCCGGCCAGCAACCCGTCGCCCGTGCTGGCCAGGTGCCGGTAGATGATGTGCCCGCTCTGCTCGCCACCGATCGACCAACCGCCTGCGTCGAGTGCCTCGAGCACGTACCGATCACCCACCGCCGTCGACACGACGTGGATCCCGGCCGCAGCCATCGCACGGTGGAAGCCGAGGTTGCTCATGACCGTGACGACGACCGTGTCGTCGACGAGGTCGCCTGCATCGCGGAGCTGGAGCGCCGCCAGGGCGATGAGGCGATCACCGTCGACGATCGTGCCGTGCTCATCGACAGCGATGACGCGATCGCCATCGCCGTCGAAAGCGAGATCGAGTGCTGCACCGTGGCCGACGACCGCTGCAGCGAGCGACGACGGGTCGGTGGCACCGCACGCGGCGTTGATGTTGCGACCGTTGGGCGATGCGTGGATGACGACGACATCGGCGCCGAGACGTGCCGCAACGAGGGGCGCCACCTCGGACATCGCGCCGTTGGCGCAGTCGAGCACCACACGCAGGCCGGCCAGGGCACCATGGGCGAACATGCCCACGATGTGATCCGCGTAGGTGCCGAGAGAGACATCGCCGGTGGGCGAGACGGCAGACTCGACGGCCCCGTCGAAGACCACCATGGCGCGCTCGATGCTCGACTCGGTCGCGTCGTCGAGCTTCAGCCCACCCGGGCCGAAGATCTTGACCCCGTTGTCGTGGAACGGGTTGTGCGACGCCGTGATCATGGCCGCAGGCACCCCGATGACCGACGACAGGTGTGCCAACGCCGGGGTCGGCACCACACCGAGCGATCGAGGATCAGCGCCGGCGGCCTGCAGCCCCGCGACAAGCGCTGCCTCGAGCACCGATCCGGACTCTCTCGTGTCGCGGCCGATGAGCCACCGACCGCCGCCCAGCACCTGGCCCGCAGCGGAGCCAAGGGACGCGACGTATGAGGTGGTCAGCTCGGTGAGCGCTCGACCGCGGACACCATCGGTGCCGAACGACAACATGCCGGGCACCAGCCGATCGCAGCGATCAGCGCTTGGTGTACTGCTTGGCCTTACGGGCCTTGACGAGGCCGTACTTCTTGCTCTCCTTCTTACGCGGGTCACGCGTGAGGAGGCCGGCCTTCTTCAGTGCGGCACGCGACTCGGGGTCGAGCTCGACGAGCGAGCGGGCGATGGCCATACGCAGGGCGCCGGCCTGACCGCTGATGCCGCCACCGTGGATGGTGGCATCGACGTCGTAGGCCTCTTCGGTGCTGGTGACGCGCAGCGCCTCACTGACGATCATGCGCTGCACGGCCGTGGTGAAGTAGGCCTCGAACGGGCGGCCGTTGATGGTGTGCGTGCCGGTGCCGGGACGAAGGCGTGCGCGAGCAACGGCCTCCTTGCGACGGCCGGTGGTCTGGGTGAGGGGCTTGGTTGCCATGATCCTGCTGTCTCCGGAGCTGCTCAGCGAGCTTTGGCCGCTGGGAATGCGAGTACGACGGGGTTCTGCGCGGCGTGCGGGTGCTCGGGACCGGCATACACCTTGAGCTTCTTGATCTGCTGACGGCCGAGCGGGCCATGGGGCAGCATGCCCCGGACGCTCAGGCGGATCGCATCGGCCGGCTTACGGCCGAGCAGGTTCGCGTAGGTCTCGCTCTTCAGACCACCGGGGTAGCCGCTGTAGCGGTAGACCATCGACGCCTCGGCCTTGCCCTTGGTGAGCACGATCTTCTCGGCATTGATGATGACGACGTGGTCGCCTGTGTCGATGTGCGGGGCGAACATCGGCTTGTGCTTGCCACGGAGCACCCGTGCGACCTCGGTGCACAGACGACCGAGGACCATGCCCTCGGCGTCGATGACGTGCCAGGCGCGGGTGATCTCACTTGCTTTGGGGCTGTAGGTACGCATCTCGAATCCTTCGACACCGGCACTGGTGGCCGGGGAACCGTGCAATGATACGGGCCGCTCGGGGAAAGCGGCAAGCGACGCTCACGCGATTTCTGGTCGGTGGCGCCGTGGACGCTCGGTCCGAACGTCCTCGACCAGTTCGCCGAGCCACGCCTCGACCCGCGCGGCCAGCGCCACGGTCGAATATCGCTCCTCGACCCGGCGCCGGCAGCGGGCACGGTCGAGCTCGCTGAGGCGGCCCACCGCGGCCGCCGCAGCGTCGACATCATCAGGCTCGACCAGGAATCCGGTCTCTCCGTCCACCACGACCTCGGCCGGTCCACCCCGTCGGTACGCGATGACCGGCACCCCGCACGCCATCGCCTCGATCGCCACGTTGCCGAACGCCTCGACCCACTTCGGGGTCATGATGATCGCCGCACAACCGCCGATCGTGGCCTGCAGGTCGTCCGTGGCGAGGAAGCCCTCGTAGGTGACGCGGGCATCGGGATGCCGACGTTGGGCCTCGAGCCAGCACTCACGGTCCTGCATGAGACCCCACGCCCGCACCGGCAAACCGCATGCTGCCGAGATCGCGAACACGTCGTCGATTCCCTTTTCGGGTGAGATGCGGCCGATGAATCCCAGATGTGCCGGCTCGTCCGGGGTGGGCCGGAAGTCGTAGCGCTCGACTGCGATGCCGTTGCCCACCACGCGGAACCGATCGACGGGAACGGGAAAGGTTTCGGCCTGGGCGATGCTGTGCACCGCGGCCGCGCCCGGCCGCATCTCGAGCAACCCGACGATGGCGTCGTCCATGGCATCGTTGAGCGACCCCATCGACACCAGGTGCCCCACCGGCACGCGCAGGAACGGCGTCAGGTACAACGGCAGCCAGTCGTAGGCGAGGTTGACGACGACATCGAAATCCGCCTCGTGGGCGCGAACCCACTCCCACATCGCCCCGAGCACCGGCGACGGGGGCATCTCGATGCGGGCGTCGCGACCCTCGTTCTGGCTGCTGACCTGGAGCGCACCGGGGATCTGGTAAACCCGCACACCGACGTGGAGCGAGCCGGCCGGTGCGACGACCT
Source organism: Ilumatobacteraceae bacterium (assembly GCA_040878255.1). Classification (GTDB taxonomy): domain Bacteria; phylum Actinomycetota; class Acidimicrobiia; order Acidimicrobiales; family Ilumatobacteraceae; genus VFMC01. Next base: position 5,554 of record JBBDMO010000168.1, read on the forward strand.
CGACGTGGTGACCGAGCGCCGACAAGCCGAGCACCAGGCTGTGCAGCGTGAGTTCGACCCCGCCACCGATGCCACTGCCCAACGGGCCGACCGGCGTCGAGCAGACGAGGATGCGTTTCGAAGGCATGGGCAACGTCTCCATCTGCTGGCCATTCTGCCCGGCCTCCTGTGCGATGTCTCCTTCAGGCGGATCGCTGGGCAGTACGGTGCGATGATGCCCGATCTGCCGCCGCCCACCCCCGGTCAGCAGCCGGGCTGGTTCCCCGCACCCAGCACCCCGCCGGTCCCGGCCGCGCCACCAGCGCCGCCAGCGCCGCCCGCGGCATCACCTCCGCCAGCGGCACCCGCACCCGCACCCACGCCCGAAATGTCGAGCGGCCGAAGCAGGAAGCGACTGCCGGCCGCCGTCGCCGCGCTCGTCGTGGTCGCGTTCGGCCTCGCGACGGCGCTGTGGCTCACCGGGGACACCGACGACGAGACACCAGCAGTCGACACCACCGCGGCGGCAACGACGGCACCGGCCACCACCGTGCCGGCACTCACGTTGCCCACGACGCCACCCTCCACCGATGCCGCTCCGACCACCGAATCGGTGGCGCCCACGACGGCAGCGCCCGACCCGGCACCGGCGGTGCCCGACGGGTCGATCCTCGTCACCGATCCCACCGGCTGGTCGATGTCGATGTCGCCAGCGTGGACCGAGAGCACGCAGAACACCACGCGCAACTGGTTCACCAACACCGGCTCGGACACCTTCGACGACAACGTCAACGTCACCACCGAGGCGCTCACGTCCCCGGTCGCGCTCGACGACTACCTCGCAGCAGCCATCGCCGGCATCCAGTCGAGCGTTCCCGACTTCCAGCTCGGCGGCCTACGCCGCAGCGTCGGCCCGGACGGCGTCGAGCTGGCACTGATCGAGTGGTCCGGCACGCTCGAGAACCTGCCACCGCTGTCGTTCCTGCAGACCATCATGGTGACGCCGACCACGGCCTACGTGGCGACGTTCACGAGCGAGCCCATGCGGATCGCGCAGGTGGGCCCGACGGTCGAGCCCTACCTGCTGACGCTACGCGGGGCGTAGCCGACCTCCCAGAGCGACAGACCCTGCGGGGGTGCGACCTGGCCGGCCGCAGCCCGGTCGGCACGGAGCATCATGGCCCTGATCTCGCCGGCGTGGAACTTGCCGTGGCCGACGTCGATCATGGTGCCCACGATCGAGCGGACCATCTGGTGGCAGAAGGCGTTCGCCCGGATCTCGAAGCGCAACAGCGGCCCGAAGTCGGACGGCACCTCGCTCCAGTTCGCCAACATCACCCGACGCGTCAGCGACGGGGCGTCGTAGCCCTCGCTGACCTTCGGCTTGCGGCAGAAGCTGGCGAAGTCGTGCTCGCCGATGAGTGGGTCACAGGCCAACTGCATCACCCACCGATCGAGCGGCTCGGGCACGTGCCAGGTCGTGGCAGCCAGCGCCGGCACGGCCACAGGCTGGTTGAGCACGTGGTAGCGGTAATGGCGGTACCGGGCACTGAAGCGGGCGTCGAACTCGGGATCATCGGCCCACTCGGCCGAACGGATGACGACGGCCGGGCCGCACATCCGGTTCACGCTGCGGGCAAGCCGGTCGAGGTCGACGACGGCAGGAAGGTCGCCGCTGACGACCTGCCCCCAGGCGTGCACACCGGCATCGGTGCGACCGGCACCGGTGAGAGTGAGGGGGATCCGGCACACGCGCTCGAGCGCCTCGCGCAGCACACCCATGACGGTGCGCGTGGTCGTGCCGCCGTGATCGGCCTGCTCGGCGAAGCCGTGGAACGATGAGCCGTCGTAGGCCACAACGAGACGAGCCCGCCGCAGTGCGGCGGGCTCGAGCTCAGCGTTCATTCGCTGGACCGGGGTCTCAGACGAGTTCGATGCGGGCCATCTGGGCGTTGTCGCCCTGGCGCGGACCGAGCTTCAGGATCCGGAGGTATCCGCCGTTGCGATCGAGGTAGCGCGGGGCGACGTCGGCGACGAGCTTGTTCGTCATCTCCTTGTCGCCCAGGTAGCCCTGGATCTGGCGGATGCGGTGGATGCGCAGCGGCTCACCCTCCTGGGCCTTCTTGGCCTTGGTGATGAGCTTCTCGGCGATGGGGCGCAACGCCTTGGCCTTCGCCTCGGTGGTCACGATCCCCTCGGCCGCGAACAGGGACGCGGCGAGGTTGGCCATGATGAGGCGTTGGTGGGCGGCACTCTTGCCGAAGCTGCGGGCTTTGCGGGGTGTTGCGGGCATGGCGTCGTTCTTCCTGGTTGCGAGGGGTCAGCCGCGGAGGCTCAGGCCGCGCTCGTCGAGCTTCTGCTTGACCTCGTCGAGGCTCTTCTGGCCGAAGTTCGTGATGTTGAGCAGGTCGTCCTCGGTCTTGGTGAGGAGCTCACCGACCGTGTTGATCTGGGCGCGCTTGAGGCAGTTGCGGGGGCGCTCCGAGAGGTCGAGGTCTTCGATCGGGAGATCGAGGTCGGGGGAGGTGGCCGCAATGCTGGCGACCTCGCCGAGCTCGAGGCCCTGCGGCTCGTCACTGAGGCCGGCGATGAGCTCGACCAGCTTCTTCAGCGTGTCGCCGGCCGAGGCCAGGGCGTCGCGCGGCGTGATCGAGCCATCGGTCTCGATGTCGATGACCAGCTTGTCGTAGTTCGTGCTCTGCTCGACGCGAGTCGGCTCGACGGAGAACATGACACGGCGGACCGGCGAGAAGATCGCGTCGACCGGGACCACACCAATGGTGCGGTTCTGGTTGTCGCGGTCGCTCGACAGATAGCCACGGCCACGGCCGACGGTGAGGTCGACAGCAAGCCGGCCCTTCGCGTTCAGCGTGGCGATGTGCTGGTTCGGCGTGAGGATCTCGATGTCGCTCGGGCACTTGATGTCGGCCGCCGTGATGGTGGCCGGCCCACGGACGTCGAGGCGCACGATGATGTCCTCGTCCGAGGTGCTCGTGATGACGACATCTTTGATGTTGAGGATGATGTCGGTGACGTCCTCACTGATGCCGGCGATGGTGTCGAACTCATGGAGCGCATCGTCGAAGCGAACGGCCGTGATGGCCGCGCCCGGGATGCTCGACAAGAGCACTCGGCGGAGGGAGTTGCCGATGGTGTGGCCGAAGCCGGGCTCGAGCGGACCGACGGCGAAACGCTGACGGTTGTTCTCCTCCTCGTCGAGGGCCTCGACGGTGGGGCGCTGGATGACGAGCATGTGTGGACGCCTCTGTCTCTCGTGGTACGGGTCGGGTGCGAAGAATTACTTGGAGTACAGCTCGACGATGAGCGACTCGCGCACCGGAACATCGATGTGCTCGCGCTGGGGCAGGTCGCGAACGGTGACCTGCTTGCCGGCTTCGCCGGTCTCGAGCCAACCGACGAGGCGGCGGTCGAGGGTGTCGATGTTGTGCTGGATGACGATCATGGCCTGGGCCTTCGCCGACAGCGACACGACGTCACCCTTGCGAGCGCGGTACGACGCGATGTCGACGCGCTTGCCGTTGACGTTGATCAGCCCGTGGTTCACGAACTGGCGGGCCTGCGGGCGGGTGCTCGCCCAGCCGGCGCGGAACACGATGTTGTCGAGGCGCTGCTCGAGGAGGCGCAGCAGGTTCTCACCCGTGGGGCCCTGGAGCCGGTTCGCCTCTTCGTACGTGCGGCGGAACTGCCGCTCGAGCACACCGTAGATGTACTTCGCCTTCTGCTTCTCCTGCAGCTGGGCCAAGTACTCGCTGCCGGCGTTGCGGCGACGGGTGCGGCCGTGCTGGCCAGGCGGGAAGGGACGACGCTCGAGCGCCTTGCGACCCTTTTCGTTCTCGAAGATGTTGGTGCCAAGGCGACGCGAGACGCGCACCTTCGGGCCGGTGTAACGAGCCATGATCAGGTCCTCCGACGCTTCGGCTGGCGGCAACCGTTGTGCGGAACGGGCGTGACGTCCTTGATGGAGGTCACTTCGATGCCGGTGTTCTGGATGCTGCGAACAGCGGTGTCGCGGCCCGAGCCCGGGCCCTTCACCTGCACCTCGACACGGCGCAGGCCGTGCTCGATGGCGGCGCGGGCTGCCTTCTCGGCGGCCATCTGCGCAGCGAACGGGGTGCTCTTGCGGGACCCCTTGAAGCCGACGCCACCGGACGAGGCCCACGAGATGACGTTGCCCTCGGTGTCGGTGATGGAGACGATGGTGTTGTTGAACGAGCTCTTGATGTGGACGACACCATTGGTGACGTTCTTACGCTCGCGCTTGCGGGGGCGACGTCCGCCCGGCTTCGGCTTAGCCATCGTTACTTCCTCACGGCCTTCTTCTTGTTGGCGACGGTCTTCTTCGGTCCCTTGCGGGTACGAGCATTGGTGTGGGTGCGCTGGCCGCGGACCGGAAGGCCCTTGCGGTGACGAACGCCCTGCAGACAACCGATCTCGATCTTGCGCTTGATGTCCTGCGCGACTTCGCGGCGCAGGTCACCTTCGACGGTGCGGTTCGCGTCGACCCACACGCGGATCTTGTTGATCTCGTCCTCGGTGAGGTTGCGGACCCGCTGGTTCGGATCGAGGCCGGTGTCGCTGCAGATGAGCTGCGCCGTCGGCTTGCCGATACCGAAGATGTACGTGAGTGAGATCTCGAGCCGCTTCTCGCGGGGGATGTCAACGCCTGCAATTCGTGCCATGTCTCTTCCTCAGCCCTGCCGCTGCTTGTGGCGCGGGTTCTCACAGATCACGCGGACGGCACCGTGCCGGCGGATGACCTTGCACTTTTCGCAAATTTTCTTCACGCTCGGACGGACCTTCATGATGACCGGGTCTTTCTTCGGATGGGTTACTTGTAGCGGTACGTGATGCGACCCCGGGTGAGGTCGTACGGAGTGAGTTCGACCTGCACCTTGTCGCCAGGGAGGATGCGGATGTAGTGCATCCGCATCTTTCCCGAGATGT
>JBBDMO010000169.1:0-10420 GCA_040878255.1 Ilumatobacteraceae bacterium
TCCCGTGGTGAGATCGAGAGCCCGAGGTGGGTCCCGATCCTGATGTTCGTGCTCCTCGGACTCGGCGCACTCGTGATCCTGCTGCGCTACATCGTGTGGACCGACTCGAACTACCCGGTGCTCATCGGTCTGGTCTTCCTCCTCGGCGGCCTGTGGGTCGCGACGAAATGGGAATGACGAGTTCCACACACAGGTAATTCGCAGCCCCGTTGTCCACAGCCTGTGGACAAAGAGGGTGGTGCGCGGGACCGGGTTCGAGCCTCAGTCGTAGAGCGGGGCGAGCATGTCCATGTCCTCGAGACAGTGTTTCGGGGGCGGAGGATCCTCGTCAGGAGCAAGTGTCAACTTGATCTCCAGCCCACAGACACCGCAGCGATACCGCACGTTCACCCTGCGCATCTCGCCGGCCGGCGGCGGGGGTGGCAGTGGGGTCGTCATGCTGCGGAGCATGCCGATGCCGCTTTTCCACAGGACGACCCCCATCAGCACCCCTGCACCGACCCAGATCACCGTTGAGAACGCTGGCATGTGGACAGACTACCGACCCGTGCGGTGAGCGGTGAGGGCCGCACGGCCACTCATCGCTCACCGCATGGGGTTGGATCGGGGCGTCAGCCGAGGCGTTCGATCAGGGTGGCGTTGGCCATACCGCCGCCCTCGCACATCGTCTGCAAGCCATACCGGCCGCCCGTGCGCTCGAGCTCGTTCAGCAACGTCGTCATCAGCCGGGCGCCCGACGCGCCGAGCGGGTGACCGAGGGCGATCGCGCCACCGTTCACGTTCACCTTGCTCATGTCGGGGTGCAGCTCCTTCTCCCACGCCAGCACGACCGAAGCGAACGCCTCGTTGATCTCGACCAGATCGATGTCGTCCATGGTGAGACCCGCCCGGGCCAGCACCTTGCGCGTGGCGGGGATGGGGGCGGTCAGCATCATCCGCGGGTCGTCACCGGCCAGGCTGAAGTTGACGAAGCGGGCACGGGGGGTGAGGCCGAGCTGCTTGGCCTTCTCCTCGCTCATGATCAAGATCGCCGACGCACCGTCGGTGATCTGCGACGAGTTGCCAGCGGTGACGCGGCCACCCTCGTCCTCGGGGCGGAACGCGGGCTTCAACTTGCCGAGCGACTCCATCGTGGTGTCGCGCAGGCCCTCGTCCTGGGTCATCATCACACCATCGGCACCGAGCACCGGCAGGATCTCACGCTGGAACCGGCCCTCGTGCGTGGCGCGAGCGGCGTACTCCTGCGAACGGACACCGAAGGCATCCATGTCGTCGCGGCTGATGCCCCACTTGTCGGCGATCAGCTCGGCCGAGATGCCCTGCGGCACCAGACCGCCCTCGGGTGCGTAGCGGGCGCTGACCCCCGGACCGAACGGGAAACCGAACTTGCCATCCGCCATCGACGAACCCATCGGCACGCGGGTCATGACCTCGATGCCGGCGGCGACGACCACGTCGTACGCACCGGCCATGACGCCCTGAGCGGCGAAGTGGGCCGACTGCTGGCTCGAACCGCACTGGCGATCGATGGTGGTGCCGGGCACGTCATCGGGCCATCCGGCGGCAAGGACGGCGTTGCGGCCGATGTTGACGCCCTGCTCGCCGACCTGCATGACGCAGCCCATGATGACGTCCTCGACCAGCGCCGGATCGATGCCGGTGCGATCGACGAGGGCCTTCAGCGTCTCGGCGGCGAGGTCGACCGGGTGCCAGTCCTTGAGCTTGCCGTTACGGCGACCGAGCGGCGTACGGATGGCATCGACGATGACTGCAGTGGTCATGGGTTCTCCTCGTGGGACACAGCTCGCGGCCGCGCCATGCGAACACCCGAAGTCTGCTGCCCGCAGGTGGTCACACCCAAACCGGAGCCGAGTACTTCTTCGGATGGATGAGAGGTCCGGAGCGTGCGAGAATCATCAAACTATGGCTGCTCAGGACGACTCCATCGCCGCACTCGACACCGTCGTGTCCGGCCAGACCACACCCCGACGCTTCCTCGACCTCGTCGACGCGCACCCCGACCAGCCGGCGCTGCACTCGATGTCGGGCGATGGCCCCGGGCAGTGGAACACCTGGACGCTCGCACAGTTGCGCGACCAGGTGGCCCTCGCCGCCGCCGGGCTGCTCGCCGTCGGCGTCACACCGGGCGAGCGGGTGCTGCTGATGATGCGCAACCGCCCCGACTTCCACTGGCTCGACCTCGCCGCACAGTTCGTGCGGGCCACGCCGGTCAGCATCTACAACTCCTCGTCGGCCGAGGAGATCCAGTACCTCGCCCACCACGCCGAGGCCGAGATCGCGATCGTCGAGGACATCGGTTTCCTCGACCGCCTGCTCGCCGTGCGCGATCAACTGCCGAAATTGCAGCACGTGTTCGTGATCGACCCGCCGGCCGGCCACGACACCTCGGTCCGTCCCGCATCCGATCTCTACGCGCACGGTTCAGCCGACCTGGGTCAGCTCGCCGCCGACACCTCACCCGACGACATCGCCACGCTCATCTACACGAGCGGCACCACCGGCCCGCCCAAGGGCGTCATGATCAGCCAGTACAACGTCGTCTACACGGTCGAGTCGCTCCGCCGCTGCATCGACTTCGACTCCTTCGTCGGCAAGCGCACCGTCAGCTACCTGCCGATGGCCCACATCGCCGAACGGATGATGAGCCTCTACCAAGGCATCATCCTCGGCTACGACGTCTACTGCTGCCCCGATGCCGGTCAGCTCTCGACGTACCTCAAAGAGGTCCGCCCACAGATCCTGTTCGGCGTTCCCCGCGTGTGGGAGAAGCTGTACAACGGTGTCAACGCGGCGCTGTCCGCGAACCCCGAGAACAAGGCCAAGTTCGACGAGGGCCTCAGCGCCGCACTTGCCATCAAGCAGGCCGAGCGCGACGGCACGGCCACCCAGGAACAGCTCGACACCTGGGCGTTCCTCGATGCCGTGGCGTTCGCCAACGTCCGCGGGCTCGTCGGCCTCGACGGCCTCGAGGTCGGTGTCACCGGAGCAGCACCGATCCCGCGCGAGGTGCTCGAGTGGTACAACGCGATCGGCGTGCCGCTCAGCGAGATCTACGGCATGAGCGAGTCGAGCGGCCCGATGAACTGGAGCCCGAAGGCCAACCGCCCCGGTTCGGTCGGCCGCCAGATCCCCGGCTGCGAGATCGTGCTCGGCGACGACGGCGAGGTGCTCGCACGCGGCGGCAACGTCTTCCAGGGCTACCTCAAAGAGTCCGCCAAGACCGCCGAGACCCTGATCGACGAGTGGCTGCACAGTGGCGACATCGGCCAGATCGACGCCGACGGCTACCTCCGCATCGTCGACCGCAAGAAGGAGCTGATCATCACCTCCGGCGGCAAGAACATCAGCCCCGCCAACCTCGAGGCGGCGCTGAAGACGATCCCGCTCATCGGTCAGGCCGCCGCCATCGGCGATGCCCGCAAGTTCTGCTCGGCCATCTTGGTCCTCGACCCAGAGGCCGCAGCCGTGTGGGCGCGCACCCACGGCCGTGACGGCGCCACGCCCACCGAACTCGCCGCAGACCCCGGCGTCATCGCCGAGGTGCAGGCCGGTGTCGATGCCGTGAACGAACAGTTCGCCCAGGTCGAGCAGATCAAGAAGTTCGTCCTCGTCGGCGAGGAGTGGATGCCCGACAGCGACATGCTCACCCCCACCTCGAAGCTCAAGCGCCGTGGCGTGAACGCCCGGTATGCCAGCGAGATCGAATCCATGTACGCCGGCCTCGACTGACACCCCCACGAACTTCGGCACCACGTGGGGCCTCGGACCCGCTGTGGTGCCAAAGTTCGTGGGGGTTCAGGGGTCGAGTTTGGTCAGCAGGCGGTGGAGGGCGTTGATGTCGCTGTCGGTGACCACCTGCGCGAAGTGACGCTGGACCGCCCGCCGGTAGACGACGTTCGCATCGCGCCAGAACGATCGGCCGTCCTTGGTGAGCGTCACCGTGACCGCACGACGATCGGTCGCCGTTGGCGTCGCCTCGCGTTCGACAAGCTGCTGCTCCTCCATCCGGTCGAGGCGGCGCGACAGGCTCGACGCGATCTCGTCGAGATCGGTGCACAGCTCACTCACCCGCATCGAGCCACCGTGCCGGGCCAGTGCGGCCATCACCTCGAACCAGGCGAGCGGCAGGTCGAACTCGTCGACGAGGTCGGCATCGATACGACGGTTGATCGACTCCGTCGTCGCACTCAGACGGCGCAACAGACCGATGCGCTCGGCGTCGAGACGAGGCATCGGCCCTAGGCCGTGGCCTTCAGCGCCGCACCGAACGCTGCCAGGCCGAGGTCGATCTCGTGGTCGTTCACCACGAGCGGCGGCATCCACCGCACCGACGTGCCGTACGTGCCGGCATTCATGAAAATGACATGGCTCTCGGCGAGCGCGTGCGTCACGACCGCACTGACCCGCGCGGCGTCGTTCAGCTCGACTGCGGTCATCAGACCGAGACCTCGCACCTGCACGATCGCGTCGTGCTCGGCCTGCAGGTGGCGCAGGCCGGCCTGCAGTTGCTCACCCCGGGCGACGACGTTGGGGAGGAACGCCGGGTCCTGCATCAGCTCGATGGTGGCGAGCGACGCGGCACAGCCCAGCGGGTTGCCGCCGTACGTGCCGCCATGGCTACCGACCGGCCAGCGGTCGTCGAGCTCGCGACGCGTACCGAGCGCCGCGAACGGGAACCCGCTGGCGATGCCCTTGGCCATGCAGATGATGTCGGGGTCGATGCCGTACTGATCGACCGCGAACATCGTGCCCGTGCGACCGAAGCCGCTCTGCACCTCGTCGGCGATGAAGAGGATGCCGTGCGCACGGCAGCGCTCGACGACACCGTGGATGAACGCGGGCGGCGCAGGGATGTACCCGGCCTCGCCGAGCACCGGCTCCATGATCGCCGCAGCCGTCTCGTCGGGCGCGGTCATCGTCTTCAGCAGATGATCGAACCCCGCGAGGCACCGGGCGATCTCGGCCTCCTGGTCGGGGGCGAGCGGGTCGGGGAACGGCGCCGGGAAGATGCCCGACGGCAGCGGCGCATGGCCGGCGCGGTACACGGTCTTCGACGTCGTCATTGCCATCGCCAGGTGCGTGCGGCCGTGGAAGCTGCCGTTGAACACGATGATGTGCGGCCGCTTCGTGGCCTGCTTGGCCAGCTTCACCGCCGCCTCGGTGATCTCGGCACCCGAGTTCGCGAAGAAGAACGTGTCGATGCTGGGCGGCGTGATCTCGGTGAGCTTCGCAGCAAGCGGCTCGAGCAGGTCGTGGCGGAAGACGTTCACCTGCGCATGGATGAAGCGCTGCGCCTGCGCTGCAATGGCGGCCGCGACCTTGGGGTGCGCGTGACCCGTGGAGTTCACGGCGATGCCGGCGGCGAAGTCGAGGTACTCGGTGCCATCGGTGGCGGTGACCCAGCACCCGCTGCCACTGGCGACCTCGAGCTGTGTCACCCGGTATCCCACATTCGACAGATGCGACATGCGAGCCAGCCTACCCACCCCGCGTCTGCACGATTTCCGCTCGAAACCGTGCACACGTTGGGTTCGGGGACCGGGCCGTCGTCTTCTGGTCGCGATCTCGTACGGCAGCCGTACGAGATCGCGACCAGAACTGCGCCAGGCGGGTCAGGAGGTGAGGGCGGCGGCCTTCGCCAGCGCTTCGTCCCACGACGCCTTCGCGGCGATGAGCGCACGGAAGGGCATCACCATCTTCGGCATGCTGACGCCGAGCACGCCACGCAGGCGGCCCTGCCAGCCGTAGAGCGCTGCGAACGCGCCGTCGGTCGATCCGGCGAACACGTGCACCTCGTCGTCGCCGTGCGGACGGCCGACGAACTGGATGCGGCTGTCGAACTGGTCACTCCAGAAGAACGGCACCGACTCGTACGCCGTCGGCACAGCGCCGGCCGCCACGGCAAGCAGGTTCTTGGCCGCCACCGCACCCTGCTCGGCGGCATTCGTCCAGTGCTCGACCCGCATCACTGCGTCGTCGTGCGGGTCGAACAGACGGTTGTGCCACCGGGCGCAGTCGCCCGCTGCGTACACACCGGGGGTGCCGGCCCACAGCGTCTCGTCGCACACGATGCCGTCGTGCATCGTGAGGCCGCTCGTCGCCAGCCACTCGGTGGCCGGCGCGACACCGATGCCGACGAGCACCACATCGCTGCCGATCAGCGCCCCATCACCCAAGCGGACACCGGCGACCCGGCCGCCGGCACCCTCGATGGCGGACACCTGCACCCCGCAGCGGAGCTCGACGTCGTGGCGGGCGTGCACCGACGCGACCGCCGCCCCCATCGGCCCCCCGAGGGCACGGGCGAGCGGTGACGGTGCGCCTTCGAGCACGGTGACCACGCACCCTCGCGCCCGAGCCGTGGCCGCTGCCTCGAGACCGATGAAACCGGCTCCGATGACAGTGACGCGCGCACCCTCGTGCAGGCGGTCACGCAGGGCCAACGAGTCGGCGAGGGTGCGCAACTCGCACACGCCGTCGAGGTCGGGTTGCCCGGGCAGCCGCCGTGGCGACGCACCCGTCGCGATCACCAGTCCGTCGTACGACACGGTGTCACCATCGGCGAGCGTCAGCATTCGCGCGTCGGTGTCGAGCGCAGTGGCTGCACGACCGAGACGCAGGTCGAGATCGAGGCTCGCGAAGTCCTCCGCCTTGCGCAGGCGGATCCGGTCGGGCTCCCAGTCGCCGGCAAGCAGCTTCTTCGACAGCGGAGGCCGGTCGTACGGGATCTCGTCCTCGGCACCGATCAGCGTCACCGCACCGGCGAAACCTTCGCTGCGCAGCGTCTCGCACGCACGCAGCCCCGCCAGCGACGCCCCCACCACGACCACACGATCCATACGCCGCAGACTACGTCGCGGGGCGTGGGGGGCGGGCGGGGCATGGGGGGCGGGCGGGGCACTACCTTCTCGGTGATGTCCGAAGCGTCCGTCGACCCGGTGCTGCTGTCGCCCCGGCCGCCCTGTTCGGCAGCCGACGCCTGCGCGATCGCCAACCGGTTCGGGGTCACCGCCACCGACGCCCACGACCTCGGCAGTGAACGCGACCGCACCTTCTTGCTGCTGGCCGGCGACGCCAGCCCGGTCGGTGTGCTGAAAGTGTCGAACGCCGCCGAATCCGTCGACACACTCGACATGGAGGCCGAGGTGGTCGAGCACATCGCCCGCGTCGACCGCGACCTACCCGTCGCCCGGCCGATGCGCGAACCAGGTACCGGGGCCACCCGCGTGGCATGGATCCACGATGGGCTGCAGCACTGGGCTCGCCTCTACCCGGTGATCCCCGGCCACGGCCGCCACGACCCGCTCACGCTCGGTGATGCCGCGCTGACCGCATGGGGTACGACTGCCGCTCGCCTCACCCGGGCGATGCGTGGTTATGCGCACCCGCGCGCGATCCGCACGATCCCCTGGGACGTGCAGCACGCTGCGCTCTGCCGCCCGATGCTGACAGCCATCGGTGACGCGGCGGCGCGCACCACGGTGACCCGGGTGCTCGACCGGTTCGACACCGAGGTCGCACCCCGGTGGCCCTCGCTGCGGGCCCAGGTGCTGCATGGTGACCTCACCATCGACAACGCCCTGATCGACGACGACGGGCTCGTCACCGGCATCGTCGACTTCGGCGACATGAGCCACACCACGCTGCTCGCCGACCTCGCATCGGTCCTCGACTCGCTCGCCACCGGCCGCGACGGCGATGAGATGTTTCGCGTCGCACGCCTCACCCTCGACGGCTACCAGCGCATCGTGCCCCTCGAGCCCGACGAGCTCGACCTGATCGGCGACGTCTGGGCCACACGCACGGCGGTCGGTATCGCGATCGGGTCATGGCGGGGCCGGCAGGGCCTCGAGGACCCGGCGTTCGCCGAGCGCTATCACGCCACCGCGCTGGCGATGCTCGACCACATGCTGACCATCGGCTGGGACGGTGTCCGCCGCGCGCTCGCCGCGCCCCACGACGGGCACGATGACGGCACGTTCGACCTGGTCGAACGGCGCGGACGGGTGTTCGGGCCGGCGGTCGAAACGCTCACCTACGACGAACCGATCCACATGGCGTCGGCCCACGGCGTGTGGATGACCGACACCGCCGGTCGCCGCTATCTCGACGCCTACAACAACGTGCCCTGCGTCGGCCACGCACACCCCCGTGTGGCCGAGGCGATCGCCCGACAGGGTCGGGTGCTGAACACGAACCTGCGGTATCTGCACGGTTCGGCGGTCGAACTCGCCGAACGGTTGGTCGACACACTGCCCGACTCGCTCGACACCGTGTTCTTCGTGAACTCGGGCTCGGAGGCGAACGACCTCGCCTGGCGCCTCGCCACCGGCTTCACCGGCAACACCGGCGGCCTGTGCACCCTGCACGCCTACCACGGCATCAGCCATGCGATCGCGCCGATGTCGCCGGAGGTGCTCCCCGACGCGCTGCTGCCTGCGCACATCGAGCGGTGGTCGCCCGCCGACACCTACCGGAACCTGCACACCGACGCGTCGTCGTTCGCCGAAGCACTGGCACGCCTCGGGCGACGGGGCATCGCACCCGCGATGGCGATCCTCGACGGTGTGCTGCAGAGCGACGGTGTGTACGACCTCGACCCGGCGCTCGTGCAGCAGTGGGTGCGGCTCACCCACGATGCGGGCGGGCTGTGGGTGGCTGACGAGGTACAGGGTGGTCATGGCCGCACCGGCGAGGCGATGTGGTCGTTCGAGCGGTTCGGCATCGAACCCGACTTCGTCACGCTCGGCAAGCCGATGGGCAACGGCCACCCAGTTGCCGCCGTCATCACGCGGCGCGACATCGCCGAGCGAATGGCCGAACACACCGTGTTCTTCTCGACGTTCGGTGGCAACCAGGTGTCGGTTGCCGCTGCGCACGCAGTGCTCGACGTCATCGCCGACGAGCGCGTGCTGCCGCGCGTGGTCGCCGCCGGCAACGCCCTGCGCACCTCGATCAGCGAGGCCGTCGAGCCGTACGACTGCGTGGGCGACGTGCGCGGCGTGGGCCTCGCCAATGCGATCGAACTGGTGACCGACCGCACCAGCCAACGACCCGACGCAGCGATGGCAGCGGCGGTGCGCAACGGGCTGCGGCGGCACGGTGTGCTGGTGGGGACCACGGGCCGCGACGCCAACATCCTGAAGGTGCGCCCGCCGCTCGCCTTCACCGCCGACCACGCACCCGTGTTCGCGGCGGCACTCGAGGCGACCATGCAGGACCTGTGTCGCTGAGGTGACGCTGGGTCAGATCACCAACTGATCTCGATCTCGATCTCCGACTCATCGCCGCCGATCTCGATCTCGAGCTTGAACTGGATCTCGTCCGGCACGCGCACCGAGTAGCGCAGGCCCTCGCGCTGGAACTCGACCTGGTTGTGGCGGGACAGCTGGTCGGCCAGCTCACGCAACTGCGTGGCCGCTGCCTCGCGGCGCATCATCCTGGTCTCGCTCAGCTCCATCAATTCGTCGCCCATGGTTCCTCCATCGTCGTGCGGTCGGTCCGGCACCGACACGACGATTCTCGCCGACGGGCCCTTGCGCTGCCCGATCAGCGGACCGACAGCTGCAGCGCGGTCAGGCCGCGCAGCACGAACGTCGGGTGGTACACGGGGTCGGCGGCAAGTTCGACATCGGGAAAACGAGTGACGAGGTGCGCCACCGACACCTCGAGCTCGAGCCGCGCCAGCGGCGCGCCGATGCAGAAGTGGATGCCGCCTCCGAAGCCGACGTGCGCCGTGTCGCCACGACCCGCGTCGAACCGAGCCGCGTCGGGGAAACGTCGCGGGTCGCGGTTCGCTGCACCGAACAGCATCGCGACCTCGGCACCGAGCGGTATCGCCTGCCCGGCGATCTCGACGTCGCGCTCGAGCACCCACCGCTCGAACAGTTGCAGCGGCGCGTCCCAGCGGATCATGTCCTCGATCGCCGTGCGGGGCGCGACCTCGCCGCTCGTCAGCCGCTGCCACTGGTCGCGGTGCAGCATCATCGCTCGCATCCCGTTCGCCAACGAGTTCACGGTCGCCTCGTGCCCGGCCTCGAGCAGCACCATCGCGGTGCAGGTGATCTCGTCCTCGCTGAGCACATCACCCTGGTCTTCGACCGCGGCGAGCTCGCTGATCAGCGAGCCATCCGGCCGTGCTCGCTTCTCGGCGATGAGGGAGCGGGTGTAGTCGATGAACTCACCGGCGGCGACGTCGGTCGCGACCTGCAGCGCCTCGGACGTGTTCAGCTCGTACATCTTCACGATCGCGTGCGACCAGTCGAGCAACTGCTGCGTGTCGGCACACGGCACGCCGAGCATGCCGCAGATGACCGCCACCGAGAACGGCTGGGCGTAGTGGGCGATCAGGTCGAACTCGCCGCGCGCGGCGCAGTCGTCGATCAGCTCGCCGGCCACC
>JBBDMO010000170.1:0-10408 GCA_040878255.1 Ilumatobacteraceae bacterium
CTCGACGTCGGTCCCCAGGCCCGCCCTGGCGAAGACACCCTCGAACAGATCGTGGCTCAACAGGCAGTTGTCGCGAACGCGGTCCTGTAACGATGCGGTGAACGCATCGACGTCGTAGATGCCCTTACCGGTGAAGCTCCCCTCGCGGAAGAGGTCCTGGTAGACGTCCGACACGGCCGACGCGTACGGATCGACACCCGCCGGCCCGGCGAACGCACGCTGGTAGATCGACGCATCCACCGGGGCCGGCAACGACGGCGTGATGCGTGGCTGCAGCAAGCCGTATCCGTGCGTCACCCGGCCGAGCCGCTCGTCGAAGTGCGGCCGATTGAGCGGATGCGCGATCGTGCCGACGAGCCGGCCGACAGCAGACCGTGGCAGGCGGGTGTCGGCATCGAGCGTGACGACATACCGAACGGCTGGTGGTGGCATCGACGCCGGGCGCGCCGGGGTGCGCAGGTAGCTCGTCGACGTCGAACCACGGAGCAGCGCGTTCAGTTCGTCGAGCTTGCCGCGCTTGCGCTCCCATCCCATCCACCGCTGCTCACGCTCGTTCCAGCGGCGAGCACGGTGCAGCAGCAAGAAGCGAGCGCCGCCGGTGACATCGGGGCCGTACCGACCGTTCAGCCGATCGATGCCCGCCGCTGCGGCACTCAGCAGCTCATCGTCGCCATCTGCATGCTCGGTGGGGGCGTCGAGCCAGTCCGACAACAGAGCGAACCACACATCGCCACCACCGTTGCCGAGGTGGTGCACCTCGAGCGCCGAGACCTGCGCGTCGATGTCGGCAACCGAGGTCAGCAGCATGGGGACGGCGACGAGCGTTCGGTGCTCCGGCGGGATCTCGTCACCGAGGTCGATCCGCGGGAGCAGGCGCGGGCCGACGCAGCGGGTGACCACCCGGTTGGCGAGTGCCACCGCCAGCTCTGATGCGGGGCCCACGGCCAAGATGGCCACCACCGCCACCCCGATCCCGCGGTCGCCCGACAGCGCGATGGCACCCACGATCACGAGTGTCGTGACGGTCGCGAGCACCGCGAAGTAGAGCGGCGCGGCGCGGCGCAACAGCGCCCGCCCGAGTCGTCGACGCGCACCGATTCGCACACCCACAGCACGCTCGAGCTCGCCTCGGCCGTCGGCGATCAGGTAGTAGCCAGGGTCACCTCGCGGCCCCATGTCGGAACCGAGCGGGTCGACACAGGCATGCTCGGCCGCCATGTCGACAGCGCGCTGGGCCACTTGGACCTCGGTCGTGGCAGAGCCCCGCGCGATCCGCTCGACCGCACTCCGATACTGGTTGCGCGTGGCGAAATCCATGGACCCGAACGCGCTGCCACGCCGCAACACCGCATCCACCGTGCCCACCTGCTCGACGAACTCGGCCCAGTCGAACCACGAGATCAGTCGCATGCTCATGATGACGTTGCGCACCGTGACGTTCATCGTCGCCATGCGCTGGTGTTCGGCATGGACCATCTCGTCCGCGGTCGTCCCGTGTGCCGCGAGCAACTCTTCCAACACGCCGAGTGCCGGCGTCGAGGCAGGATCCTGATCGCGCAGCCGTTGGAACAACTGCACGCGGCCGGATGTCGAGAGCTTCGACAGCACGCGCGGGTCGACATCGGAGGCGTCGGCTCGGGCACTGTCACCGCCCGGGCCGAGGCCGAGCAGGCGGTCGGCCAGGTCGTCGGCGACCTGACGGCCACGGCGCGCCCGGACGATCCGCTCGGCGAGCCTGCGCAGGTTCTCGATCAGCACGATGCGCAGGCTGATCGCGAGCGCCCACAGCTCGCCGATCGTCAGCGCTTCGACCTCCTGATAGGCGTCGACCATCCTGCGGAGGCTCTCGGGATCGAAATGGCTGTCGGTGTGCGCGACATACGCCCACGCCACCCCGAACACCCGGGGGTAGCCGTCGAGATGACCACCATCGAGCTTGGGCAGCTCCCGGTAGTAATCGGCCGGGAGGTCGTCCAGGATCTCGCGGATCTGCTCGTCGACGATCGGGAAGTTGTCGACCAACCACTCGGCGGCCGGCGAGATCGTGCGCTCCTCCTTGATCGCCGTCGCCAACAGCCGGTACGCGTCGACGAGCACACGCCCGTTGTCGGTGACTCGGGGCCGGATCGGTTCGCCGCGGTCGGGGCCGCTCCGAACCCGCTGCGCCACCGCCAACGTGCGACCGTGCTGCTCCAACCGCTCGACGCTGAACAGCTCGGCGACGATCGGATCCTCGACCTTCCCCGCATCGGCGGCCCGTCGAGGGGTCCGACCCAGCCCGCGATCGACCGATCGGCTCATCGCCGCCAACCGACGGTCGGCTGCGGGCCGTCGCAGAGAGGGCACCCATCCATGCAGAGCTCCTGTCGATGCGGTCCGGCCGAGCGACCGTTCGCCACCCGACCTCGCCAAGCCGAAAATGTGAAGGCCTACTCGAAATGTAGTGCCTGAGCAGCGGGATGATTGATCGCGATCAGAATCGACGTTGACACGGTGCAGATCTTTCGGCCCGGGCGGTCCGCAGCTCGCAACGTGGCGCCGCCAACACCCCGGCACTTCGCCACGGCGCCGCCGGGGTTACTGTCCATCACCAGGCGAACAGCTCGACGACCGGGGGAGCGAAGCACATGGCGACGATCAAGCACGTGAACCACGAACTGAGCCCGATGAAGTGCCCCGTGCACCTCGCCGACGTCGACCTGTTCGGCGTGGGGGCTCAGGAACATTGGTACGAGGCCTACGAGATCCTCCATCGCGACTCGCCCGTCCTGCGCATCGAGGGCGGCGGAACCACCCCCGATTCCGACGCCTTCGTGCTCACGAAGCTCGACGACGTCACCATGGTGGTGAAGGATCCGGCCCGGTTCCGTGTGCTCTCGACGATGCGCCTCGCCGATCTGGCGGCGCAGGGCCTGGCACCCGAGGAGGTGTACGCCAAGCGGCACAGCCTGATGGAAGCGTCGATGGTGTCGCTGCGCCCGAACCAGGAGCTCTACTTCCAGCACCGCCGCGAGCTCACCGACCCGTGGGTCGGCGTCGGCGCCCTGCGCCATCGCGACATGATCACCCGGCACGCCAACGAGTTGGTCGACCAGTGGATCGACGACGACCAGGTCGAGTTCATCAGCCGCTTCGCCCGGCCGCTCCCGCAGCTCGTGATGGCCGAGATCCTCGGCTTCCCCCGCGAGGACATCCCGCAGCTCGCCGAGTGGGGCGATGCGGTGGTGACCCCGTTCGTCCACGGCACCGGGCTGAAGCACGAGCTCACCCCCGACCAGGCGGCAGAGATGCACCGTCGGCTCGAAGGCTTCCAGGACTACATCTACGAACACGTCGCTGCCAAGCGGGCACAGCCGCAGGACGACATGGTCAGCTTCCTGTGCGACGTCACCTATCAGGCGCTCGACCGCAGGCTCACCAACATCGAGATCGCCGGCATCGTCCACGCAATGATCCTCGGCGGCCTCGAGACGACCCAGTACGCGCTCGAGGAGCAGGCCCAGTTGCTGTGCGAGAACCCCAGCACCTTCGCCGAGCTCCGCACCGAACGGACCAGGCTGCGCCCGTTCATCGAGGAGGCACTGCGTCTGCGGGCACCCACTCACGGGCTGACCACCCGTATGACCACACGCGACGAGGTCTTCCAGGGCGTCGCAGTGCCCGCCGGATCGCTGCTCCACCTGCGCTTCGCTGCCGCCAACGTCGACGGAGACGAGTTCGAGTGCCCGTTCGACCTCGATCCCGATCGAGAGGGCGTCGGCCGACATGTCACCTTCTCGACCGGCCCCCGTGTGTGCCCCGGCGCGACGTTGTCAAGGCTCGAGCAGCAGATCGCGTGGGGCGTCCTGCTCGACCGGCTCGAGGCGATCGAGTACGGCGACGACAACACCTGGATGCACCAGCCGGGGATCATGCTGGCCACGGTGAAGCTCAACCTCCGGATTCACAAGGCCGCCGATCCGACCTCACTCGGCACCGGCCGGGCCTCCGCCTGAGGCCACCACACCCCAACGCCCCCACGCGTCCCGCGCCTCACGTCGTGGGGCGGACGCCGTTGCGGCGATGATGGACCGATGACCTCGACCTTGCCGACCACCCCGCGCCAGGGCTCCATCCTCGGCACCCGCGTGCTCCGCACGGAGGACCCCGAACTGCTCACCGGCGAGGTCCGCTACGTGGCCGACCTCCACCTCGACGGTGCCCTGCACCTCGTCGTCGTCCGGTCCGAGATGGCTCACGCCACCATCACCGCGATCGACACCGCCGATGCCGCAGCGGCACCGGGTGTCGTTGCCGTGCTCACCGCCGCCGACCTCGACCTGCCGACCCAGCACGGCATGGCCAAGGTGCACGACGACTTCGCCAGGCCGGTGCTCGCCACCGGCGTCGTCCGCTACGTGGGCGAACCAATCGTCGCGATCATCGCCGAGACCGACGCCCAGGCCCGCGACGCCGCTCAACTGATCGTCGTCGACCTCGCCGCGCTCGAAGCCGTGGTCGACGCCGAGGCAGCGCTCGAGCTCGACGCGCCGCTGCTCTTCCCCGATCACGGCAGCAACATCGCGGTCGAGGCGACCGACCCGGCACCGGCCGACATCTTCGGAGACGCCGACCTCGTCGTGCGCGGCCGCTACGTGAACCAGCGCATGGCCGTAGCCGCGATGGAGCCGCACGGCGTCGCCGCCTTCGTCGACACCGACGGCCGCGTCGTGGTGTACGGCTCGACGCAGATGCCGCACATGCTGCACAACCTCCTCGCCCGGTCGTTGCGGCTCACCCCCGAACAGGTCCGCATCATCACCCCACCCGTCGGCGGGGGGTTCGGCGGCAAGGCCGGCCTCTACCCCGAACAGACCCTCGTCGCCGCCGCTGCGCTGCGCACCGGCAGGCCGGTGCAGTGGATCGCCACGCGCAGCGAAGACCTCCTGGCCATCGGCCACAGCCGCGACCAGATCCAGTACGCCGAGCTCGGCGTGAAACACGACGGCACCTTCACCGCGATGCGCGTGCGCCTCGTCGGCAACGCCGGTGCCTACCCCACCGTCGGCGCCTTCCTACCCGGTGGCACCAAGCGCATGGCCCAGGGCACCTATCGCCTTCCCCGCATGCAGTTCGACGTCGTCGTTGCCGCGACGAACACCTGCCCCACCGGTCCCTATCGCGGGGCGGGACGACCGGAGGCCACGGCCCTGCTCGAACGCCTGGTCGACCAGGCCGCGCTCGAACTGCACATCGACCCCGTCGAGATCCGGCGGCGCAACCTGATCGCCGACGCCGAGTTCCCGTTCCACACCCTCAGCGGCCTCACCTACGACAGCGGCCACTACCTGCTCCCACTCGACACCGCCCTTGCGGCGGCGGGGTACGACGAGCTGCGCGCCGAGCAGGCGCGGCGGCGAGCAGCCGACGATCCGAAGCTGCTCGGCATCGGCCTCGCCACCTACGTCGAGGTGACCGCCGGTGGCTCGAACACCGAGTACGGCGCCGTCGAGATCCACCCCGACGGCACCGTGTCGGTGAAGGCCGGCACGTCGTCGCACGGACAGGGTCATCAGACCGCGTTCGCGATGATCGTCAGCGAGCACACTGGCATCGCGGTCGATCGCGTCCGCCTGATCGCCGTCGACACCGACACCGTCCGCAGCGGCGGCGGCACGGGCGGGTCACGCTCGCTGCAGCTCGGCGGATCGGCCGTGCTGCGCGCCACCGAGGCGGTCATCGACAAGGCGCGTCGCCTGGCCGCGCACCTCCTCGAGGCGTCGGTCGACGACATCGTGGTCGACACCTCGGCGGGCACCGTCGGCGTGGCGGGCGTGCCGACCTCGTCGCTCGACTGGGGCGCGCTCGCCGGCCAGGCACTCGCGATGACCGGCACGGCCGACGACACCGTCGACCACACCGACGGCACGGCGGGGCTCGCAGCGCAGCTCGACTTCGATCAACCGGATGCAACCTTTCCCTTCGGCGCACACGTGTCGGTGGTCGAGGTCGACCGCGACACCGGCCTCGTCACCGTGGTGCGGCACATCGCCGTCGACGACTGCGGCACGGTGCTGAGCCCGTTGCTCGTGCAGGGCCAGCAGCACGGCGGTGCCGCCGCCGGCATCAGCCAGGCGCTGTACGAGCAGGTGTTCCACGACGCCGACGGCAACCCGCTCAACTCGAACTTCCTCGACTACAAGGTGCCCTCCGCAGCGGAGTTCCCGATGTTCGACGTCCGCTCCACCGAGACCCCGACGGCGCTGAACCCACTGGGGGCAAAGGGCATCGGCGAGGCGTCGACGATCGGGAGCACCCCCGCCGTACAGAACGCTGTCATCGACGCATTGGCCCATCTCGGCGTGCGTCACCTCGACCTGCCGTGCAGCCCCGAATCGGTGTGGCGCGCCATTCGCGCCGCCGAGCAGGGGCACCCGCCCGAGCCCTGGCGTGAACCGCCGTCGGTCTTCGACCGGTTGGTGCGCGGCCAGGCGATCGACGCCGCCGGCCTTGCCGCCGCCGAAGGAATCTGAGCGGTCACCGCGCGTCGGGCGGTGCGTCAGTTGCCTGAGAGGCGCGCCAGCACGATCAGTGATCCGAGCAGGTCGGCGGGCGGCGCCCCACTGAACCGGGCCATCCCGGCGCCTCGAGCTCGACACCGAACCGGAACCGGCGCGGATGTGGCATCACGACCGCGGTCCCACCTCGAGGCACGCGTCCAGTCGGTCGGCCGCCGCCGAGGCCAGCATCTCGCGCGGTGGGCGAGCAGCACCACCGGCGCCGTAGATCGCTCCGCTGCGCGGCATCGGCGACGGCGGGTTCATCGCGTACGACACCGCCTTGGCGAGGTCACGGGCGAAGTCCTCGGTGACGCCCGGCTGCGTGTTCGGGCGGGTGATGCAGAAGTGGAGCGCCGGCGGGAACTGCAGGCCGTTCATGCGCCAGCCGAGGTCGGCCAGGCCGTCGTTCACGTGGAAGATGTCGAGCTCGCCCGAACCGAAGGCGATGTTCCACAGTGAGTCACCGACCAGGTGGAGCTCGGGGTGCGACAGCACTGCGTCGCGCACCTCGGCAGCCGTGCGGAAGATGTCGGCGGCGATGGCGCGGTAGCCGTCCTTGCCGTAGCTCAGCATGCTCGCCCACGTCGCCGCGATCAGGCCGCCCGAGCGGCTGCCGCCCATGCTCGGCGACGCGTAGGCCCCACCGGGCCACTCGTCGACGAGGAGATACTGCTCGCGACGCAGCGCCTTCGGCCGGAACAGCAGGACCGAGCTGCCCTTCAGCGCGTAGCCGTACTTGTGGGTGTCAGCGCTGATGCTCGTGACGCCGGGGACCGACAGGTCGAACGGCGTGTGGTCGTAGCCCAGTTCCTTCGCCCAGGCGAGCACGAACCCGCCGAGGCACCCGTCGACGTGCAGGCCGAGGCCGTGCTCGAGGGCGAGCTGACCGAGCTCGGGGATCGGGTCGATGACGCCGTGCGGATACGTGCCGGCCGTACCGACCAGGGCGACCGTGTTCGGGCCGATGTTGGCGCGCACGAACTCGAGGTCGACCTTCTGGTGCTCGTCGACCGGCGCGATGACCGCATCGATGTCGAAGTAGTGGAACGCCTTGCTGAGGGCGGGGTGCGCAGTGATCGGCATGATGACCTGCGGCCGGGCGATGCCCTTGGTGTTCCGGCCCCACTCGCGGTACGTCAGCATCGCGGTGACCAGGCTCTCGGTCCCGCCCGACGTGACCAGACCGCCCGTGTCGGCATCGCCGTGGAGGAGGTCGGCGGTCATCGCGATGATCTCCGACTCCATCTTCGTGGCGCTCGGGTACATGTCGCGCTGGAGCACGTTGGCGTGGCCGTAGTAGCCGAACGCCTCGACCTGGAAGTGGTAGTGGTCGTGATCGCCGCTGTAGATCGATCCGCTGACCCGGCCGCTGTCACCCTTGCGGTCCTCCTCGGTCGACATCTGGCGGAGCTCGTCGAGGATCTGCTCGCGCGGCACCGGCTGGTCGGGCAACGCGGCGTGGACGTCGAAGCGGCCGGCGTACGGGTGCAGGGGTGAGCGGGCGGGCGGGTCCGTCATGAGGGTGGATCCTTGCGATCGAACGCGTCGTAGAACGCAGCATTGCGAGTGTGGAAATCGATGAGCGACGCGATGCGCGTCGCCAGCAGGGCATGGTGTGCGGGATCGGGCTCGTGCACCTGCGCGGTGACGAGGAAGCCCGGCAGGTCGGCGACGCTGCAGTGCCCGGTCTCGGCGAGTGCGAGCAGCGCCGCGCCGTGGGCATTCGTGCACGACGGGTGCGCGAGGCGGCGAACAGCCACACCGAAGGCGTCGGCCAGCGTCTGACCCCACAGCGGTGACGCCGCACCACCGCCACCGAAGCCAATGGTGTCGTAGGTGCGTCCGGCCAGCGCGCTGAAGTACGGCAGGAGCCACGCTGCGTTCATCGCGACCCCTTCGATGACCGCTCGGGCCATGTCGGCGCGGGTGGTGGCGAGGCCGACGTTGACGAACCCGCCGCGCATCCGGCGCTCGTGACCCGGTGCCATCGACCCGATCAGCCATGGCAGGAACAGCACCCCGTTCGAGCCACACGGCGACGTCGCCGCGGCGGCGAGCACGTCGTCGTACGAGGCGGCATGCGCCGCCTGACCGAGGCCGTCGTCGGCGAAGACCATGTTGTTCACGAACACGTCGAGTGCCTTGCCGCCGATGCCGTTCTCGGCAACGAGGAGGTACGAGTCGGGCAGCGGGCTCGGCGCTGTCGTGAGGCCGTGCTCGATGTCGTGGCACTTCGCCGGCAGGTGGGTCGCCATCACAGCCGTGGTGCCGATGATGAGGCCGCACGTGTCGGGCGCGACCGCGCCAGTGCCGATGGCCGACGTGACCGAGTCGATCGTCGCGCCGGTGACCACTGCGGCCGCCGACACGCCGAGGTGCTCGGCCGCATCAGCGGTGACGGTGCCGCGCGGCTCGCCCAGGCCCACCAGGCGGGGCAGCTTGTGGCGGGGCATGCCGGACATCTCGAGCAGTTCGTCGGAGTACTCGGTGCTCCCCCACGTGCGGTTGTCGACCGACAGCATCGGGAACATCGTGTTCTGGGTGGCGGTGACCGTGCCGGTGAGGCGCGCCGCGAGCGCATCCATCGGCTCGACGTAGGCGGCCGTTGCCGCGTGCACATCGGGCCACTCGTCCTCGATGAGGTGCACATGGCCGATGTCGTCGTTGCCCGACGGCGCCAGGCCGTGGACGTCGACCCATCGCTGCCGATCGACGCGAGGACGGACACCGCGGTTGTGCCGGCGCCCGCGTTGGTCCATCCACATGATCGTGTTGCCGAGGGGAACGCCATCGGCGCGCACCGGTGTGGTCGACATGTACTGACTGGTCACCGCCACCAGGCGCACGTCATCGGACGAGACGCCTGCGTCGGCCACCGCTCGCCGGGCGCAGCGCCCCAGTGCATCCCACCACCCGTGCGGATCCTGCTCGACGGCACCGTTCGCGCCGAACAGCAGCGGAAGCACCTCGCCCGCCGACGATCGCAGCACCCCGTGCGCGTCGACCACGGCGACCTTGATGCCAGTGGAGCCGAGGTCGACGGCCAGCACGTGCATGGTCATTGCGCCCGCGCCCCCTTCCGCACCAGCCCCCTGGTTGGTACAGTCAGTGCAGTATTGACGCGCCGATCAGCGGCGTCAAGCGCCTCGCCGGGGGAACCGCATGGCCGACAACACGAACGACGAGCGGCCCGTCGGCACACGCGAACTGCAGCGCCTCGAGACCCGGCGCACCCTCGCCGAGCACGCCATCCGACTCTTCGGCGAACGCGGTTTCGACCAGACCACCGTCGACGAGATCGCCGCGGCCGCCGGGGTGAGCACCCGCACGTTCTTCCTGCACTTCCCCACCAAGGCGGCTGCGGCGTTCCCCGACCACGGCGAACGCGTGGCGTTGTTCATCGGCCGTCTCGCCGACGGCGCTCCCCCGGTGAATCCCATGCTGCACCTACGTTCGGTGCTGCTGGCGGGGTTCGACACCACCAGTCCGAGCCGGTTGACGCGCTCCCGACTGCTCGCGCAAGTGCCCGAGCTGCGCGACGAGGATGCGCGCACCGACCGCGACTACGAGGTGGCCATCGCGACGTTCCTCGGGCGGCACTGGGGCGACGAGCCCGAGGCAGCGCTGCGGGCGAACGCGATCGCCAACGCGGTCATCGGCGTCGTGCGCGCCACCCTCATCGCGGCCGGCGAGCAGGGCATCGACGCCCGGGCGGTCACGGCCGAGATCCTCGGCCGGATGCTCGGTACCCCGTTCGACGAACCGCTGCACTCCATGTAGCGACTCGATCGGCACCCGTCCGGTTCTCCGCTCGTACGGCTGCGCGCGCCCTGTCGAGCTGCGCCGAAGACCGGACAAAAACGCCGAAC
>JBBDMO010000171.1:0-10391 GCA_040878255.1 Ilumatobacteraceae bacterium
TTCGGGGCCGAGGTGCACCATCGCGAGATCGTCGAGAGCGACGGTGTCGAGGAGGCACTCGTGAAGGTGGCCGACAGCTACATCCAGCTGACCGCGGCCACGCGTCCCGACAGCCCGATCGCCAAGTCGATCGAGAAGCGCGGCGAGGGGCTGCACCACATCGGCTACCGCGTGGCCAACTGCCAAGAAGCGCTCGACGCGATGGTCGCGGCCGGCGCCACGGCGATCGACAAGGCCCCACGCCCCGGTAGTCGTGGCACCACCGTTGCATTCATCCACCCGAAGGGCAGCTTCGGCACCCTGATCGAGCTCGTCCAGGAATGACACCCCCACGAACTTCGGCACCTCATCGGTGCTGAACCCTGCTGTGGTGCCGAAGTTCGTGGGGGTTACTCGGCTTCGAGGACGAGGCCCTTCAGGTATTCGGCTTCGGGGAAGGCGAGGGGCACGGGGTGGTCGCTCGGTTGGGCGAGACGGCCGACGATCCGGACGTCTCGACGGGCGTCGAGGGCTGCGCCAGCGACCACCTTCTGGAACAGGTCGGTGCTCATTGCCCCGCTGCAGCTGAACGTCAGCAGCGTGCCGCCTGGTGCGAGCAGCTTGACCGCGAGCAGGTTGAGGTCCTTGTAGGCGCGTGCTGCCTTCTCGATCTGCTTGTCGTTGGCGGCCAGCTTCGGTGGGTCGAGCATGATCAGGTCGTACTGGCGGGCACGGTCGCGCAGGCCGCGCAGCGCGGTGAACGCGTCGGCCTCCAACTGTTCGCCGATGTCGACGCCGTTGAGCGATGCGTTGCGGGTGGCCATCTCGAGTGCCGGACCGGACGAGTCGATGCTCAGGATCGACTCGGCGCCGCCGGCAGCGGCAACCACCGAGAAGGCACCGGTGTACGAAAAGACGTTCAGGACGCGGCGCCCTGCGGCCAGTCCGGCGATGGCGTGGCGGGCGTTGCGCTGGTCGAGGTAGAAGCCGGTCTTGTGGCCGCCGGCGACGTCGACGGCGAACTGCCATGGGCCCTCGTGCGCCACGAGCGACGGATCGGGTTCGTCGCCGCGCATCAGCCCGACCCGCGCCCCGAGGCCCTCGCGTTCGCGGACGTCGGCGTCGCTGCGCTCGTAGACGGTGCGCACGCCGGGCAACGAGATCAGTGCATCTGCAACGACCTCGCGCCAGGCATCGGCTCCGGCCGTGGTGAGCTGGCACACGACCGTGTCGCCGTAGCGATCGGCCGTCAGGCCCGGCACGCCATCGCCCTCGCTGAACACCAGGCGTGCCGAGTCGGTGCCGGATGCGAGCAGTGTCGTGCGTCGCCCTGCGGCCCCGACGATGCGGCCTGCGACGAACGTGTCGTCGACGATCTCGTCGGCAAAGGTCCACATCCGGACGCGGATCTGCGAGATGGGACTGAAGGCGCCGAGGCCGAGCAGTTCGCCGTCGGACGACTGCACCCGGACCGTGGCACCGGGGGCGGGGTCGCCGGACACGTGAGCGATCGCGCCGCTGAAGACCCAGGGATGGTGGCGCTGCAGCGAACGCTGCTTGCCCTGCCTCAGGTGGACGACGGGCAGGGAGGTCGAGGCACTGGACACCCGGCCACTGTACGGCTGGGTCTCAGCGCAGTGACAGGTCGTCGACCGAGCCGTTGGTGACGAGCCAGCCCTCGCGCTGCATCTTCTCCTCGACCAGCACGGCGACCTGTTCGGCTAACGCTCGCTGCATCTCGATGCTGCGTTCGAGCGCACTGGCGAGCGCCTCGAACCGCTGCTCGATCGAGACGAGCCGAGGCTCGTCGATGACCGGCGGGGGCAGTGCGCCGCCGTTCGGACCGCGCTGCTTCGCCGCCTCGAGGCTCTCCTGCCGGACACGCTCGACCAGGCCAATGAGGGTCGACTGCGTGCGGTCGACGTCGTGGCGGCTCTCGGCCTTCACGGCATCGACGTTGTTCTGGGCGATCGTCGCGTAGGCGGCCATCGCCGTGTATTGCGCCATCATCTGCACCTCGAGCTTGGCGATGCGTTCGCGCAGGTCGTGCCCGATCGCACGGATCTCCTGGGTCTCCTCGTCGGGGAGGAACGTCGCATCTGAGGTGTCGTCCACGTTGTCGACGGTCCGGAGGTGCTCCGTGTTGTCACGGCAGGGCGAGGGAGGCGATGCGGTCGCGCCTGGCTGGTGATGTCCTGGCCGGAGTGCTTCTCAAGTTCGGTGATGCAGAAGCCGAAGCATCGTCTGCGTTCGGGCAGCGGTTCTCGCATGTATAGGCGTTCTCGAAAGCAGACAACTCTTCCGAAAGGAACCCAGATGAACACGCACATGGAGGTCCTCGACGCTCCGACCGCTCCGAAGAAGGACATGGGCTTCTCCCTCGTCGAGCTCCTCATCGTGATCGTCATCCTCGGCATCTTGTCGACCGTGACGGTGTTCGCCGTCAGGGGCATCACCGACAAGGGCCAGACCTCGGCATGCACGTCCGAGACGAGGATGCTGCGGGTCGCGACCGCGACCTATTTCGCCACCTACAACGGCACACAGATCGCCACGGCTGCCTACCTGGGTTTCGGCACGGATCCGGGCGTCGTCGACCAGACGACCGCCGTGGTCGGGCCGGTCAACCCCAACGGCACTGCCGTCACCTGGGCCGCTGGATCCAGCCCGGCTCAGACGCTCGTGAACGCCGGCTTGCTCAAGTCGCTGCCGAAGCTGCTGTTCGTCGGCGCCGACGGCGTGATCCACGTGAACAACACCATTACGGCGCTCCCGAGCCCGCAGACCACCCCACCGACGCTCATCGGTTACGCCGGTGCCAGCACGTGCGGCGCCGCCGGCGCGGTGGTGAGCTGAACCGACGTCTCATCGGAGAAACCGACAGGGGTGTTCGCGTCTTCATGATCTCTTGAGTCGAATTGTTCTCAAGTTCGGTGATGCAGTGACCGAAACCCCTTCTGCGTTTGGGCAGCGGTTCTCGCATGTGTAGGCGTTCTCGAAGCAGACATCTTTGGAAGGACCCCACATGAACACTCACATGGAAGTCCTCGACGCTCCCGTCGAGACCAAGAAGGACAAGGGCTTCACCCTCGTCGAGCTCCTCATCGTCATCGTCATCCTCGGCATCTTGTCGACCGTGACGGTGTTCGCTGTCCAGGGCATCACCGACAAGGGCCAGGCCTCGGCGTGCACGGCCGAGACGAAGACGGTGCAGACGGCCGTCGAGACCTACTTCGCCCAGTACGGTGGCACCGCCATCGCCACGGCTGCGTACGCCACGTACGGTGTCTCCCCGAACATCGTGCCGGCAGGTGCCGTGCAGGCTGTTCCGACGATGTCCGACGGCACTGCTGTGACGTGGACCGCTGGCGCTACGCCTGCTACGACGCTGGTGAACGCCGGCATCTTGAAGTCGCTGCCGAAGCTCGTCTTCGTGGAGCGCAACGGCGTCATCCGGGTGAACAACACGGCCACCTACGCCGGTGCAGGCAAGTGCGGCACGATGGGCGCCATCCTGACCTGATCGTCAGTGTCGTAGCAATCGGAACGAGGACCGGGGCGAACGTCCCGGTCCTCTTCGCGTTGGAGCGATCGACGGGCTCAGCCCGATGTCCGACCACAGCTGCAACCCTCGACACATCAGGGAAACTCCCCGGTGATCAGAGCTAGCGGACGAGCTCCATCCGCAAGCCGGTGCTGTCCCAGTTCGGGTCCATCGGGAGCCGGTTGACGGCTCGACCTGATGCACGCCGCGCGGTCCACAACAGCGCCGCGGCCTGCATGACGTGCAGCTGCGCTGCGCCGGCCGGCGGCGAGGCATTGATCTGGTCCTCGACGCCGGGGAGCTTGTCGCGCAGGAGGCGCAGGCGCTCGAGGACACCGTCGTGCTGGTAGGGCGAACTCGTGACCGGTCGGTCCCCGTTGATCATGTACATGCTCAGCTCTGGGTGCGCAGCGAACCAGTTGCGCTGGTGGAACGGCTCGAACTGCTGCTCGGCCTCCTGGAGCCAGCGGAAACGACGGAGATCGTCCTTGGTGAGCCATGGCTCGAGCTCGAGCGCCGCAGCGCGGCTCGGCGCCTGCAGTGCCTGGCGCGACGGAACGGGCCGAATCGCGACCAGGCGTGGCCATCCGATCATGTCGCGTGCCTCGGCATCGCATGGCCGGAACGGCTCGGTCGGTTCGTCGTAGAAGCCGACGGGGGCGAAGATCGCCGCTGCGTCGAACTTGGGCTTGTAGTCCAGCACCTCGATGAGGGTCGACAGGACGATCGGCTCCTCGACGATCACCGTGACCGCAGCCAGCCGCCCGGGCAGCACGAGCCAGCCCGCGGGGCACGGCACCACACCCGCGAGCATCTTGTACGGAATGCCCTTGACATTCGACACGGGGTCAGCGGCTCCCGACCGTCTGCGGTGCGCCGATGAACTGGCCCGATCCGGTCGAGGCCGCCTGGCCGGCTGCGACCGTTGCCTGGCCCTGCATCTGTGTCTTGGCCGTCGCGGCGAGGGTCATGATCTCCTTCGGGTGCGCACTGATCTCGGCGGCGGTCTCGAAGGTGATCATGCCGCTCGCCACGAGACGGGCGAGATCCATCTCGATGGTCTGCATGCCCTCCTGCTGGCTCGAGATCATCACGTTGCGGAGCTGACGGGTCTTGCCTTCGCGGAGCAGGTTGCGCACCGCCTCGTTGCACATCAGGACCTCGTAGGCAGCCACGCGGCCACCGCCCACCGCGGGCAGGAGGCGCTGGCTGATGACGCCCTGCAGGGCGGCGGCGAGCTGGATCTGGATCTGGTCCCGCTTCTCGGCCGGGAACACGTCGACGATGCGGTCGAGTGCCTGCGCGGCGTCGTTGGTGTGGAGCGTGGCGAACACCAGGTGACCGGTCTCGGCAAGGGTGAGGGTGATCTGGATGCTGTCGAGGTCGCGCATCTCGCCCAGCAGGACGACGTCGGGATCCTCGCGGAGTGCGCTACGGAGCCCGTCGGTGAAGCTGTTCACGTCGGTGCCGACCTCGCGCTGGTTGACCATCGCCACCTTGTGGCGGTGCAGGTACTCGATGGGGTCCTCGATGGTCAGGATGTGGCACGGCTTGGTCTCGTTGATCCGGTCCACCATCGCAGCGAGCGTCGTGCTCTTGCCCGACCCGGTGGGACCCACCACGAGCACCAGGCCGTACGGACGGCTCAACAGGTCGTTGCAGGCCTGTGGCGTGCCGAGCTCCTCGAGGGCCCGCACTCGCGACGGCACGACGCGTAGCGCCAGGGCGTAGGTGCCGCGCTGGTTGAAGGCGTTGGCGCGGAAGCGACCGAGGTCGTGGACACCGAACGAGAAGTCCACCTGCTTCTCGTTCTCCAACTCCTCCTTGTGGTGGTCCTGGAGCAGCGACATCACCATGCGCTCGGTGTCGTGCGGCTCGAGCAGCGGCACCCCGTCGAACGGCACCAGCACGCCGTCGCGGCGAACGGTGGCCGGGCGGCCAGACGTGATGTGCAGATCGCTGGCGCCGGCATCGACGGTGGCCTTGAGGTAGCTGAGGAGCATGGGGTCGGGATTGGACATGGGGCTAACCTCGCTGCGTTCGACGCTCTCGGAGCGGCTGGTGGTGAAGGGCGAATTGTCTGTGGGGATCGTCGTGGTGCTTGCTGCCGTGTACGGCTTGTTGATCGGTTCGTTCCTCACCGTGGTCACCGATCGCGTGCCCCAGGGGCTGTCGATCGTGGCCCCCCGTTCGCGGTGTGGTGCCTGTGGCGCCACACTCGGTCCGGTGGACCTCGTTCCCGTCGTGAGCTGGGCGGTCCTGCGAGGCAGGTGCCGCCGTTGTCATACGGATATCGGCAAGGAGGCAGTCCTCCTTGAGCTGGGAACAGCGGGTTTGTTCGTCGCGATGGCCCTCCACTTCGGTGGCGTGTGGGCAACGATCGCGTTCTGCATCCTGTCGGCCGGTCTGCTGGCACTCAGCATCATCGATCTCCGGACCAAGCGGCTGCCGCGCCAGATCAGTTACGTCACACTTGCCCTCGGTTCGCCGGTCCTCGTGGCTGCGGCACTCGCGCAGGACGAACCGCGCCGGATCGCCACCATGGTGGGTGGTGCGGTGCTGGCACTCGCGTTCATGTGGATCGTCTACGCGGTCAGCCGCGGTGGCATGGGTGATGGCGACGTGCGGCTCTCGCCGCTGCTCGGCGCGTACCTCGGCTGGCTCGGCCTGCCCTATGTGGCGGTCGGGCTGTTCCTGGGGTTCCTCTTCGGTTCGATCGTCGGCGTCGCCGGGATGGCCACCGGCAAGGCCGGCCGGAAGACGGAGGTCCCGTTCGGGCCGTTCCTGGCGCTCGGCACGATCGTCACGGTGTTCGTCGGGCGATCGATCATCGACGCGCTCTGGGGCTGAGGCCGGGCTCGCCTACTTGGCGGTGCCGAGCACGCCGTACATCGCCGAGACCAGCGCCATGGCGACGAAGCCCACGATCGCTCCGACGAAGATGATCATGATCGGCTCGAACATCGCCGTGAACCGCTGGATACGACCGCTGAGCTCGCGGTCGAAGTAGGTGCTGGCGACCTCGAGCTGTTGGTCGAGCGTTCCGGTCTCCTCGCCCACCTTGAACATCTGGCGCGCAGCCCCGGGGAACAACCCGGTCTCGGCCAGTGGCCGGGCGAAGCCGGCGCCCTCCAGGATCTGCTCCTGGGCGATCGCCAGCTGGGCGGCGTAGACGGTGTTGTCGAGTGCGTCGGTGGTCGTCCGCAACGCATGTGTCAGTGGCACGCCCGCCCGCAGCATCGTCGCCAGGATGCGACAGAACCGCTCGAGCACCGAGTACTCGACGATGCCCTTGAGGACCGGGATCTTCAGCATCAGGCGGTCCTTGGTCGGCTTACCGCGCTCGGTCTTGAACAGCAAGAACATCAGCACCGAGAACAGGAAGAAGGCCGAGAGCGGGATGTAGACCATCGTCGAGAACAAGGTGGCGACACCCAGCAGCAGGCGGGTCGCCAATGGAAGATCGACGCCGAGCTCTTCGAAGAGCGGCTTGAACTTGGGGAGCACGTAGCCGGCGAGGACGGCCACGGTCATGACCGCCATCACCATCACGACCATCGGGTACGACAGTGCAGCGACCACCTTCGCGCGTGCCTCGATCTCACGCTCGAGATACCCGGCGAGGCTCTCGAGCGCCTCATCGAGCTTGCCCGTCATCTCGGCCGACTGCAGGATGCCCATGTAGTACTTGGGGAACGCTTCGGGGTGCGTGGCCGCAGCTTCGCTCATCGTGCTGCCGTTGCGGAGATCCTCGATCATCGTCGTCACCGTGCGGCGAAGCGCCGGGTCCGTCGTCTCATCGCCGATGATCTCCATCGCTTCGGTCAGCGAGATGCCGGCCTTCACGAAGACGGCGAGCTGACGCGTGAAGTGCATGAGCTCTTTCTTCTTGACCTTCGACTTCGACAGCTCGAACTGCATTGCGCCGCGCTTCTCGTCGAGCTTCACGGGGTAGAGGTTCTTCGCGATCAGTGCCTCGCGAGCGTCCCCGATGGTGGTCGCTTTCTGGACACCTTTGACGGTACCGCCGGACGTGTCGATGGCTGCGTAGCTGAACTTGGGCATGGTCGTTCCTCGGTGCTTCGGCTCAGTGTGCGAACAGGGTCTTGATGACTTCGGGGATCGTCGTCACGTCGTTCTCGACGAGCGCCATGGCCTCGCGCAGCATCGTTCGCATCCCCTGGGCAACGGCGAGGCGACGAAGCTCTTCGGTGGTCGCCCATCCGACGATCAGGCGACGCAGCTCGGGGGTGATCCGGAGGAGCTCGTACACGCCGATGCGGTCGCGGTAGCCGGTCCCGGCGCAGTAGTTGCAGCCGGCGCCACGGATGAACTCGGTCTTTCGCTGCCGCCGCTGTGCTGTTTGAACAGCGCCAGTTCCTCGGCACCGGGGGTGTACGGCTCGCGACACGAGTCGCAGATCCGGCGCAGCAGTCGTTGGCCGATGACACCGACGACGGACGAGGCGATGAGGAACGCCTCGATGCCCATGTCGAGGAAGCGGTGGAGCGCTGCGACGCTGTCGGTTCCGTGCAGCGACGACAACACGAAGTGGCCGGTGAGCGCTGACTGGATCGCGATGCGCGCGGTGTCGGCATCACGGATCTCGCCGACCAGGATCACGTCAGGGTCCTGACGCAGGATGGCCTTCAGGCCCGTGGCAAACGTCAGCCCGGCCTGCGTGTTCGTCTGGATCTGGTTGATGCCCGGGAACACGTACTCGACCGGATCCTCGACGGTGGTGATGTTCTTGCCGCCGGAGTTGATCTCGAGCAGCGAGGCGTAGAGCGTGGTGGTCTTGCCGGCACCGGTGGGGCCGGCGCAGATGACCATGCCGAACGGCGAGTGGATCATCTTCGAGTAGTGGAGGTACGTCTCGCGCGGGAAGCCCAGCTGGTCGAGACCGATCATCGAGCGACCCTTGTCGAGGATTCGCATGACGATCTTCTCGCCGAACACCGTGGCGACCGAACCGACGCGGACGTCGACGTCCTTGCCGTCGATCGTCATCGAGAACTGGCCGTCCTGTGGGCGACGCTTCTCGACGATGTTCATGCCGCTCATGATCTTGAGCCGACTGATGAGGGCGTTGTGGACGCCGATGGGGAGGCTGAACGCCTCGACGAGGTGGCCGTCGATGCGGAAGCGGATGCGGAGCTTCTCGTCGAGCGGTTCGACGTGGATGTCGCTCGTGCGGTCGCGCATCGCCTGGCTGACGATCCGGTTCACCAGTTGGATGACGGGCGCCTGGTCGTCGAGGCTGACGATCTCGGCGGCCTTGTCGGCCAGGTGCTTCTGATCGTCGACGAGGTCGAACGCCTGCACCAGGCGGTCGATGTCGGCATCGGCGCGGTAGGTGCGGCCGATGAAGGTCCGGATCGTGGCGGGGTCCGAGACCATCCAGGTGATCGGCTTGGCGATCACCTTCTCGGCGGCCTCACGCCGCTCGGGGGTCGCATCCGCGATCAGGACGGTCACCCGTCCGCCCTCCTCGGCGATCGGCACGACGCACAGCGTGCGCGCCATCTGCTCGGGCAGGAACCCGGTTCGGTCCTCGTCGAAGGTGATGTCGCGCGTGTCGGCGACCTCGAGCTCGAACACCTTGCCGAGTGCAATGGCCACTTCGTTACGGGCTGCTCCCATGCGCGTCAGCACCATGTCGCAGAACAGCAGGACGTCACCGTTGCCCTGCTGGAGTGCCGTCGCGAGCTTCTCGGGTGAGAGCTGTTCGGTGTCCACCAGCAGCTGGCCGATCCGCATGCATTCGGCCGCGTAGGCGCCAGGCTTCGACCCTGTGTCCTCGCGCGCCATCGTTGCGACCGCCGTGGACCCTGCATTGTCCTTGCTCTTGAAGAGTGCCATATGACCGTTTCTCGCCAACGGGCAGCCCGGCCTCTCGACGGTCAGTGCGTCGAGAAGCTCGAGTCCGCTTCGGAGGTCTCGTAGGAGGCGTATGCGCCGCCGCCACCGTCGCCGGTGCCGCCGTCGTTCGCCGAGGATGCCGGCTCGGCCGGCGGGACGTAGGGGGCGAGGAAGAGCATCTGGCGCTCCAGCTCGTCGAGTCGCTCGAGCTGGACCGATGCGCTGACGTCGACGACGTCGCTCACGAACTCTTCGATCTGGGACAGCCGCACGGCAGAGTGATCGAGCCGCTCCTGTGTCGAGGTGACCAGCCGGTCGATCTCGATGCGCACGAGCGTGGCCTCGCCGACTGCCTTGTCGACCTGTTCGCGGAACTCGTCGAGCACCGATTCGTCGAGCTTGCCAACCTGCGTCGCAATCTCGGTCAGGCGGGCGTCGTTGTCGTGCAGGGTGTTCTCGACGTCGATCACCCGTCGCGAGACGGCGATGATCGCCTCGTCGAACCCGCTGGCGTTCCTGCCCAGCACCGCCTGGAGCTCGGCCATCTTGCGGCCCTGCTCGTCCTTGATCCGAGCTTCGAGATCGAGCGAGCGGTCGACGCCGCGCGATTCGCTGGTGTCGATCTTGCCCTGCAAGGTGGTCGCCCGTTCTTGCAACTGCGTGGCGAGGCCCTCGAGCGCAACGCCCATGTCGCGATGCAGGGTGAGCATGCGGGCATCGAGCGCTCCGGCGACCCGCTGGTCACCGGTCTCGATCCGTTGCACCAGCGCTTCGGCCGTGTTGATCAGGCGCATGCCGAGCGAGCTGCCCTGCTCGTCGAGCCGCCGATCCGTCTCGGCCAGTTGGTCGAGGCGGTGCTTGACCTCGCCGAAGGATCGCTCCATGTCGGTTCGCACCGTCTGGCGGATCTCGAGCATGGTCTCGTCATCGACGCCGGGCGAGCCCGGCGCCTGCTCGAAGCGTTGCTGGACGTACTGCTCGAGTTCGAGAAAGCGACGGTGCTGCT
>JBBDMO010000172.1:0-10351 GCA_040878255.1 Ilumatobacteraceae bacterium
CCAAGGGACAGCGACTGCTGTTCTCGGCGACGCTCGACGCCGGCGACGACGCCAACGTGAAGCGGTACCTCACCAGCCCGATCGTGCACTCGGTCGACCCGGTCTCGGCGCCGGTGTCGACGATGGAGCACCACGTCTTCGCCGTCAGCGTCGTCGACAAGCCCTTCGTCGTCCGCGAACTCGCGGCCGGCAAGGACCGCGTGGTGCTGTTCACCCGCACCAAGCATGGTGCGAAGAAGTGGGCCAAGCAGCTCACGGCATCCGGCATCCCGGCGGTCGAGCTCCACGGCAACCTCTCGCAGAACGCCCGCGAGCGCAACCTCGAGGATTTCACGACCGGTCGCAGCACCGTGCTCGTGGCCACCGACATCGCCGCCCGCGGCATTCACGTCGACGACATCACCCTCGTGATCCACGTCGATCCGCCCGCCGAGCACAAGGCGTACCTGCACCGTTCGGGCCGCACCGCCCGCGCCGGTTCCGACGGTGTGGTCATCACGTTGATGACCCCCGACCAGGTCGCCGACGTCCGTTCGCTCGCCAAGGCCGCAGGCATCACGCCGACCATCACCCGGATGGCGCCGGGCCATGCACTCACCCGCTCGTTCGTGGGTGACGAGGCGCCGCACGTGCGTCCGGCACCGCCGGCACCCGTGCAGCAGCAGCGTCCGAGCCAGCGTCAGCAGGAACGTTCGCGCGGGCGTGCCGCGGCGTCGCCGTCGAGTTCGCGTCAGCCCCGCCACCGCGGTCGCTGACCCGACGGTGCGGGTGCCCGGTCACTGAACCGGAGGCGATGGGTCAGGCGCTTGCGGCGATGACCACGGTCGGCACGTCGCCGAACAGCACGGCCAGGGTGGCATCGTGGGAGATCTGGTTCCACGCTGCATCGTCCACACCGGTGTCGCCGAGGTCGATGACCGCGCGCTGCACGATGTTGCCGACGTACCACGCACTGAATGCGGCGAGGTCGAGGCTGGGGCGGATCCATCCCGACTCCTGGGGGCCGGCGAAGATCGCAGCGAACTCGACCACGCTGCGCGAGTGCATCTCGGCGATGGCTGCAGCCAGTTGCGGTCGGCCGTGGGCACTGCCCAGCGCGTTCACCAGGGTCATCCGGTCGGGGGCCGAGTCTGCCGACGACAGTCGGCGCATCGTGTTCGTCATGACCGTACGAAAATCGTCAGCGGTGCCGCATCGGCGCACGTCGTCGGCGAACGACTGCTGGGCTGCTCGGAGGCCCCGCACGTAGCGTTCGGCCTGTGCAGCCTCGATGAGGCCCTCTCGGTTGCCGTAGAAGTGGTAGAGCGAGGTGACCGCCACGCCCACCGTGTCGGCGAGGTCCTGGACGCGGACAGCGGATTCACCATGGGCAGCGATGGTCTCGATCGTTCGCTCGAGGATCTCGTGGGCAGTGTTTCCCGTACGCACTTGTAGGACTCTAACCCGGCACCGAATTGCCCTCGGTTTTCACCCGAGGAATGTCTGTGCCTCGCGGCGACGGCTCAGGCCAGGGCATCGGGTGGTGTGCCCGCCCGCTGCAGGTGGCGGAGCAGGGTTGACACGGCGACCCACGCCGGGCCGGCCATGAGCAGCAGACTGCTCAGCAGGTTGAGGTCGCGATCAGCGATCGTGAGGATCACCATGGTGAGGACCCACACAGCCATGAACCCAACGTTCTGCCGCCGCCACTGCAGTGCCTGAACGGGGTGTGCGAACTCGACGTCGGTCATCGACAGCAGCGACAGGCCCACGATGGTGATGACCGACACCCAGCCCGGGGCATCGAGGAGCCACAGGGTGGGGATGACCATGTTCCACACGCCGGGGAAGCCCCGGAACCAGTGGTCGTCGGTCATCATGTCGGTGCGGCTGAACCACATCGCGGACGTGATGAGCATCATTGCCACGGAAATCTCGCCGGAGATGCCATGCGGTACGACGTAGAACTGCCAGGCGAACACGGCGGGTACGAGCACGCAGGTGACGTAGTCGATGACCAGGTCGAGGATGTAGCCGTCATACTTGGGGATCACCGTGGCGATGTCGAACCGGCGCGCCAGTGGACCGTCGATGCCGTCGATCACCTGAGCGAGTACCAGCAGCAGCACCGCGGCGCGAGGCGAACCGTCGAGCACGGCCATGAGGGCCAGCATGCCGACCAGGATGCCGCTGACCGTGAGCCCGTGGATCGCCCGGCAGACCGAGACATCCGAGACTGCCAGTCTGGTGGGGGTGTTCACGCTCGACACGCTACAGACCGAACGCCGAGCCGGGCACGCATCAAACGCCGCACACCGATACCGGAGATGCGATGAGTGCGACCAGGGAGCGCACAGACCGTCGACTCATGGGCCGCACGTGGGGCGCACACAAGGAGGTAGATGCCGAAAGCTCATGAGAAACCCGCGATGCAGGCGCGGGGACAACAGAGGTGCCTGTGGCGCCCCCGGCCGAAACCGGGGACGCCATCAGCAGATCAGATGACGCGAACCTTCTGGGCCTCTTCGCCCTTGCGGCCGGGAGCGACTTCGAACTCCACCTTGTCGCCCTCTTGCAGCGACTTGTAGCCGGTGCCTTCGATGTTGGAGAAGTGGACGAACACATCGTCGCCACCCTCTCGTGAGATGAAGCCGAAGCCCTTCTCTGCGTTGAAGAACTTGACAGTGCCTGTAGCCATAACGTTTTCCTTGTTCAGTCGAAACGCCACATGGCATTCCACAAAACACCCTACCCAGGTTGCGCGGTGGATGTGCGCCAAATCGGACAGAAGTCGTCAGGACGTTTCATCGGCTGATGCCGTCAGTGCGGGCGACGGAGGTGGGTGTGACGGTGGTGCAGGTCGGGGACGTGCGGGTGGGCGTGGGTCCCGGCCACGTGGTCGTGCGGGTG
Organism: Ilumatobacteraceae bacterium; assembly: GCA_040878255.1. GTDB lineage: Bacteria > Actinomycetota > Acidimicrobiia > Acidimicrobiales > Ilumatobacteraceae > VFMC01. Next base: position 2,890 of record JBBDMO010000172.1, read on the forward strand.
GGCGTGGCGAATGCCGACCTCGGGGCCGGCCTCGGCCCCGACCTCGGCGTGCTCGTGCTCGTGGTGATGTCCGTCGCCGTGGTCGTGGGTATGGGTGTGGTGCATCGGTTGGTGGCGATGGACGTGCTCGTGGTCCGAGCGCAGCGACAGCGCCACCCCGCAAGCGGCAAGTGCCAGAGCGAGCATCTGCACGGCGGCCACTTCGTCGCCGAGAACGACCCACGAGATCAGCGCGCCGACGAACGGTGCGCTCGCGAAGATGAGCTGGCCCCGTGCCGCTCCGAGCTGTTGGGCACCCCGAACCCACAGCGTGATCGACGCGCCGTAGCCGATGGCGCCGACGGCCAGTGCCGCCAGCACCGTCGTGACGTCGAGCCCGGCACGGCCACCGACGGCCATGCCGAGCACCAGGTTGACACTGCCGGCCACGGTGCCCTTCAGGAAGGTGATGTGCTGCGGCGACACCTGATCGATGCGGGCCGTCACGCTGTTGTCGAGTCCCCAGCACGCACAGGCACCCACGATGAGCAGGCCGTGGAGATCGGCGCTCGCACCGGGCTGCCACACCAGGAGCGCCCCCGCACCGGTGACGAGGGCGGCGGCCGTCACCATGCGCGGGCCGAGGTGCTCGCGGAACAGGGTGGCGGCGAGCGCGAGCGTCATGACCAGCTCGAGGTTCAGCAGCAATGACGCGGTCGACGCGGGTGTGGTGCGTAGCCCGGCCGTCAGCAGTGCCGGGCCGACGGCGCCGCCCGCGATGACAGCGATCGCGAGCGGGCGACGCGCACGATGCAGCGCTCCGGGTTCGGGGCGTCGAGCGACCCACCACGGCAGCACGGCTGTCGCAGCTCCGAGGTACAGCAGGCCGGCGAGCACCAGCGCCGGTGTGTCCTGCGCAATCACCGACGCGGCCGGCGTGGACGCCCCGAACAGCACGGCGGCCAGCGCGCAGCTGCCGGTGCCGGGCCGGCGCAGGTTTCCGGCCGTCACCAGGGTGAGGGGCCGTGGGGGACCATGCGCCGTCCCCGGCAGATCGCGAGAGGAACGAGGCTGCGCATGTGCCGACACTACGGCGCCCCATTGCGCCGGCTGATCGCCGCCGGGTCGTGTTGTCCGCCGCAGCCACCTGGCCCTGTTCTGGTCGCGATCTCGTACGGCGACCGCACGTGATCGCGACCAGAAGCTTGGGTGGGTTGGGTCAGGCGGGAACGGGGGTGGGGGCGGGGGTGCGGATGAGGTGGTCGAACGCGCCGAGGGCGGCGGATGCACCGGCGCCGGCGGCGACGATGATCTGCTTGTACGGCTCGATCGTGGCATCGCCGGCAGCGAACACGCCGGGCACCGAGGTGGTGCCACGGTGGTCGATGACGATCTCGCCGCGCTCGAGGTCGACCACGCCGTCGAGCCATGCCGTGTTCGGCACGAGGCCGATCTGGACGAACACGCCGTCCAGTTCGACGGTGTGCGACTCGTTCGTCGCTCGGTCGGTGTAGATGATGCCCGTGACGTTGCGACCGTCGCCGAGCACCTCGGTGGTCTGGGCGTTGACGACGATGTCGACGTTCGCCAGGCGGTCGAGCGAGCGCTGCAGCACGGCATCGGCGCGCAGCTCGTCACCGAACTCGACGACGGTGACGTGTGCGGCCAGGCCGGCGAGGTCGATCGCGGCTTCGATGCCGGAGTTGCCGCCGCCGATGACGGCGACGCGCTTGCCCTTGAACAGTGGGCCGTCGCAGTGCGGGCAGAAGGTGACGCCCTTGTTGCGGTACTCGGCCTCGCCGGGCACGTTCATCGACCGCCAGCTCGCGCCGGGGGCGAGCACGACGGTGCGAGCGCGCAGCGTGGCGCCTGATGCGAGCTCGACGCGGTGGAGGCCGTCACCCGGGTCGGGGGTGAGCCCGACGGCGTCGTGCGGCACCATCACCTCGACGTCGTACTCGCGGACGTGGGACTCGAGCGCACGGGCGAGGGCGGGGCCCTCGGTGTGCGGCACCGAGATGAGGTTCTCGATCGCCATGGTGTCGAGCACCTGCCCGCCGAGGCGACCTGCGACCATGCCGGTGCGGACGCCCTTGCGGGCTGCGTAGACCGCTGCGGCAGCACCGGCCGGACCTGCGCCGACGATCAGGACGTCGAACGGGTCGGCGTCGGCAAGTGCCGTAGCAGCGCGCTCGGCTGCGCCGGTGTCGACCTTCGCGACGATCTCCTCGAGGGTCATTCGGCCGAAGCCGAACACCTCGCCGTTCAGGAACACGGCCGGGACCGACTGCACGTTCCGCTCATCCACTTCGGAGGCGAACGACCCACCGTCGATGGCGACATGGCTGATGCCCGGGTTCAGGACGCTCATGAGGTTCAGTGCCTGCACGACGTCGGGGCAGTTCTGGCACGACTGCGAGAAGTAGGTCTCGAATGCCAGGGTGCCCTCGATGCCGGCGATCTGCTCGGCCAGGGCGGCTGCCACCTTCGACGGGTGGCCGCCGACGTGCAGCACGGCGAGCACCAGGGAGGTGAACTCGTGGCCCATCGGTAGTCCGGCGAAGGTGGCGGCGACGCCGTGGTCGGCTGCTCGACGCACCTCGAACGACGGCACGCGACGAGAGACCTCGGTGTTCGTGTCGCCGCCGACGACGGCGATGCGAGGCGACAGCTCGGCGAGCTCGGCGACGAGCTCCGCTGTCTGCTGCGACACCGCACTGTCGTCGAGGAAGGTGACCAGCTCGACCTCGGTGACGAGGTTCGCGAAGTGCGTGGTGAGCTGGCTCAGGATGGATGCGTCGAGCATGGGGACCTCAGATCCGGCCGACGAGGTCGAGCGACGGTGCGAGCGTCTCGGCGCCCTCTTCCCACTTGGCCGGGCAGACCTCGCCCGGGTGGCTGCGGACGTACTGGGCTGCCTTCACCTTGCGGAGCAACTCGGCGGCGTTGCGGCCGATGCCCTCGGCTGTCACCTCGATGAACTGGATGATGCCGTCGGGGTCGATCACGAAGGTGGCCCGGTCGGCCAGGCCCACGCCGGGGCGCATGACGCCGAAGTTGTTGGTGACGAGGCCCGATGGGTCGCCGATCATCGTGTAGCCGATCTTGCCGATGGTGGGGCTGGTCTCGTGCCACGCCTTGTGCGTGAAGTGGGTGTCGGTCGAGACGGAGTAGACGTCGACGCCCATGGCGGTCAGCTGCTCGTGGTGGTCGGCAAGGTCGCCGAGCTCGGTCGGGCAGACGAAGGTGAAGTCTGCGGGGTAGAAGAACATGATCGACCAGCGGCCGCGCAGGTCCGTGTCGGAGACGGTGACGAACTCGCCGTTGCGGAAGGCGCTCGCTTCGAACGGAAGGATCTCGGTGTTGATGAGCATGTCGGACGGACTCCTGAGGTGAGGGGTTGTTTGCCTCCCCGACGGTAGAGCTGCGGGCGGTCCGAAACTCATAAGTGAGCCGTGGTTGTCGTTATGTATCCGATAGCACTGGGTTATGGCACAGGCGACGTCTCGGTGGCCGTGCGCCGCGACGTCCGGTACTCGGCGGGCACGCGCAGCGCCGTCAGGATGACGATGCCGCTCGCCAACGCCATGACGGTGACTGCCACGAATGCCCGGTGATACGTCTCGACCGGCACGACGTCGGCGTTGCCGATGATCGCGATGACGGTGGCGACGCCGAGACCGCCCCCGAGTTGACGGAGTGAGTTGAGCATCGCCGTTGCCTGGCCCAATTTGGCCTCGGTGACGCTGCGCAGCGCAAGTGCCGTGACGGGGGCGTAGATGATGCCGAAGCCCACGTTGAAGAGCACGGCGCCGGGCACGATGCCCGAGAGGTAGTGGGGTGCGTCCTGCAACCGGAAGACCTGCCACAGCATCCCTGCTGCGGGCAGCAGCGCGCCATACGCAATGACGCGGCGGGTGCCGATGCGTTCGGCGATCCGGCTGGCCACCATGCCGGTCGCCGACGCCACCACGGGGAACACGGTCAGCGCGAGCCCGGTGCGTATCAGCGAGTAGCCCCAGTGCTGCACCATGAACAGCGGGTACAGGAGCCAGCTTGCGGTGCCGGCTGCTGTGAGGCCGATGTTGACCAGGTTCACGGCGGCGACGTTGGGTACCGAGAAGAGGCGTACGTCGAGCAGCGGTTCGGGGTGGCGGAGCGAACGACGGACGAACAGGGGCAACAGCACCAGGGAACCGACGATGCAGGCGACGATGAGCGGATCGCTCCAGCCGAGGCGCGGCCCCTCGGTGATCGCCGCAGCCAGCAACGCGACGCCGACGGTGCCGAGCACCGAGCCGATCACGTCGAGGCGTTGGCGGTCGCCGTCGACCGACGCAGGACGGCCCGGCGGCAGCAGACGGGCCGACAGCGCGAGCGACGTCAGGCTGACGGCGAGTGGAAGGACGAAGATCCAGCGCCAGCCGAACTGCTGGCTGACGATGGCCGAGAACGACGGGCCAACCGCCGCGCCCAGGGTGCCGAGCCCGGTCCAGGTGGCGATGGCGCTGAGGCGCCTCGACGTGGGGAACCGCTCGAGCACGAGACTCAACGACGCAGGACCCGACAGCGCTGCACCCACCGCCTGACCCAGCCGGGCGGCGACGAACACCCATGCCGTCGGTGACAGCGCCAGGATGAGTGAGGCGATCACGAAGATGGCGACGCCGACGCGAAAGACGCGCCGTCGGCCCAGCCGGTCGGCGAGCCGACCACCGATGAGCATGAGCGATGCGAGGGCGATGCTGTAGCCGGTGATGCCCCATGACAACGTCGATCTGCTGGCGCCCGCGAAATCGCGTTCGATCGCCGGGAAGACCACGTTGACCGCGGTGACGGCGATGCCGACCACCATCGAGGTCGCCGACGCCAGCACGAGCGCCCACCAGGCCTCGGTCTCGACGTGCTCCTTCGGGTGCCGTTCCGCCACGCTGCTGCGTCCCTCCCGGACCTCGACCCCCGAGCGGTCGACGATCGGGGCGTCGAGACCGTAGCAACCGCCTGTGCGGCACCAGCAGCCGACGCACCGGTGACGTCGAGGTGAACCGGAGATGTCCGCGTGGTAGCCGCGGTCAGGCGGTGGTGACCGAATCACTAGTGTCGTCCAGGTGGCGGAGCAGCAGGGTCGGAGCACACGGTGGCGGTACGCGTTCTCTCGGGTGGTGCCGAAGCCGTCGCTGCCGAAACCCACCGGGCGCGCCATCAGTGTGGTGCCACCGGACCGGACGCCGGTCCTGGCGATCGACGCGGTCCCATCGACCCCGATCGACTTGCCGACCGACCTACGCGAGATGATGTCACGAGTTCGTGTCGAGTACTCCGACCGCGAGCCGGTGCTGCAGTGGGCCGATTCTGGGGCCGACATCGACACCTGGCGCGAGGACTACCCGTACGCCGAGCGACTGTCGCGTCACTCGTACGAGGTCGGCAAGCGCCTGCTCCAGATCGAACTGCTCAAGCTGCAGCAGCACATCGAGGCCAGGGGAGAGCGCGTCGTCATGGTGTTCGAGGGCCGTGATGCCGCCGGCAAGGGCGGCACCATCAAACGATTCACCGAGCATCTGAACCCTCGTGGTGCACGCGTCGTCGCCCTCAGCAAGCCAACACCGCGCGAGCAGACCCAGTGGTACTTCCAGCGGTACGTCGCGCACCTGCCGGCCGCGGGCGAGATGGTCATGTTCGATCGCTCGTGGTACAACCGGGCCGGGGTCGAGCGGGTGATGGGCTTCTGTTCCGACGCCGACTACGCCGAGTTCCTGCGCCAGGCGCCTGCGTTCGAGGAGTCGCTGGTGCGGTCGGGCATCCACCTGGTGAAGTTCTGGTTCTCCGTGTCGCAGCTCGAGCAACGCACCCGCTTCGTCATTCGCCAACTCGATCCGGTGCGCCAGTGGAAGCTGTCGCCGATGGACCTCGCATCGCTCGACAAGTGGGATGCGTACACCGAAGCCAAAGAGCGGATGTTCACCGCCACGCACACCGATCTGGCACCCTGGACCGTGATCAAGAGCAACGACAAGAAGCGCGCCCGCCTCGAGGCGATGCGTCATGTGCTCTCGCTGTTCGACTACGAGGGCAAGGACGCAGGTGCGGTCGGCCTGCCCGACCGGCGCATCGTGGTCAGCCCGTACGACGTGATGTGAGCAACCGTCGACAACTCGCGGCCGGGCAGCGTGTGGGTCGTCGCTCGTACGATGCGGACATGGGCTTCACCGGCTTTCCCGATGCTGCGTTCTCGTTCTACGAGGCGCTGGCTGCCGACAACTCGCGTACCTTCTGGCTCGCCAACAAGGCCACCTACATCTCGACGGTGCGTGAGCCCATGGATGCCCTGCTGGCAGAACTCGACGAGTACGGGCCGTTCCACGTGTTCCGGCCGAACAAGGACGTCCGCTTCGCCAAGGACAAGACGCCGTACAAGGATCACATCGGCGCGTACGGCGAATCCGAGGGCGGCGCCGGGCACTACGTGCACCTGTCGGCCGCCGGCCTGCTGGTCGGTACGGGCTACTACCAGATGGTCACCGACCAGCTCACCCGGTTCCGCCAGGCGGTCGACGGTGAGGCGATGGGCGCCGAGATCGCCGACATCACCGCTCGATTGGCGAAGCAGGGCTTCTCGATCGGGGCGATCACCGAGTTGAAGACAGCACCTCGCGGGTACCCCAAGGATCATCCGCGCATCGAACTGATCAGGCGCAGGGGGCTGATGGCATCGCGGTCGTGGGATCACGGTGCCTGGATGCGGACCAAGCAGGTCGTCACGAAGGTGCGCGATGCCTGGCAGCGCTGCGACGAGATGAACGCCTGGCTCGACGCCCACGTGGGCCCGAGCACGATGGCTCCCGACGAGGATGAACTCGCGCGCTTCTGAGCAGGCTCGGTCTCAGAGACCGTCCTGATCGAGGAACGGCACCAGCACACCGGTCAGCCGCTCCCGATCGATGTCGATCGCGAGCCATACCGGCTCGGGTCCATCGAGTGCGTCGCCGCTCGGCTCGACCACCGGGTCGGTCGTGGCGAGCAGCAGATGGCCTGCGATCGCCGCGTGGGCGAGCACCTCGAGATGCTCCCGCAGCGAGAACCGCATGGAGAACGTCGCCGTCACGGGTGTGGTGACGGCCACGGTGAGGATGAGTTCGTCGCCGGCCACGTCGACGACGGTTCGGAGGTCGCCGATGCCTTCCTGCGCGTGGACGCGTGGCAGGTCGGCGACGTCGGGCCGATCGCTCACGTCGATGACAACGGTGGGGAAGGCGGCGCCGTCCTGGTCGATGGTGATGCCGGTGTCGACGACGTCGATGGGGGTGCTGATCGCCACCTCCGCACTGTGGCACACGATGGGGTACCGACGTCCGGAGGGACCCCGTGATCACCACCTGGCTGGCACCTGCGCGCAGGGTGACGAATCCCAGACGAATAGAGGGGTCATTTCTCGCAGAGTGTCGCCATCGGCACGTTGGGCGAAGGGCTCGAGTACGGCCTG
>JBBDMO010000173.1:0-10180 GCA_040878255.1 Ilumatobacteraceae bacterium
CACCAGCGCGCTGCGCGTGGCCGACCGCGCCGACGACCGTCTGGCCGCCGCCGTGTCGGCGATCGGCCGGATGCCCGCCCGTACCGACCCCGAGCTGCGCCACATCGATGCGCTCGCCCACCGCTTGCGCCTGCTCGACCCGGTCACCACCATGGCCCGTGGCTGGAGCATCACCCGCACCGCCGACGGCCGCACCGTGCGCAACGCCGCCGACCTGACGCCGGGTACCGAGATCATCACCACCTTCGCCGAGGGCGCGGCTCGCAGCCGTGTCGAGGAGATCACCCCATGACCAGCAACGACACGCCAGTCGCCGCGGGCTACGCCGCCGCGTTGGCCGAGCTCGAGCAGATCCTCGGTCAGCTCGAGCGGCCCGACGTCGACGTCGACGTGCTCGCCGTGCAGGTGCAGCGCGCCGCCGAACTGATCGAGTTCTGTCGCGACCGCATCAGCCGCGCTCGCCTGCAGATCGAGCAGGTCGTGGCCACCCTCGACGACGACGGCTGACCCGACCCGGCGTCCCGTGCGACGATGCACGGGGAACCGAACACCGGGGATGGGGGTGTGCTCACGTGCAGAACATCGCAGCGTGGTCGGGCGCGCTCGTCATCGGCACCGTCGTCGCCGTCAGCCCGGGTGGGTTGTCGCCGTACGGTCCGGCCCGGTGGATGGTCGTCTCGACCATCTCGCTCGTCCTCGTCGGCCTGGCACTGCGTTACGGCACCGTCGCGCTGCACACAGCGAGCCGCCGCGCATGGTGGGCGTTGCTCGCGTGGCTCGCGGTGGCGACATTCCTGGGCGGTGACGTACCCACCGCGTTGCTGGGACAGGGCGACCGGCACCTGGGGCTGATCACCTGGCTGCTGCTGTTCGGCACGTTCGCAGCGGGCCAGCAGGTGGTCGGCGGTGACATCAGGCTGCTGACGAGGTGCACGGTGGTGGCAACGGCATGCATGGGTGCGTGGGCTGCGATCGAGGTGGTGGCCGGTGACGGCGGGCGCCTCGGTGGACCGTTCGGGTCGGCGGCGTACCTGGGTGCCGCCGCCTGCCTGCTGACGCCGGTGTCGGTCGGTGTGGCGTGGGCCGACACCGAAGTGCCGCCATGGCGGTGGGCCGCCGGGCTCGCATCAGTGGGCGGTGTGCTCGCACTGGTCGGCTCCGGCGCGCGCGCCGCCTGGGTCGGCGCAGCAGCAGCTGCGGTGGTGGTGGTGCTGGTGCGTCGGCGACCGCACCCGTCGACGCTGCGGTGGGCCGTGCTCGTCGGCGCAGTGATGCTTGTCGTCGCGCTGCCGTGGGCGGGCTCGCTGCTCGACCGGCCGCATGGCCAGACGTCACGTCTCGACGAGTGGCGAATCGCGGCACGCGTGGTGGCTCGGCATCCGCTGGTCGGTGTGGGGCCGGAGGGGTACCGCATCGCAGTCAGCGAGGGGATCGACGCGCACTATGAGCGCACCTACGGCCGCGACCGGGTGCTGCCCGACCGGGCGCACAGCGGGCCGCTCGACGTCGCGCTGGTCGGCGGCATCCCCGCCGCCGTGCTGTACGTCGGCCTCGTCGGGTTCGTGGTGCTGCGGGCATGGCGCGCGATGCGTGAGTCGGCGGTCGTCGCTGGGGTCGCGATGGCCGTCATCGGCTACGCCGTGCAGCAGCTGCTGCTGTTCCCGCTCGCCGAGCTCGACCCCGTCTGGTGGCTGTTCGCGGGGCTGGTCGTCACGCAGACCTCGCCGCTGCGACGGGCACGTCCCGTGCCGGCCCGGCGCGCGGTGGGCGTCGCGGTCATGGGGCTCGCGGCGGTGGCGCTGGTGGCGGGCATCGCCGACACGGCAGCCGACCGGCTGGCCCTCCACGCCCTCGATGCCCGCGCTGACGGGCGTACCGACGACGCGGTCGCCGCGGCCGAGCGTGCCGTGCGGCTGCGGCCCGACCTCGTGCGGTACCGAATCGTCGCGTCGTCGGTGCTGGCCGCTCGCGGCTCGCTCGCCGACATCGACGAGGCACTCGGTGAGGTCGATGCGGCGCTCGCCTGGTCGCCGCTCGACCCGATGGCCGTCGACGAGCGGGGATCACTGCTGATCGCTCGCGCCGGCATCACCGGTGACGCGGCGGATGCAGCGGCCGCGGTCGAGTACGGGACCGTCCTGGTCGGGCGCGATCCGCTGCGGGCCCGCTGGCAGGTGCAGCTCGGCCGGGCCGCGGCCATCGCGGGCGACACCGAGACGGCGCGAGCCGCGTGGACCACGGCCGCCGACCTGTCGCCCGATGACGCCGCTGTCCGCCAGTTGCTCGCCGACCTCGAGGCGACCGATGGCTGACAACGTCGACCGGACCGATCACGCGACAACGGAACCGAATCACTCGCTCGAGCGTGTTACCGGCGTGGACTTCACCGCAGACCGCAGCAGTGGCATCGTGTTCCAGGCGATCGAGGTGGACGATGTCGTCGCGTACGTGTCGTTCGAGCAGTTCTACGCGCAGCACCGCACACCGATCGCCCGGGCCCTCACAGTGACGCTGCGCGACCGCGAACTGGCCATCGAGGCGACCGACGAGGCGATGGCGCGGGCCTACCAACGGTGGGAGCAGGTGCGCACGCTCGACAACCCGGCCGGCTGGGTCTACCGAGTGGCCCTGAACTGGAGCCGTTCGATCCTGCGTCGCCTCACCCGGCCAGCCCCGAGGTGGGTCAGCGGCAGCGACACCGCGCCGGCTCCCGTGGTGCAGGATCCGGCGGTCGAACGGGCCCTCGACTCGCTGTCGGTCGACCAGCGGGCCGCAGTGGTGTGCCGCCTGATGCTCGGCTACTCCGAAGCGCGCACCGCCGAACTGCTGGGTATCCGGCCCGGCACCGTGAAGAGCCGCCTCCACCGAGCGCTCGACCGTCTCGAACCACTGCTCTCGCCCCTCCACTCGTCACACGAGGAGACCCCGTCATGAACCACGACCACGATTCCCTCCCCGATCTGCGGCGCCGGTTGCAGCGCTTAGCTGACACCGTCGACGTCGTCGACGTGCCGGTGCACGACGTCATCCGCCGCGGCCGCCAGCGCCAGCACCGCCGCCGTACCGCCGCCGGCATGCTGGCCGTTGCCGGGGTGAGCGTCGGCGTGGTGGGTGCCGTCCAGGTGCTCTCGCGTCCCGAGCCCGGCAGTCGCATCGTCGCCGGTGTCGGCGATGCCCCCGCGAACACGGGGCCCGTCGACGAGGTGCCCGGCTCGGTCCCCCCGGCGCCGGTCACCGAGGTGCCGTCGAACCTCGTGTGGAACGTGGTCATGCCCGACAGCGCCGAGGCCGTGGGGATCATGGCGGGCCCGATGGTGGGCGACGGCCCGTTCCTTGCCTGGTCGAGCGAGCCGGCCCGTTCCGACCGGTTCAGGCAGGTGCTGTGGCGGTCCGACGACGGCCAGTCGTGGACCCAGGCGGTCCAGCCGCCGGTGAGCGGCAACTCGCTTGCCGCGTACGACGGCCGGTTCTTCAGCTTCGGCACCACCGCGGCGTCGAACGGCACGGTCGGCGCAGCCGTGGCGATGTCGGTCGACTCCGGCGGCACCTGGGCGACCTCGTCGCTGCCGATCGACACCACGGCGCTGCGCGCCGATCCGCTGGTGCGCTCGGTCGAGGTGAACACCGTCGGTTTCGCTGCGGGTCCGGCCGGCCTGCTGCTGGCCACACGGGTGACCCCGCAGATCCAGTGGGAGTCGGTGCTCCCCGCAGCGGTGCTGCAGCGCGAATTCAACTGGACCCGCGACGGCGTCGACGTGCTGGCCGGATCGCCGTGTCCGGTCGACACCATGGTGCCGCAGACGACCGTTTCAGGAACCGTGCCGGCGGAGGCGTCGACCAGCTCGGTCGGCGGGCCATCAGAGCCGGCGGCCACCACCACGACCGAGGTGGTCACAGCGACGACGAGCCAGATCGGCAGCGCGAACACCGAGCCCGCAGCGGGGTGCTCCGATGAGGTGCTACCGGCCGAGACCTTCACGTGGGACGAGCTCGGTGTGTCGCAGGCGGTGGCCGACTCGCTGGGCGGTGGCATCCGCTTCTTCCTGTCGGTCGACGGCGCTGCGACGTTCGATGAAGTGGCAGGGCCCGCCGGCCTGACGCCCTCCACCGATGCCAGGCTCGTGGCGACACCGACCGGCTTTGCGGCATGGACGGCGGTCTACGGCCCGAATGCATCCGACACGGCCACCTGGGCCAGCACCGACGGGCGGTCGTGGACCGAGCTGGGTTCGGCGCCGGTCGCATACGTCGACTCGCTGCTGGCGTGGGGCGATCGCCTGGTCATGACGGGGATCGCTGACAACGTCGGCAGCACGGTGGTGGCGGTGAGCGACAACGCCGGTGGATGGACCACCACGAACCTCGCCGGTCTCGTGCGGCCCTCCGACGGCGTGTCGGCGGCGATCTCCGGCAGCGGCACCGTCGTGGGCCCGCTCGGCATCTCGCTGACGGGCTGGCTGCAGATCGACCCGATCGCCGAGGCCGGTGGCATCGAGACAACGCGTGATGGCATCACGGTGCGCGCCGAGGACGGCAGCGGCACCTATATCTTCCTCGATGCGGCCAGCGGCGCGGAGCTGGGCCGCCTCGTCGACGGCAGGGGGACCACCGACCTGGTGACGGCGACGAGCGATTCCCCCGGCGGCATCGTCGTACGGCTGTCGGCCGACGCCGACCCGGTGTCGTTCACGTGGGAACAGCTGTCGGCCGAGCTGCTCGATCCGTTCTACCGCACCGCCCGACCGGCCGTGCCGCTGCTGCTGCACAGCACCGATGGCATCAACTGGTCACGCGACTCGCTCGACGACGCGGCAGGTGAGCCGGTGACGATGGGGACCGGCGTGCGGGTGGTCGGCTCGCAGCTGGTCGTCGCAACGACACGCCCGAGTGATGGCAGCACGGAGCCGCAGCAGCTGCTGCTGGTGGCAACGCCTCGGACGTAGCGGCCGCGGTCAGGCGGCGCGGATGGTTGGCTGGCCGCGTGGTCGCGAGCTGAGCGCAGCGCCGGACAGGCCAATGAACCGACAGGTGGCGTCGGGCTGCAGCTCGACGGTCCACTGCTCGCGATGGACGAGGTGGTGGTGTCGGTTGCACAGCAGCAGCAGATTGTCGAGCTTGGTCTCGCCGTGGTTGCGCCACCATCTGATGTGGTGGGCGTCGCACCAGGCGACCGGCCGCTCGCAGCCGGGGAACCGGCAGCCGCCGTCGCGGGCGGCCGTCGCCCGGAACAGGTGCGGCAGCACGGTGCGCATGGCTCGCCCATAATCGAGAACTGTGCTGCCCTGGCGGACGACGCGATGGATGACGCAGTCGCACGTGAGCGCTGCGGTGGACGCCGGGTCGAGGACGTGCCCGCCGCCGGTGCTGGTGGCGTGCGCATGGTCGTCGCCTGCGCGTTGGTGGAGCTCGAGGTGCGGGCGGTGCCGGGGTGTACCGGGCTTGTCGTGGTTGGCGTTGAAGAAGGCGATCACGTCGCCCAGGGCGTCGGCGTTGGCCATGGCGCGGCTGCGCTGGTCGTTCGTGCCGTCCCAGCTGCGAGCGGTGTCGATCGCCTTGGTGAACAGCGCGGCCAGCGTGCTGTCGAAGGTGAACCGCCCGACCATCGAACCGTCGTCGAGCCGAGCGAAGCGCAGCGACCGGTCCGGTGTGGAGGGCGCGGGCATGTCGCTGACGGCCTCGGCCTTGCGGCGCCATTCCTGGCAGGCGGTGGCCGTCTCGGCGGCGGTCAACGGTGCGATCGCGTCGGTGAACTCGTCGTGCATGGCGTCGAACAGATCGGCTGTCGGTCGGGTGACCATGCCCTGCATGAGCCGCACCTGCGACATGGTGATCCGCCCGACCATGACGCCGTTGCCGATCGATTCGTAGCGCACCAGGAACCGGCCGAGGCGCAGCATGGTGACCGCCTCGCTGTGCCCGAGGCGGCACCGGTCCCGCAGCCACGACGCCATCGACACATGTCCGTCGACACCCCACGCGCCGGTGGTCTCGAGTGCTGCCGCAGCCATGGCGACGTGGGCATCGAGCCGGCCCAACAACGCCACGGCGTCGACGAGATCGTCGAGCGAGTCGATGGCGGGCAGGTCCATTCATGAATCGTACATATGTTCGATCATAGGTGCATCACCGCAGCTCATCAGTTGTTTCGTCGGGCCGCGTGCCATCTATCACTCGCACCGATGAGTGGTGCGCTGGTCGAACCGCGAGCAGGGGAACGCACCGGTCGGGTGATGCACCTAGCCTGGCCAACGTGGTTCCTGCTCCCGTGCCAGCGTCGCTCTCGTCGATCGCGAGTCGCATCGATCTGCGGTTGCGCGCACTGCTCGAGGCCGAGTCGGCGCGGTGGACCGAGTTCGACGAGGACCTGACCGAGCCGATCGACGAGATCACCCGACTGGTGCTCGCCGGCGGCAAGCGTCTCCGCCCGGCCTTCACGCACTGGGGCTTCGTCGGTGCCGGTGGCGACGCCGACGACCCGATGGTGGTGAACGCGGGCGCAGCGTTCGAGTTGATGCACGCGTTCGCGCTGTTCCACGACGACGTCATGGACGACGCCACGAGCCGCCGCGGTGCGCCCACCACCCACACGGTGTTCGCCGAGCAGCATCAGCTCGGCTCGTGGGCCGGCGAGGCCCGCCGCTTCGGCGAAGGTGTCGCGATCCTGGTCGGCGACCTCGCCTTCGTGTACGCCGACCAGTTGCTGCTGGGCGCGCCGCGCGAGGCCTGGGCGATCTGGAACGAGCTCCGCATCGAGCTGAACGTCGGCCAGATCCTCGACATCCTCGGCGGTGTGCGCAACGACCGCCGCCGCGACAAGGCCGAACGCATCTGCCGGTACAAGAGCGGCAAGTACACCATCGAGCGTCCACTGCACCTCGGGGCCGTCCTGGCCGCACCCAACCGAGCCGACGAGCTGCTGCCGGCACTCAGTGCATACGGCCTGCCCCTTGGTGATGCATTCCAGATGCGCGACGACGTGATGGGTGCGTTCGGCGACACGGCCCTCACCGGCAAGCCCGTCGGCGGCGACCTGCGCGAGGGCAAGCCCACGCCGCTCTTGGCTCGCGCCGTCGAGCTGGCGAACACCGCGCAGCGGTCGGTCCTCGACGACGTGGGCCACCCGCACCTCACCGACGACGAGGTGGGCGACATCCAACAGGTCATCATCGACACCGGTGCGCTCGCCGACCTCGAAGCCACCATCACGGCCCTCACCGACGAGGCGCTCGTTGCGATCGACAGGGCGCCGATCACCGACGTTGCCAAGGCCGAGCTGGTCGAGCTCGCCCACTTCGTGAGCTGGAGGCATACATGACCAAGCCGCTGAACGTCGTCGTCATCGGCGCAGGACTCGGTGGGCTCAGCGCCGCCGCCCACCTGAGCCGAGACGGCCACCAGGTCACCCTCGTCGAACGCGACGCCATCCCAGGCGGACGCGCCGGCATGATCACCGAGGCCGGCTTCCGGCTCGACAACGGTCCCACCGTGCTCACCATGCCGAACCTGCTCGCCGATGCGTTCGAGGCGGCGGGTGCCGAGATGAGTGACTTCATCACGATCGACAAGGTCGACCCGATGTACCGGGCCTGCTACGCCGACGGCAGCACGCTGTTCGTGCGCCACGGTCGCGAGGCGATGACGCAGGAGATCCGCGAGTTCTCCAACGCGAAGGAGGCCGAAGCCTTCGGCCGGTTCTGTGACTGGCTCGAGAAGCTCTACCGCGCCGAGATGGGCAGCTTCATCGACGCCAACTTCGACTCGCCGTTCGACCTCGTGAAGCCATGGCGTGCCGGGCTCGAACTGGTGAAGCTCGGCGGGTTCGGCAAGCTCGGCAAGAAGGTCGCGAGCTTCTTCGACGACGAGCGCCTCCAGCGCATCTTCAGCTTCCAGTCGATGTACGCGGGCCTTGCGCCCTACGAGGCGCTGTCGCTCTACGCCGTCATCACCTACATGGACTCGGTCGAGGGTGTGTACGTGCCCAAGGGCGGCATGCACATGATGGCCGCCGGTCTGGCCGCCGCGGTCGAGAAGGCGGGCGTCACCATCCGCTACGAGTCGCCGGTCACGCGCATCCTGCGCGACGGCAACGGTGCGGTCACCGGCGTCGAGCTCGGCGGTGGCGAGCGCGTCGCCGCCGATGCGGTGGTGTGCAACCCCGACCTGCCGGTGGCGTACCGCACGCTGCTCGGCGGCGTCGATGCGCCCCGTGTGGCCCGCAAGGGCAAGTACTCGCCGTCATGCCTGCTGTGGGTCGCCGGTGTGAAGGGCCTGCCGCCCGCCGACGCGGCGCACCACAACATTCATTTCGGCCACGACTGGGACGGCTCGTTCAAGGCGCTCATCCACGACGGCGTGCGCATGCCCGATCCGTCGATCCTGGTCACGCTCCACAGTCTCGACGACGCGTCGCTGGCGCCCGAGGGCTGCAGCAGCATCTACGTGCTCGAGCCGACGCCCAACCTCGACGGCAAGATCGATTGGGGACGCGAACGCGACCGGATCATGGGCACCATGCGAGCCCGCGTGGCCGAGCTCGGGTATCCCACCGACGTGGTGGTCGAGCGCATCTACGACCCGCTCGACTGGGAGGCGATGGGCATGGAGCGCGGCACGCCGTTCGCCCTCGCGCACACGTTCATGCAGACCGGGCCATTTCGCCCGAACAACGTCGACAAGCGGGTGCCCGGCCTGGTGTTCACCGGCTCGTCGACGCTGCCGGGTGTCGGTGTGCCGATGGTGCTCGTGTCGGGCAAGCTCGCCGCGCAGCGTGTGCAGCAGTACGCGGCGGCACGTCGTTGAACACCGCCGCGCCGGTCACGCTCGAGGCGAGCTACGCCCGGTGCAAGGAGCTGAACAAGCGCTACGGCACCACGTACTACTGGAGCACCAAGGTGCTGCCTCGGGTGAAACAGCACCACGTGTGGGCGCTGTACGCGTTCTGCCGGTACGCCGACGACATCGTCGACGACATGGGTCCAGCGCCGGTCGAGGAACGGGCGAAGGCACTGGCCGACTTCGGTGACCGGTTCTTCGCCGACGTGGCCCGTGGTGCGTCGGACGATCCGGTGCTGAAGGCCGTCGTGCACACGGTGAAGGCGTTCGACATCGACCTCGACTGCTTCCGCCGTTTTCTGCGGAGCATGACGATGGACCTCACGGTGCCCACCTACGACACGTGGGACGACCTGCGCGGCTACATGGACGGCTCGGCCGCGGTCATCGGCGAGATGATGCTGCCGATCCTCGAGCCGTTGCGGCCCGAGGCCAAGCAGCACGCCCGCGACCTCGGCGACGCCTTCCAGCTCACCAACTTCCTGCGCGACATCGCAGAGGACCTCGACCGCGGCCGGCAGTACGTGCCGCAGGAGGATCTCCGCCGCTTCGGTGTCGACCTCACCGAGCGACGCATGTCGCCCGAGTTCATCGAGCTGATGCAGTTCGAGATCGCACGCTGCCGCGAGCTGTACGCCTCGGCCGACCTCGGTATGGCGATGCTGCCGCCTCAGTCGGCGAAGTGCATCGGCGCGGCACGAGTGCTGTACGGCCGGATCCTCGACAAGATCGAGGCGCAGGGCTACGACGTGTTCAGCAAACGGGCACGCGTGTCGACGGCCGAGAAGGCCGCGATGGTTGCGAAGCTCATGCGCCCCACCCGCCGATGAGCCGCGTACGTCGCGCCGTCGACGACTTCCGCCGCAATCGCGTCGTGGACGACCGGATCGCGGCAAAGGTCATGAGGATCGTCCCGGCAGCGGTGACGCTCGCAGGGATGATCGCGACGCCGCTCGCTCGGCGCGGCGGTCCGGTGCGGCGGGCACTCAGCACCGTCGTGGTGACGAGCCTGTTCGCCACCACCGCCGCTGCAGCGCAGCGCCGATGGGGCACACCACGCACGGCCACCGCAGCCACCGGCATCGCCGCGGCCACGGCTGCGGTCGAGCACATCGGCACCGCCACGGGGATTCCGTTCGGCGGCTACTCGTACACGGGCGCTCTGCGACCGCAGGTCGCCGGTGTGCCAGCGATCGTGCCGCTCGCCTGGTTCGCCATGGCCGTGCCGGCGCGCGAGGCGGCGCATGCCGCGCTCGGCCCACGTTCGAACCCGGTCAGCCGCGTGGCAGTCGGCGCCGTCGCGCTGACGGCGTGGGACCTCTTCCTCGACCCGCAGATGGTGGGGGAG
>JBBDMO010000174.1:0-10044 GCA_040878255.1 Ilumatobacteraceae bacterium
TGAGGCCGACCGCATCGTCGTGGTGCTGACCCAGCACCACGGCAAGGTGCGGGCCGTGGCCAAGGGCGTTCGCAAGACGATGTCGAAGTTCGGTGCCCGCCTCGAGCCACTCAGCCACGTCGAGCTCCTGCTCTATCAGGGTCGCGAGCTCGACATCGTCAGCCAGGCCGAGTCGATCGGCTCGATGGCAGCGCTGGTCGGCGACCTCGACCACCTCACCAACGGTCTGGCGATCGTCGAAGCCGTCGATCAGATGACACTCGACCGGGAACCGGTGCCGCACCTGTACCGCATGCTCGTCGGGGCGCTTCGCACGGTGGCCGAACGCTCGGGCCCGCTCGTGGTGCCTGCGTTCTACTGGAAGCTGCTGGCCGCCGAGGGTGTGCGCCCCGAGCTCGATGTGTGCGTCCGGTGCGGTGCCACCGAACCCCTCGTCGCGTTCGACGTGCTCGAGGGTGGCGTGCTGTGCCGGTCGTGCCGCACCGGTGCGCCGATCAGCGCGCCGGCACTCGACGTGATGCGGATGATCCTGGGCGGTCGCATGAACGAGGCGCTCGATCGCCCCGCCGACCCCACCACCCACGAGGTGACGGGCCACGCGACGCGTGCACTCGAGCACCACCTCGAACGGCGTCTTCGCACCGTCGCGATGTTCGAGACCCACTGACGCGGTGAGCGGTGAGTGCCCCTGGGCCGCTCACCGCTCACCGCTCACCGCTCACCGCTCACCGCACGGCCCTGAAACGGACTTCCGAGTCTCAGGGTGCGGCCGTAGCCTGTCGTTCGTATGCCTGCCACCGAGCTCGATCAGATCGTCAACCTCTGCAAGCGGCGCGGGTTCGTGTACCCATCGGCCGAGATCTACGGCGGCTTCCGCTCGAGCTACGACTACGGCCCCCTCGGATCGCTCATGCTCCGCAACGTGCGCGAGGCGTGGGTGCGCACGATGGTGCAGCAGCGCGACGACGTCCTGCTCATCGATGCCGCCATCCTGGCGCCGCCGCAGGTGTTCGAGGCCAGCGGCCACCTGTCGAACTTCTCCGACCCGCTCGTCGACTGCACCAGTTGCAAGCAGCGTTTCCGTGAGGACCACCTCGACGACGCGAACGTGTGCCCCAACTGCAGCGCCGTTGGCAGCTTCACCGAGGCACGCGCTTTCAACCTGATGTTCAAGACCTTCGCCGGCCCGATCGAAGGCTCCGGCGCCGAGGTGTACATGCGGCCCGAGACTGCCCAGGGCATGTTCGTCAACTTCGTGAACGTGTTGCAGACGAGCCGGAAGAAGCCACCGTTCGGCATCGCTCAGGTCGGCAAGAGCTTCCGCAACGAGATCACCCCCGGCAACTTCATCTTCCGCACGCGCGAGTTCGAGCAGATGGAGTGCGAGTTCTTCGTGCCGCCGGCCGACAGCGCGCAGTGGTACGAGTACTGGTGCAAGGCCCGTTTCGACTGGTACGTCGACCTCGGCATTCCGGCCGACATGCTCCGCTTGCGTGCACACGACGACGACGAGCTGAGCCACTACTCGACCGGCACCAGCGACGTCGAGTTCATGTACCCCTGGGGCTGGGGTGAGCTCGAGGGCATCGCCCAGCGCACCGACTACGACCTCAAGCAGCACGCGCAGCACTCTGGCCAGAAGCTCGACTACTTCGACCAGGCCACCAACGAGCGGTACGTCCCGTACGTCATCGAGCCGGCGGCCGGTGTGAACCGGGCCATGGCCGCCTTCCTGCTCGCCGCGTACGACGAGGACATCATCAACGACGAGCCGCGCACGGTGCTGCGCCTGCACCCGCGTCTCGCCCCGTACAAGGTGGCCGTCCTGCCGCTCAGCAAGAAGGACACGCTCACGCCGCTCGCCCGCGAGATCTACGGCTCGCTGTCCGACCGGTACATGGTCGACTACGACGAGACGCAGGCCATCGGCAAGCGCTACCGCCGTCAGGACGAGATCGGCACGCCGCTGTGCGTCACCGTCGACTTCGACTCGCTCGAGGACGGCGCGGTCACCATCCGCGAGCGCGACACCACTGCGCAGGTGCGGGTACCGATCGCCGATCTCGAGGCCGAGCTCCGTTCCCGGCTCGGGTTCTGACCCGGCCTCGCCGGAGCAGTACGGTCCCTGCAATGTCAGACCGAATCACCGTCATCGCCAAGATCTCCGCCGCCGAAGGCAAGCGTGCCGACCTGGCAGCCGGCCTCCAGCCCGCGCTCGACGCTGCTGAGGGTGAGCCCGGCACGTTGTCGTACATCCTGCTCGAGGACGCCGTCGAGGCGAACACGCTGTGGATGTATGAGACGTACGAGAACCAGGCGGCGCTCGACGCGCACATGGGCTCCGATGCGTTCAAGGCGCTCGGGTCGGCCATCGGGCCGTTCCTCGCCGGCCGCCCCGAGCTCCACTTCGTGAAGGTCATCGGGGGCAAGGGGGCCTGACCGCCCCTCGCATCGGATGGCCACGTACCTCGACCGCATCCTCGCCCGCCATCGTGAGCAGGCTGCGCTCGACACGAGGCCCCTCGACGCCCTCGTCCAGCAGGCCACGGCGATGTCGCCGTGTCGCGGGTTCACCGCGGCGCTCAGCCACGACGGCTCGCTGCACGTGATCAGCGAGATCAAACGGCGATCGCCTTCGAAGGGCGACCTCAACGTCGCGCTCGACGCAGGCGTCATGGCCGCCACGTACGAGCGTGGCGGTGCCTCGTGCCTCAGCGTGCTCACCGACGTCGACTTCTTCGGCGGATCGGTCGCCGATCTCCAGGCGGCGCGGGCGGCGTGCTCGTTGCCGGTGCTGCGCAAGGACTTCACCGTGTCGCTTCACGACGTGTGCGATACGCGCCTCATGGGCGCCGACTGCGTGCTGCTCATCGCTGCTGCACTCACGCGTGACGAGCTCGTCGAGATGCATGGGCTCGCCGTGCAGATCGGCCTCGACGTGCTGGTCGAGATCCACGACGAACACGAGCTCGATGCTGCGCTCGCCGCAGGGGCGACGCTCATCGGGGTGAACCAGCGAGACCTCGTCACGTTCCAGGTCGACCACGAGCGCGCGCTGCGCATGGCGGGGGTCATTCCCGACGGTGCGGTGAAGGTGGCCGAGAGCGGTGTACGCGGTCGTGATGACGCCGCTGCGCTGCATGCTGCCGGGTACCACGCCGTGCTGGTGGGCGAGACGCTGGTCACGTCGAACGATCCAGCAGACTCCGTCCGCCTGCTGCGCGGCGCGGTACGTTGACCAGCGTGTTCGTCAAGATCTGCGGCATCACCACTGAAGACGACGCGCTGTTCGCTGTCGCAATGGGTGCCGACGCGGTCGGGTTCATCTTTGCGCCGTCCACCCGTCAGGTCGCTGCGTCACAGGTCTACGACATCACCCGGCGCCTGCCCCCTGAGATCCTCACCGTCGGCGTGTTCCGCGACGAGCACCCAGATCGCGTCATCGACACCATGGACCGGGCCGGTCTGAAGGCGGCGCAGCTGCACGGACACGAGACGCCGGGCATGGTGGCCGACGTTGCAGCCCGCGTGCGGTGGGTCATCAAGGTGGTCGTCGCCGGCAGCCCCGACGCAGCGCACGCCGATCAGTTCGGCACCGACCTCATCATGGTCGAGGGGCCTCGCCCCGGCTCCGGCGAGCTGTTCGACTGGGGTCTGTTCGACGACTTGCCCGAGGGTCCGCGCTACATCGTCGCCGGTGGCCTCGACCCCGACAATGTGGCCAGCGCCGTGTCGCGGCTGCAGCCGTGGGGTGTCGACGTGGCGAGCGGGGTCGAACGCACCCCGGGCCGCAAGGACCCCATGAAGGTGAAGCAGTTCATCGAGCGTGCTCGCGCAGCGGCGCCGCTGCAGCACATCGGCCCCGACGACCTGCCCTACGACTGGGCCGACGAGTAGTCGTCGCCCACACACACCAGATTCATCCCACTCCCACCCCGTTCCTGGAGATCCACACATGACACTCATGGCCGAACCATCGTCCACCGGACGTTTCGGCGAGTTCGGCGGACGATTCGTCCCCGAGACGCTCGTCCCTGCCTGCCAGGAACTCGAGGAGTCGTTCCGCGATGCGTGGGCCGACCCGGTGTTCCGCGCCGAGCTCGCCGACGTGTTGCGCGAGTACGCCGGCCGCCCGTCGATGATCACGGAGTGTTACAACCTCGGCCGCCAGCTCGGCATCCGGTTGGTACTGAAGCGTGAAGACCTCAACCACACTGGCTCGCACAAGATCAACAACGTGCTCGGCCAGACGCTGCTTGCGAAGCGGATGGGCAAGAAGCGCATCGTCGCCGAGACCGGTGCGGGCCAGCACGGTGTTGCGAGCGCCACGGCCGCCGCGCTGTTCGGCCTCGAGTGCAAGGTGTACATGGGTGCGGTCGATGTCGAGCGCCAGGCGCTCAACGTGTTCCGGATGAAGCTGCTCGGGTCCGAGGTCGAGGCCGTGCACAGTGGCAGCCGCACCCTGAAAGACGCTGTCAACGAAGCGATGCGTGACTGGGTGGCCACCGTCGAGTCGACCCACTACTGCCTCGGTTCGGTCATGGGGCCGCACCCGTACCCGTGGATGGTTCGCGAGTTCCACCGCGTCATCGGTGACGAGGCGAACGCGCAGATGCGCGAGCGCTACGGCGCCGACCCCGACGTCGTTGTCGCCTGTGTCGGTGGCGGGTCGAATGCGATGGGCATCTTCAGCGGGTTCGTCGACACCGATGCCCGGCTCATCGGCGTCGAGCCGGCCGGTGGGGCTGCCGTCGGTCGCGGTGTGCCCGGGGTGGTGCACGGTATGCGCAGCTATCTCATGCAGGACGAGTACGGCCAGGTGCAGGAGGCCCACTCGATCTCGGCTGGTCTCGACTACCCCGGCGTCGGACCCGAGCACTCGTATCTCGCCTCCATCGGCCGGGCTGAGTACCCGACGGTCACCGATGACGAGGTCATCGCCGGCTTCCAGTTGATGGCACGCAGCGAGGGGATCATCCCGGCGCTCGAATGCGCGCACGCGCTGGCCTGGATCTCTCGTGAGGCGCACACGATGCAGGGCAAGACCGTGCTCATGAACCTGTCCGGGCGCGGGGACAAAGATGTTGCGCAGATGATGGACATCCTCGGATGACGCAGCAGTTCGGCGTCATGGAGACCGCCTTCCGTGCCAAGCGTGCGGCGGGCCGCAAGCTGCTCGTGCCGTACATCACCGGTGGGCTGCCGGGGTGGGAGCACGCGCTGCGCGCGGCGGTGGCCGCGGGCGCCGACGCGATCGAGATCGGCATTCCCTTCAGCGATCCGGTCATGGACGGGCCTGTCATCCAACAGGCGTCGCAGAAGGCGCTCGATGCCGGCGCTACGCCGGTGTCGATCCTGCAGCAGGCGCGCGACCTCGAAGTCGACGTGCCGCTCGCGGTGATGACGTACTACAACACTGTCCATCACGCAGGCCACCACCGCTTCGCCGAGCAACTCGCCGCAGCAGGCATCTGCGCCGCCATCGTGCCCGACCTGCCGCTCGAAGAAGCGGGACCGTGGTGCGCGGCTGCCGATGCCTCGTTCATCGAGACCGTGATGCTTGCGGCGCCCACCGCGCCCGATGAGCGGCTGCCTCGCGTCTGTGCTCGTGCGCGCGGCTTCGTGTACTCGGTCGGTCTGCTCGGCGTCACCGGTGAGCGCACGGCGCTGGCGGCGACCGCCACGGCGCTCGCGGCCCGGCTGAAGGCGATCACCGAGGTGCCGGTTCTGGTCGGGGTGGGTGTGTCGAATGCTGCTCAGGCTCGCGAGGCCGTGCAGGTCGCCGATGGCGTGGTGCAGGGCGCATCGGTGGTGCGACGGCTGCTCGAAGGTGGGGCCGAGGCCGTTGGCGAGTACGTCGCCTCCGTGCGCGAGGCAATTGATCACTAAATGGCTCATCCGCTCGCTAGGGTTGCTCCGTAGAACACCCGAACCCCTGCAATCAGGGGAGTCGTGAACAACAAGGAGCCCCCCATGATCTCGAAGAAGCTGCTCATCGCCGGTGTTGCATCGGCCGCCCTCCTCATCGCAGCCTGCGGTAGCGACGAGGAAGCTGCTATCTCCACCCCCGCTGCCACCGAGGCGCCGATGGCCACCGATGCACCGGTGGCGGCAGACGACATCGTCGCCATCGCCTCGTCGAACCCCGACTTCTCGACCCTCGTCGCTGCCGTCGGCGCTGCCGGTCTGGTCGAGACCCTCCAGGGTCCTGGCCCGTTCACCGTGTTCGCCCCGACCAACGATGCGTTCGCTGCGCTGCCGGCCGGCCTGGTCGACAAGCTGCTCCTCCCGGAGAACAAGGACGTCCTTGCCCAGATCCTCACCTACCACGTGGTGTCGGGTCAGGTCATGGCCGCTGATGTGGCCGCCGGCGACGTCGCCAGCGTCCAGGGCGAGCCGATCACGATCACCACCGATGGTGGTGTGAAGGTGAACCAGGCCAACGTCACGGCCACCGACATCGTGGCCTCGAACGGCGTCATCCACGTCATCGACGCAGTCATCCTGCCCCCGAGCCTCGACATCTCGACGCTCTGACATCAACCTCCCAAGGTGGAACGAGGGCCCTTCGGGGCCCTCGTTCCGCGTTCCGGGTCAAGCTGGGTGACAGACTCTGGTCATGCACAGCGATACGGCCCGCGATGGTTTCGATCCGTCGTGCGAGTTGTGTGAGGCCGCACGGATGACCGAGTGGTTCCACGATGACGACCTGTGCTGGGCAGCCGAGTGCGAGTCGTGCGGCGTGCCGATGGTGGTCTGGAGACGACACGACCCGAACCCCCCTGAGGAGGTTCGGGTCGTGTTGCAAAGCGTGTTGGCCGGTATCGCTGAGCAGTGGTTCCCGGAGGGCTACTGGTTCGATGACACCTTGCGGAGCATCCCGGGGCACTACCACGCTCACGCGAGGCGCCGAGGAATGTGGTCCGGGTCCTGAGGTCGCCGCAAGCGGCGATCGTTCAGAACGGGCGGCCGAGGGGCTTGTTTCGCATGGTGCTCTCCTTCATTGTCGGCGTAACGTTCACCCGCATTTCGCCCTCGACTGGTCGTCAAGACTTCCTCACGAATGACCGCTGAGCGTCACGATAACACGCTCGGTGGTGGTATTGGCAAGTAAAACTTGACGAAGCACTCCAGTTGGATCATCGCTCCGCGTGGTGGAGGTCCAGTACGGTTCGCTCCATGCCCACCGTCGGTAGCCCTGTGCCGCCATTCGTCTTGACGAACCAGAACGGCGACAGCGTCGACGTCACCACGCTGCGTGGCAGTAACCTGCTCGTCTACTTCTACCCCCGGGCAGACACGCCGGGCTGCACCCAGCAGGCCTGCCTCCTCCGTGATGCGGCTGCCCAGCTGGGCGACACCGTGGTGCTCGGCATCAGCCCCGACCCGATATCGAAGCTGGCGCGGTTCGCCGCCAAGCACGAGCTGGGGTTCGACCTGCTGAGCGATCTGGATCACGGGGTCGCCGAGGCATTCGGGGTGTGGCAGGAGAAGAAGAACTACGGCAAGACGTACATGGGCATCGTCCGTTCGGCGTTCCTGGTGGGACCCGACGGCATTCTCCGCAACGTGTGGCCCACCATCACCCCGAAGGACACCCCCGTGAAACTGCTGGAGGCATTGCAGGCATGAGTCTGTCATTACCGGCCCCAACCGATCTGCTGGCGCACCGGCCGCCGTTCCTGTTCGTCGACGAGATCCTGACGCTCGAGCCTGGGGTCAGGGCCACCGGGCGATGGACGCTGACGGGTGACGAGTGGTTCTTCGCCGGTCATTTCCCCGGCAGGCCCACACTGCCCGGTGTGCTGATGTGTGAGGCCATCGCCCAGATGGGGGCGATCGCCGTGCTGAGCGACCCCCGCTTCACCGGGAAGCTGCCGCTGTTCGGCGGCCTCGACCACGCACGCTTCCGGCGTCAGGTCGTTCCGGGGGACACCCTGGTCCTCGAGGTCGAGCTCGGCCGCATGAGCGCACGTGCCGGCAAGGGCACCGGCCGTGCGATGCTCGGCGACAAAGCTGCGTGCGAGTGCGAGCTGATGTTCGTGGTCGTCGACGCCTGAACCCCACCGGAGGGTTTCGGTGTACCCGTCCGGCACCGAACCACTCGGGTGCGTCGGTAACCCTCGGTTGGGGTTGGCCGACTCGGGGGTCTGTTGGCGTTGGCTGGGGTGCTCCGGATCAGGCGGGGGCGATGATGACGGTGCCGTTGTGGCCGCCGAAGCCGAAGTTGTTCGACATCACTGGCCCGGGTTCCCACGCCCGAGGCGCACCCATGACGAGATCGATCGCCGGGTCGGCGAGGACCTCGGTCGTGTTCGCTGTCGCCGGGATGATGCGGTGCTGCATCGACAGCAGCGATGCCGCGGCCTCGAGTGCGCCGGCTGCGCCGAGGGCATGGCCGGTGACTCCCTTGGTGGACGTCATCGGTGGCAGGTGGCCGGCGAACACCGTGGCGACCGCCTCGGCCTCGGCGGCATCGTTCAACGGGGTGGACGTGCCATGGGCGTTGATCTGGCGGATGTCGGCCGGCTGCAGGCCGGCGTCGTCCAGCGCGGCGCGCATGCACCGCACGGCACCGGTGCCGCCAGGTGCGGGGGCGGTGATGTGGTGTGCGTCAGCGTTGCTGGCGGCACCCACGATCTCGCCCACGATCGTGGCGCCGCGAGCCACGGCGGATTCCCACTCCTCGAGGATGAACACGGCGGCGCCCTCGCCCATGACGAAACCGTCGCGCTTGACGTCGAACGGCATGCTGACGCCAGACGATGACAGCGCCGTCATGTTGGTGAAGCCGGCGACGCCGGTGGGCGTGATGCACGCCTCGGAGCCGCCCGTGGCGACTGCATCGCACATGCCCCAAGCGATGAGGCGGGCGGCATAGCCGATGGCGTGTGTCGAAGCGGCACAGGCCGTCACGATGGTCTCGTTCGGGCCCTGGAGGCCGTAGCGCATCGAGATTGCTGCGCCCGACGCATTGGCCATCAACATCGGGATGAGGAACGGCGACACGCGACGGTCACCCTTTTCGAGCCTGACCTGCACCTGATCTTCGAGCGTATGCAGGCCACCGATGCCCGAGGCGAAGATGGTGCCGAAGCGGGTGGGGTCGACGTCGGGGCGTCCCGCCTGTTCGAACGCCTCGGCAGCCGCCGCGAGGGCGAATTGCTCGACGCGATCGGCGCGGCGGGCCTCCTTGGGGTTGTCGAACCAGGGGAGCGGGTCCCAGTCGGCGATCTCGGTGACCTTGCGGTCATCGAGCCCGGGTCCGAGCAAACCCGTCCAATAGGCATCCTTGCCCACGCCGCAGGGGGCCACCACACCAAACCCCGTGACGGCCACTCGGCGGCCGCGGCCGATCATCAGAGCTTGCCGACGACCAAGTCGTACGCCTGGCCGACGGTCTCGACGCCGTCGAGGTCCTCTTCGGGGACTTCGACGCCGAACTCTTCCTCGAGGGCCATGACGAGCTCGACGAGATCGAGGCTGTCGGCGTCGAGGTCGTCGCCGAACTTGGCGTCGGGGACGACGGCCGACTCATCGACCGACAGCACCTCGACGGCGCACTTCTTGAAACGAGCGAACAGTTCCTGATCCACTGGGGGTCTCCTTGATGTGTGGTGTTGCAGATGTTAGTGGCCCATCCCGAGGCCGCCATCGACAGGGATGACGGCGCCGGTGATGTATGCCGCGTCGGGTGAGGCCAGGAAGGCCACCACGCCGGCGATCTCGTCGGGGGTGGCCATGCGGCCGAGCGGCACGGCCGCGGTGAGCTCGGCGAGACGCTTCTCGCCGAGTGCCGCGGTCATGTCGGTCGCGACGGGGCCGGGTGCCACGACGTTGACGGTGATGCTACGTGAGCCGAGCTCGCGGGCAAGCGAGCGGGCCAGGCCGACGAGGCCGGCCTTCGACGCCGCGTAGTTCGCTTGGCCGGCCGAGCCGAGCAGGCCCACCACCGACGAGATGAGGACGATGCGACCCGAGCGGGCGCGGACCATGCCTTGCGCAGCGCGCTTGGTGACTCGGTAGGCACCGTTGAGGTTGGTG
>JBBDMO010000175.1:0-10030 GCA_040878255.1 Ilumatobacteraceae bacterium
CGGTGCAGGCCAAGGCGCCGACCACGAAGGCGGTGCCCGCCAAGGCGCCGACCACGAAGGCGGTGCCCGCCAAGGCTGCTCCGGCCGCCGAGCCCAAAGCCCCGGCCCCTGCTCCCGCTCCCGTGGTCCGGCCCCCCGCTCCGACGCCGAAAGCCATCGCTGCGGCGATCGCCAGTGCGATCCCGTCTGCCAAGGGCGTCACCAAGGACGGCGTCGCCTACACCAAGGACTTCGACGCCAAGTTCCTCGGGGCCCAAAAGGCGCTGCTCCTGTCCGAGCGTGAGGCGCTCACCGGCCAGGCCATCCGCCTCGAGGACGAGGCCAACGCCCTGATCGAGGAGTCCGAGATGGGCGACGTGCAGTTCGACGACGAAGGTGGCGAGGGCGACACGATGGTGGTCGAGCGTGAGCGCGACCTGGCGCTGTCGGCTCAGGCCCGCCAGACCATCGCCGACATCGACGCTGCGCTCGAGCGGCTCACCGTCGGCACCTACGGCTACTCCATCGAATCCGGTCGTCTCATCCCGCGCGAGCGGCTCGAGGCCATCCCGTGGGCCACGGTGCTCGTCGAGGAGAAGGTCGGCGGCATCGGTCGCCGTTGATCGTCACGATGTCCGAAACCCATCATCGACGCTTCCGCCCCCAGGTCGCCCGAGTCAGTCTCGTGGTTGCGCTGGTCGTGGTCGTGCTCGACCAACTCACCAAACGTTGGGCCATCAGCACCCTGTCCGACGGCCACGAGATCCACGTCGTCTGGACGCTCCAGTTCAACCTGGCGTTCAACACCGGCATGGCCTTCTCGAAGGGCACCGGGCTCGGCCCTGTCATCGCGCTGCTGGCACTGTTGGTCGTGATCGTGTTGGTCGTGTCGGCAGCACACATCGACTCGCGTGCCGGCCGCATCGCTGCCGGCATGCTGATCGGCGGCGCCCTGGGCAATCTGCTCGACCGGATGTTCCGCGGTGACCGCTTTCTGTACGGCGGCGTCGTCGACTTCATCGACTTCCAGTGGTGGCCGATCTTCAACATCGCCGACATCGGCGTCACCGTCGGGGCGGTCCTCTTCGCGATCAGCTCGCTGCGGGCGCCCAGAGAACACGAGGTGGCCGCATGAGCGCCGACGCAGGCGACGAGCTGCTCGTCGAGGTCATCCCACCCGCACTGGCCGGTGAGCGCCTCGACCGCATCGTCTCGTTGGTCACCGGCGCAAGCCGCGCCGACGCGGCCGTGCTCGTGAACACCGGTGGCGCCTCCGTCGACGGTGAGGTCGTCACCAGCGGCAAGATCCGCCTCACCGAGGGCCAACAGGTGGTGCTCGACCCCACCTATCTGCCGCAGGTGCAGGTGCCACAACCGGACCCGACGGTCGAGGTGCGGGTCGTGTACGCCGATGCCGACGTGATCGTCATCGACAAACAGGCCGGCCTCGTCGTCCATCCGGGTGCCGGTCATGCCGACGGCACGTTGGTGAACGGGCTGCTCGCGCTATACCCCGAGATCGCCGACGTCGGCCAGGCAGGCCGGCCCGGCATCGTCCACCGT
The DNA here is from genome assembly GCA_040878255.1 of Ilumatobacteraceae bacterium. Taxonomy (GTDB): domain Bacteria; phylum Actinomycetota; class Acidimicrobiia; order Acidimicrobiales; family Ilumatobacteraceae; genus VFMC01. The sequence goes on from JBBDMO010000175.1 coordinate 1,543, forward strand.
CTCGATGTCGGCACATCAGGCCTCCTCGTCGTGGCCCGCACCCAGGTGGCCTACGACGTGCTCGTTGCCGCCCTGGCCGCGCGCGACGTCGGTCGGCGGTATCGCACGCTGGTGTGGGGCCATCCTGCCAATCCGGTCGGTGTCATCGACGCGCCCATCGGTCGCGACCATCGCGACCCGATGAAGATGGCGGTCGTCGTCGATGGCAAAGCCGCACGAACGCACTACCGCGTGCTGCACACGTATCGCGACATCGCCGACGTGGCCGAGCTCGAGTGTCGTCTCGAGACCGGCCGCACGCACCAGATCAGGGTCCATCTCGCAGCGATCGGCCACCCCGTCGTGGGCGATGGGACCTACGGCGGCTCGCGCCCGGGCATCACGCCTCCCCGCCCGGTGCTGCACGCTGCCGTGCTCTCGTTCGCCCACCCGGTGACGCGCCGGACGCTGACCTTCGAGTCCCCGCTTCCCGACGACCTGGCCGCAGTGCTGTCCTCGGTGGGCGAACCCGTCGTCAACGACGCCTGAGTCGGCTCAGGGGCTCGTGACGGGCGCGACCGCGGTGCGGTCGGGCCACGGGGAATCGCCTTGCGCGACCTCGGCCACCTGGGCCAGCGTGAACCCGTCGAGCAGGTGGCGCATGTGTTCGCCGGCCAGCTTCCAGATCGCATAGAGCACGCACTGGCCTTCGTGATCGCACGAGCCGTCCTGGTGCGGTTCACCGAAGTCGCCGAGGGCGATGGGGCCGTCGACGGCGGAGAGCACCTCGCTGAGGCGGATCTCGGCGGGCGGACGGGCGAGCACGTAGCCACCGCCCACCCCGCGCTTCGAGCGGACGAGGCCGGCACCCTTGAGCGCCAGGAGGATCTGTTCGAGGTAGGGCTGGGGTATCGCGGTGCGCTCGGCGATGTCGCGGACGCTGGTGGGACCGGGGTCGGCGGAGTGGAGCGTGAGTGACAGCAGGGCCCGACAGGCGTAGTCACCCTTGCTCGAAACTCGCATCGCGCCATCGTAGATGCAGATCGCTGCCTCGGTGCGGTTGGCGGCGGAGTGTGCCGAGGTGGTGGACTGTGGCAGTCGTGTCGTCCGAGCCGGTCATCCCTCGCTACAGCGGTCCCAACGTACGGGGCTTGATCCCGGCGTTCCTGGGGCCACGCGGTGTTCGGCGCCCCGAGTGGATCCCTGCCGAAGCGGCGACCGCAGGTCAGGTCGTGCTGCTTGTGCTCGACGGGCTCGGCTGGGAGCAACTGCAGCAGCGCGCCCACCTCGCTCCCACCCTGGCAGCCATGTCGGGCGGCCCCATCACCACGGTGGCGCCCACCACCACGGCGACGGCACTGACGTCGATCACCACTGGCCTCACACCCGGCGAGCACGGCCTCGTTGGCTACCGGATCGACGTGGGTGGCGACGTCATGAACGTGCTGCGCTGGCACGCCGACGACCACGGTGACGCCCGACGGTCCCACGAGCCCACCCGGTTGCAGCCGTTCGCCCCGTTCATGGGTGAGGCAGTGCCGGTGGTCAGCAAGGCCGAACTCGAGCGGAGCTCGTTCTCGGTGGCGCACCTCCGCGGGGGCAAGCCGCGCAGCTATCGCACGCCCTCTGGTCTCGCGGTGGTGGTGGGTGAGCAACTGCGCGCCGGCGAGCCGTTCGTGTACGCCTACTACGACGGCATCGACAAGATCGCCCACGAGCGAGGCTTCGGGCCGTTCTACGACGCCGAGCTCGTCTACGCCGATCGGCTGGTGGCCGACGTCATCGCGGCGCTGCCCTCCGGTGCGGCACTCGCGGTCACCGCCGACCACGGCCAGGTGCATGTCGGTGACCGCATCGTGACTCCTGCCGCCGAGCTGAACCGTCTCGTGCACCACAGCTCCGGGGAGGGCCGCTTCCGGTGGCTCCATGCCCGATCCGGTGCGGCCGCCGACCTGGCGGCTGCTGCACATGAGGCTCACAGCGACGTCGCGTGGGTCGTCACACGCGAGCAGGTGCTCGACGAGCAGTGGTTCGGGCCGGTCGTGAGCCCGCCCGTGCAGGCCCGTCTGGGCGACGTCGCAATGGTGGCTCGCGAGGATGTGAGCTTCGACGATCCGGCAGACTCGGGACCGTACGAGCTGGTGTGCCGACACGGCTCGCTCACCAGTGCCGAGGTGTATGTTCCATTGCTCGCAGCAGCACCCTGATCGAGGACCACGACCCCATGACCGACGCTGACCGCATCCCCAACACCGCCAACCCCGACGTCGAACGCGGGGTCCTCGTCGCCAGCGGGAGCGACGGCCACCAGCCCGATGGCGAGGCGATGGTCGAGACGGTGTCCGAGCCGGCCAAGGTGATGCGCATCGGCTCAATGGTGAAGCAGCTGCTCGAGGAGGTCCGCCAAGCACCCCTCGACGAGGCCAGCCGAGAGCGCCTGGCCGAGATCTACGAGCGGTCCATCGTCGAGCTCAGCGCAGCGCTCTCACCCGACCTGCAGCACGAGCTGCACAACCTGGCCCTGCCGTTCACGCCCGGCGAGATCCCGTCCGAGTCCGAGCTGCGGATCGCGAAGGCGCAGCTGGTGGGATGGCTCGAGGGCCTGTTCCACGGCATCCAGGCCACCCTGTTCGCCCAGCAGTTCGCCGCTCGCCAGCAGCTGGAACAGATGCGGCAGTTGCCGCCCGGGGCCATGGTCCCCGGTGAGCCCGGCGTCGTCGACCGCCCCGGCACCTACCTCTGAGCCCGTTGCCGCGTGTGACACCGCGCGGCTAGCTTCGTACGAATCACATCGGTGTAACCCCCTCACGGCGACGGGCAGGGCGACGGAAAGGAGTGCAGTGGGCGACTCGTTCACCCATCTCCACGTCCATACCGAGTTCTCGATGCTCGACGGTGCGGCGAGGCTCGACGAACTGGTCGCGAAGGCCGTGTCGGATGGGATGCCGGCCCTCGGCATCACCGACCACGGCAACATGTACGGGGTACTCGAGTTCTACAAGGAGTGCCGCAAGCAGGGTGTCAAGCCGGTCATCGGTACCGAGGCCTACATGGCCTACGAGACCCGCACCGAGCGACCCACCCGTCGTGGCCGCCTCGACGACTCCGGCGGCGACACCGAGGGCGGCAAGAAGCTCTACTACCACCTAACCCTGCTTGCCGAGACCGATCAGGGCTACCGCAACCTCATCCAGCTCGCCAGCTTGGCCTTTCTCGAGGGCTACTACTACAAGCCGAAGATCGACTGGGAACTGCTCGAGAAGTACCACCACGGTCTCATCGCGACCACTGGCTGCCTCGGTGGACACGTGCTCCAGTCGCTGCTGCAGGGCGACGAGAAGGGTGCGGTCGCCAAGGCCGGACGGCTGCAGGAGATCTTCGGCCGGGACAACCTGTTCGTCGAACTGCAGGACCACGGCCTCGCCGCCCAGCGCGAGACCAACCCCAAGCTGATCGAGCTCGCGAAGAAGATCGGCGCGCCGCTGCTGGCCACCAACGATTCGCACTACACCCACCAGCACGACCACGAGGCGCACGACGCGCTGCTGTGCGTGCAGACCAGCGCGTTGCTCAGCGACCCGAAGCGGTTCAAGTTCGAGGGCACCGAGCACTACCTGAAGAGCGCAGCCGAGATGCGGTATCTGTTCCGCGACTACCCCGAGGCGTGCGACAACACCCTCTGGATCGCCGAGCGCGCCGACGTCACCATCGAGTTCGGCAAGCCACAGCTCCCGAACTTCCCGCTGCCCGAGGGCTTCGACGACGACGCCGGCTACCTCGACCACCTCACCTGGGAGGGGGCTCGCGCTCGCTGGGGCGACACGCTGCCGAGCGCCGCGGTCGAACGGCTGGCCTACGAGCTGCAGACCATCAAGAACATGGGGTTCGCGAGCTACTTCCTCATCGTGTGGGACCTGATCAAGCACGCCAAGGACACCGGCATTCGTGTCGGGCCCGGGCGTGGTTCCGCGGCCGGCTGTGCCGTGGCGTACTGCCTGCGCATCACCGACCTCGACCCGATCAAGTACGACCTGCTGTTCGAGCGCTTCCTCAACCCGAGCCGGATCTCGATGCCCGACATCGACATGGACTTCGACTCGCGTTATCGCGACGAGATGATCCGGTATGCGGCCGAGAAGTACGGCCGCGACCACGTCGCCCAGATCATCACCTTCGGCACCATCAAGGCCCGCAACGCCGTGCGCGACGCGGCCCGGGTGCTCGGCTACCCGTACGGCGTGGGCGACAAGGTGGCCAAGGCGATGCCGCCGCTGGTCATGGGCCGCGACACCCCGCTGCGCTACTGCTTCGAGCAAAACCCCCAGTACCTCGATGGCTACAAGGCGGCCAGCGAGCTGCGTGCGATGTACGACACCGACCCCGACGTGAAGCGCGTGGTCGATGTCGCCAAGGGCCTCGAGGGCCTGAAGCGCAGCGACGGCATCCACGCCGCGGCGGTGGTGATCACCAAGGAGGCGCTCACCGAGTACCTGCCGGTCCAGCGCAAGCCCGAGGCCGGCGTGGCGCCCGAGGATGCCCCGGTCGTCACCCAGTACGAGATGCACGGCGTCGAAGAACTCGGCCTGTTGAAGATGGACTTCCTGGGCCTGCGCAACCTCGACGTCATCACCGACACGGTCGCCATGGTCCGCGCCACCAAGGACGCAATGTTCGACATCGACAGCGTGCCGCTCGACGATGCGCTGGTGTTCGCGCTGTTGGGGCGCGGCGACACGATGGGTGTGTTCCAGCTCGAGTCGCCGCCGATGCGGGCGCTGTTGCGATCGATGGCCCCCACGTCGTTCGAGGACGTGTCGGCTGTGCTCGCGCTCTACCGGCCGGGGCCGATGAGCGTGAACATGCACTACGACTACGCCGACCGCAAGAACGGTCGGCAGCCGGTCGAGTACTTCCACCCCGACGCGAAAGAGGTGCTCGGCGACACGTACGGCCTGATGATCTACCAGGAGAGCGTCATGCGCGTCGCGCAGAAGTTTGCCGGGTACTCGCTCGCCGAGGCCGACAGCCTGCGCAAGGCGATGGGCAAGAAGTCGCGCGAGGTCATGGCCAAGGAGCGGATGGGCTTCGAAGCGGGCTGCGAGCGCGTCGGCTATGGGCGCGAGCTGGGCGAGCAGTTGTTCGACGTGATCGCCAAGTTCGCCGACTACGCGTTCAACAAGAGCCACACCTTCGGCTATGGCCTCGTCACGTATCAGACCGCCTACCTGAAGTGTCACTACCCGGTCGAGTACCTCGCCTGTCTGCTCACGAGCGTCAAGGGCAACCTCGACCGGGCTGCGGTGTACCTGTCCGACGCGCGTGCCATGGGCGTCAAGGTCCTCACCCCCGACCTCAACCGGTCGGTCATGGACTTCGCTGCGCTGATGGCCGACGAGGTGCCCGACTCGGTCACCCTGCCCATCGGTAGCCCCGGTGCGATCACCTTCGGTCTCTCGGCGATCCGGAACGTGGGGGAGGGCCTCGTCGCCCAGCTCGTGGCCGAGCGCGACGCGAACGGTCCGTTCGAGACCTTCTACGACTTCGTCGAGCGGGTGCCCGAGCCGGTGCTGAACAAGCGAACCATCGAGTCGCTCATCAAGGGCGGTGCGTTCGACACGTTCGGCCTACCGCGCAAGGGCCTGCTGCTCGTGTTCGAGCAGATCATCGACACCACGGTGGTCCGCCGGCGCGAGCGCGACCAGGGTGTCATGAGCCTTTTCGGCGATCTGGGCGGTGGCGGCGACGAGTCCGGGGACGGTGCGTTCTCCGAGCGGATCGCCATCCCCGACGTCGAGTTCGACAAGACCGAGCGGCTGAAGTTCGAAAAGGAGATGCTCGGGCTCTACGTCAGTGACCACCCCCTGCTCGGCGTCGAGGCCGCCTTGCGACGCAAGGTCGACTGCTCGGTCAGCGAGGCGGCCGAGCGCGAGGACGGCAGCATCGTCCAGCTCGGCGGGGTGATCACCGGCCTGTCGCGCAAGTTCACCAAGAAGGGTGACCAGATGGCGGTGTTCACGCTCGAGGATCTCGACGGGGCCATCGAGGTCACGGTGTTCCCGCGTGTCCTCATCGAGCAGGGGCACAAACTGGTCGACGACGCGATCGTCACGGTGAAGGGCCGCATCGACCGCCGCGACGAGTCGCGGCTCGGGTTCATGGCCCAGGACGTCACGGTGCTCGAGAGCCTCGACACGTCTGCCACGCTGCCCCTGCACCTGCGCGTGCCCGCCGCTGCACTCAGCGAGCTCAAGATTCATCAGCTTCGGCGCATCCTGCGCGATCATCCCGGCCAGTCGGCCGTGTTCCTCCACATCGGCCAGGGCAAGGTCCTCCGGCTGTCCGACGAGTTCTGTGTCGACCTCGATCGGGTTGTGCCCGAACTGCGTGTCGCGTTGGGCCACGACGCCGTCATGCTCTGAATCACACCATGAATGACCTGCGAGTCGGCATCCATCTGTGGAAGACGCGTTCGCGAGTGGCAGAATGGTGCACTCAGGTCAGTGCGCCCCGCTGGGGGGTGTTTCTTTTCGACAGGAGAGTTGGGCAATGGCAATCCAGGTGGAAACCAGGGACTGCGCAGCGCTCACCGACGCCGACCTCGATGACATGGCGTCGATGGGTGGCGTCTTCGACATCGGTGTGCTCTCCAAGGCCAAGGAGGACTGGGTGCTCTGCACCACAGCCCGGGTCGAGGGAAAGCTGCACGGGTTCTCGTTCAGCACGCTCGAGCGCATCGGCGGCACCCCATGCGTGCTGGTCGGGCTCATGAGCGTGAAGCGAACCTCCAAACGCGACCAGATCCTGAAGGGGCTCATGGGCGAGGCGTACCACCGTGCGCTCATGGCGTTCCCTGACGAAGACGTCGTCGTCGGCTCGCGGCTCGTGCGTCCCGATGCGCTCGACGCGTTCAAGCAACTCGACGAGATGATCCCTCGCCCGAAGCATCGTGCCGTCGGCGAAGAGCGGGCGTGGGGCCGTCGCCTCGCCCGTCGTTTCGGTGTCGACAACAGCTACGACGAGCAGACCTTCACGGTGAAGGGCAACGGCCAGAGTGGGTTCATCGATCACGAGTCGTCCAAGCCCGACAAGATCAACCCCGATGCCGCGGCCATGTTCGCCAGCGTCACCGCCGCCAAGGGTGGCGCCCTGATCGTGCACGGCTGGACGATGGCGGAAGACCTCGTCAAGCTCGGCGCTCGCCAGCCCGCCTGAAACGCAGTCGCAGATGACCGAGTTCGGGTCGGTCGTGCGGAACCGGCGGATGTGCCGCACCTTTCGGCCGGGTCCTGTCGAATCCGGCGTCATCGATCGCATGGTCGACCTCGCCAGCAGGGCGCCAAGCGCCGGCAAGGCGCAGGGGTGGCACCTCGTGGTGCTCGAGGGTGAGCAGACGGACCGGTTCTGGCGTCACGCCTTTCCAGCTGATCGGCGTGGTGGTTTCCGTTGGCCGGGCCTGTTCGATGCCCCCGTCATCGCGTTGCCTTTCGCCGACGCCGATGCCTATGTCGACCGGTACGCCCAGCCCGACAAGGCCGCCACCGGCCTGGGCGCCGGCGCCGATGCGTGGCCGACGCCGTACTGGACGATCGACGCGTCGATGTCGCTGATGACGCTGCTGCTCGCCGCCGAGGATGAGGGCCTCGGTGCGCTGCTGTTCGCCGTGTTCAACGGCGAGGCCGAGCTTCGCGCCGAGCTGGGTGTGCCCGATGGCCTGCAGCTGTTGGGTGCCGTCGCCCTCGGCTGGCCTGCCGATGAGCCGTCCACCAAGGGTGTCAGCGCGAAGCGAACCCGCCGCACTCCCGATCAGATCATCCACCGCAACGCCTGGTGAATCACGAACTGTGGCCCCCCAGTTCCTGGGGGTCAGGGGGTCAGTTGCTGGCGGAGGGTGGCGGGGTCGTCGGTGGGGGTCTGGCAGGCGAAGTGCTCGCAGACGTAGGCCATGCCGTCGGTGCGGTGCTCCCACAGCGGTGAGTCGTACGGCTCGCCCCAGGCGAGCACGACGTGGGGCCGCCAGGTCTCGCGCACGACCGCCACGAGGTCGGGCCGGTCACCCACGACGGCCACCTCGGCGATGCCGTTGGTGCGCAGATCGACTGCCAGGAGCGCGTTCGAGAACGCCGTCGGCGCTTTCGGCATGACGGTGGCGAGCAGGCGCAAGATCCGGTCGGCGTGGTTCGCGTAGCGCATCTCGCCGGTGAGGGCCGCCAACCGCAGCAAGGCCACCGCAGCCGTCGAGTTCGCCGACGGGGTGGCGTTGTCCATCAGATCCTTCTGACGCACGATCAAGGCCTCGGCGTCGTCGGCGGTGGTGAACAGACCGCCGTGGTCGTGGTCCCAGAAGTGGTCGAGCATCGTGTCGGCGACAGCGCAAGCCTCAGCGATCCACTGCGCCTGGCCGCTGGCCTCGGCGAGTCGGGTGAACGCGTCGATGAGCGCAGCGTGGTCGGCAGCGAGGGCGCTGTGACGGGCGCGCGGCGTGCCGTTGGCCTGCCAGCTGCCCGACCAC
>JBBDMO010000176.1:0-9998 GCA_040878255.1 Ilumatobacteraceae bacterium
CTGGCTGTGTCGTCGCTGGCTGTGTCGTCGCTGGGTCGATCGGTCATGGTGCGACTCGCCCGTCGACGAGCAACCCGAGCCGGGCGAGCACACCGCGAGCCGCAGCCACACCGGTACTGAGGCTCGCCTGCAACAGGTAGCCACCGGTCGGCGCGTCCCAGTCGAGCATCTCGCCGGCGACGAACGTGCCCGGCATGCGGTGCAGCATCCCGTGCTCGTCGACCTCGTCGAGGGCGATGCCGCCGGCCGACGAAATGGCACGATCAATGGGGGCCACACCGGCGACGACGATCGGCACCGCCTTCACGAGCGACGCGAGCCTGACGGGGTCGCCGGGGAGGCGGTTTGCCACCGCCTCGCGCAGGATCGCCACCGACGAGGGGGCGAGGCCGAGACGCGTCAGCGAGGTCGACACCGAGTCCTTCGGGCGACGGGCGAGCCGTTCGGCGATCGCGTCGGCGGTCAGGTCAGGCTGCAGATCGACCTCGATGATGCACGAGCCATCGCGCTCGACCGCAGCACGGATGGCTGCACCGAGTGCGTAGATCGGGCCACCCTCGAGGCCGTCGTCGGTGATCATCGCGTCGCCGCGAATGCTGAGGGAGACGACGGATGCGGCGATGTTCTTCAGCGGCACACCACCGAACCGGGCGGCGAAGTCGGCGGTCCACTCGATGTGGACACCGCTGTTCGACGCCACCAGATCGCGCACCGATACGCCGGCATTGCGCACGGCTGAGACCCAGCCACCATCCGAGCCGACGCGGGGCCAACTCGCACCACCGAGGGCCAGGACCACCGCATCGGCGGTGACATCGGTGACGACGCCCGCGTGTTCGACCACGATCGTGGTGCGGTCACTCGTGCCGTCGGCCGGGGGCGCCCAGCCCAGCCAGCGATGACGGGTCTCGATCGTCACGCCGAGGTCGGCGAGTCGATGCAGCCAGGCGCGCAGCAGCGGTGTGGCCCGGAACGAGCGGGGGAAGACGCGGCCGCTCGACCCGATGAAGGTGGGCTCGCCGAGCCCGTCGCACCAGGCCCGCAGGTCGTGCTGCGTGAACTCGCGAACCGCCGACTCGACGACGGCACGACCGGCACCGAACCGCGCGAGGAAGTCGTCGGCCGGCTCACTGTGGGTGATGTTCAGCCCGCCTCGTCCGGCGAGCAGCAGCTTGCGACCGACCGATGGCATGTGGTCGAACAGCGTCACGTGCACGCCGGCCGTGGCGAGCACCTCGGCGGCCATCAGCCCCGCCGGTCCGCCGCCGACCACGACCGCCGCCGGCGCAGGTGGTCGGTCCAGCGGCAGCACGTCGTCAGGCTATGACGCGTCGGGGGTCTGCAGCACCTGGCCGATGACGGCGCCGCCGTCGACGATGAACTCGTGACCGGTCGAGTAGGTGGCGTCGCGGAGGATGAACAGCAGCATCGCCGTCACCTCTGCGGGCTCACCGATGCGACCGATCGGCTGCACCGACGTCAGGTCGTCGGAGAGCCCAGCGGTCATCGCCGTGCGGATCGGACCGGGGTGGATCGAGTTGACCCTGATGCCGGCGCTGCCGAGCTCGAGCGCAGCGGCCTTGGTGAGGCCGCGCACGCCCCACTTGCTCGCGACGTAGGCACCGATGTTCGCGTAGCCCTGGAGCCCGGCGGTCGACGAGATGTTCACGATCGAGCCTCCGCCGGCGCGGCGCATCGACGGCACCACCGTGTGCATGCCCAGCCAGACGCCGGTGAGGTTGATGTCGATGGTCCGCCTGAAGTCCGCCGACGACAGGCCTTCGATCGAACCCCACGTGACGATGCCGGCGTTGTTGACCAGCACCCCGATCGGCCCGAACGTGGCCTCGGCGTCGGCAACCACCGACTGCCAGCCGGCCTCGTCGGTGACGTCGAGGTGGCGGTAGACGACGGCGTCGCCCAACTCCGCGGCGAGGGCTTCGCCCTCGGTATCGAGGACATCGGTCGACACGACGTTGGCGCCAGCGGCCACCAAACCCCTCACGTGCTCGGCGCCCATGCCGCGGGCACCCCCCGTGACCAGTGCGGTGACTCCCTGCAACGAGATGCTCATGGATCCTCCATCGAATCGTGCCCCGGCGTTCCGGTGCTGGCGATCATGCTGGCACGACGCCTGCACCACGAGAACCGTCGGAGGTCCCGACGTTCGCCGCAGCGACACCGTGGCTCAGCGGCGTCAGCGGCCTCAGCGGCCTCAGCGGCCTCAGCGGGCGACGAGTGCGTCGACCAGGCGCTGCCGCGTGGTCGGTGCAACGGGCAGGTGGTCGAACCAGGCGACGAGCGAGCCGTGCGCGGCAATCGCCCGCTCGAGCACGATGGCCATCGACTCGGCGGGCGCACGAAAGAGGTACGGCGGCGCATGCGCGGTGTTCGGATCGTCGGGCAGCGGCGACGCGAGGACCGCACTGCGGCGCGCCCGCGTGGGCCCGTCCGAGCGCGCGTAGTCGGCCACGATCGCCTCGGCATGCACGCCGATCGCCGCTTCGACGAACGCTGTCACCAGGCCGGCACGGTCCTTGCCGTACGCGCAGTGCACCAGTACCGGACCGTCGGCGAGCCGCTCGGCCACGGCGTCGAGGGCGAGCGCGAGGCGCGGGGCGCTGCTCACGATCATCGCCTCGTAGAGGTCGGCGATGTCGGACGGCTCGTGCATCGTGGGCGGGTTGTCGGGGTCGATGACGCGATCGACCAGCGCGACGTGGATCGTGCGCTCGTCGGGGACGAACCGGTACGGCCGGGCGAACTGGGTGTCCTGGCGCAGGTCGACGACGGCGGCGAGCCCGAGCGCATCGACCACCTCGCGGCCGACCGGCGTGAGGCGAGTGGCATCCTCTGATCGGTAGAGGCGACCGAGCCGCATGTGGCCGCCGCTGCGCAACGGCCAACCGCCGGCGTCACGGAAGTTGAAGCAGCCGTCCACCGACACGTGGCCGGGTGCAAGGTCGTCACCGGTGATCAGGCCGTCGGTCATCGCCGGGATGGTAGGTGCGACCGGATCGACGCATCGCATCCGCGCGCGGCGCAGTGCAGCGTCAGGCCGCCATGACCCATGTCGCCACGGCGTCGCCCACGAACAGCACCCCGATGCCGAGTGAGAGCCACGAGCCGATCACTCGACGGCGAGACATGACCGACGCAACACCGCGCTCGAACCGCTGCCGAAGAGCAGTGGAACGCTCGGTCACCATGACCAGGGTGAGTGGTAGGCCGGTGGCCAGCACCGTGTAGCCGGCGATGGCGACGAGCTGCCCGCTCGTGCCGACATCGGTCGTTGCGGCCAGTGCCAGCGCACCCACGATGGGCCCCTGGTAGTCACAGAAGAGCGCACCGGCCACGAACGCGGTGCGGGGCCGGAGGTGCTGGAGTCGGGCGAACACGGCGGGCAGTTCCTCTGCCGGCTTCGACGACGGGCGTCGCAACCGGACGCCGACCACGATGAGGGCGATGCCGAGCAGGACGCGCAGCCCGAGGAAGCTGCGGCCTGCGCCCGAGTCGTGGGACACGAGGCCGCCGACGAGCAGGCCGGCAACGACGAGGATGGAGGTCTGTACGACGAACCCGGCGGCGACGAACGCTCGGCCGTTCGGCCCTGGACGGTCGCCCGCCATCACGATCAGCAAGCCACCGATCGTGAACGGCTCGAACGCGCTGACGAGGCCGCAGATGAGCAGCGTCCTGACCAAATCTCCCACGCGCCCGCTCCTGTCGATGTGGCGACCACCAGGTCACGCGACCGCGCAGTGTAGGAGCCGACCTCCCGTCACGGCAGACCACTGCGATCGTCGGAACGTCGGCGTGGTGCGCTGCGGGTCGGCCGACGACGATCTCCGTCCCCCCTCACGCGCTGTTCGGGCCAGTTCGACGCACGCGGATCGGACCCTTGGCCCTCGACGGATCGACCGGGCGGCCCTGCTGGGTGATCTCGACCGCGCCCGCAGCCTCGAGCCTGCGCGCCGCGGCGCGGGCTGGTTCCATCAGCAGCCGCCACACGGCCTCGTCCTCGCCGCCGACGCGCCGGGCTGCCTCGCTGGGGCAGATGGTCGCACCGGCACGCCGAGCCCCGAGCAGTTCCAGGATCGCTGTCTCGAGCTTGCGATCGACATCGGTCACTCGTCGGCGTCGGCACGCATCGCTGCAGTAGCGCACGTCATCCCACGATCGGGCCCACTTGGCGCGCCACTCGATCGTCCGCCCGCACGACGCACACAGTTTCGGCTCGGGCACGCTCATCGCTCGACGTGCATCGGGGCGGCGACGGTCGTCGGCATCGAGGTCACGGGCGAACGGTACGTCGTGTCACCGACGTTCGTCGTGGTCACGTGCCGGTGTGGTCATGTGCCGGTGTGGTGCGATCTGATCGGCCGCCACCGTGGGTACGGTCGTCGGGGTGACGGACAATCTGTGGCTGCGCGCGATCGAGGAGAACCCGGAACACTCGTCGTGGTACGTCGAGCGGTTTCGCGCGATGGCGGCCGAGGGTCGCGACCTCGATGGCGAAGCCCGTCTCGTCGACGCGATCGCGCCTCGGAACGCACGCATCCTCGACGCTGGCTGCGGCCCCGGCCGTGTGGGCGGACGCCTGCACCGACTCGGCCACACGGTGGTCGGCGTCGACCTCGACCCTGCACTCATCGCCGCTGCCGAGCACGACCACAGCGGTCCCATCTGGCTGACCGCCGATCTCGCCGATCTCGACCTCGCTCGTCACGGCCACGCAGCCGAGTTCGACGTCATCGTGTGCGCCGGCAACGTGGTCACCTTCCTCGACCCGACCACGCGACGCCAGGCCCTCGGCCGCCTCGGCGCGCATCTTGCGGCCGACGGTCGCCTCGTCATCGGCTTCGGTCTCGGCCGCGGTTACCCGCTCGACGAGTTCGTGGCCGACGTCGAAGCCGTGGGCCTGCACGCCGGGCTGCTGCTCGCGACCTGGGACCTGCGCCCCTTCGTCGACGGCTCCGATTTCGTCGTCGCCGTGCTCACGAGCGCCGCCCTCGACGAAGCGTCGACATGACGATCCAGCTGCCACCCGGGCTCGAGCACACGCGCACCACCGATCTGCTCGACCAGGACAACCACCCGGGCGGGCTGCTGCGCGCGCATCGCGTCGCCGACGGTGTGTGGGCGCGCCTCGTCGTCCGCTCGGGCCGGCTCGTGTTCGTGTTCGAGGACGCTCCCGACGAACGCATCGTCGTAGCCGGCGGCGAGAGCGTCGTCATCCCGCCGGCGAGGTTGCACCATGTCAAGTTCGACGGTGAGGTCACGTTCCAGATCGAGTTCCACCGAGCGCCGACCACCGAACAAGGGCCGGCTGCAGGCGATGAGAGCGGCGGCCTCGTTCCCTGACCGCATCATCGGCACGTCGGGTGGATCTCCGGCGGATTTGTTGCGACCTGGTTGGGCCGCGGGATCGATGGGTACAGGCCGTTCGTGGATGCCATCAGTCTTCTCCGTACCGACCACAAGACCGTCGAGCAACTGTTCAAGCGCTTCGAGAAGGCGGGTGACGCTGCCTTCGTCGAGAAGCGCCAGATCGTCGACCGGATCATCGAGGAGCTCTCGATCCATGCCGCAATCGAGGAACTGGTCTTCTACCCCGTCGTCCGCGCGACGGTGCCGAAGGCCGAGGACATGACGCTCGAGAGCCTCGAGGAGCACCACATCGTGAAGTGGCTGCTGGCCGAGCTCGACGGCATGGACCCGCGCCATGAGCGCTTCGACGCGAAGGTGACCGTGCTGATGGAGAACGTCCGCCACCACGTCGAGGAGGAACAGGACGACCTGTTCCCGACGGTGCGCGCGTCGCTGCCACGTGCGGCGCTGGCCGATCTCGGGCAGGCGCTCGCCGAGGCGAAACGGACCGCCCCGACGCATCCGCACCCTCGGTCGCCGGATACGCCGCCGGCGAACGTGCTGGTCGGTGCGGTGGCCGGGGTCGTCGACCGGGTCGGCGACAACATCAGCGGCATCGCCCAGGACGGCGTCACCGCGGTGCATGACCTGATCGCCCGAATCACCGGGGCCGGCAGGCCGAAGGTGTCGCCCCCCGACACCACCGCGGCCCGCTCACGGGCGGCCACGGCCACGAAGGCAGCCCCCAGAACGGCCACGCCGAGGAAGGGCGCTGCGTCGAAGCGCGTTGCGTCGAAGAAGCCTGCCGCAACATCTCGCTAGACACCCCCGCTCGCCCCACCTGCGTACGATGCTCGTCGTGCGTGGATTCGGGGAGCAGCGCCAGTCGATCCTCGGTGCGTTGACCGATCAGCTTCCCGACGTCGAGTGCAGCTCGGTGCTGCTGTTCGGAGACGCCGATGACCGATTGCTGGTCGAGGCGCTCGTCCGCGGCGCCGACCAGGTGACCCGTGTCGGGACTGACGAGGACATCACGCTGCAACTCGAGCGTCGGTTCGGTCTGGTGTTCGTCGGCCCTCGGGTCCTGGCCGATCGAGACGATGGCCGGCGCCGCGCTGTCATGCACGCAGCGCTGCAGCACATCGACCGCGACGGCATGCTCATCGTGGTGCACCTCACGGCACAGCCGGTTCTCGCCGAACAGTTCCGGTCGGACGACCTGGTCCATCTCGGGTCGTATCCGCTCCCGGACGCAACGCTGACATTGTTCCGTCGCGGCGCGCGAACCACCGTGCACGACCTGCTATTCGAAGCCCGCGCCACGATCTCGCGCGTCTCGGCGGGTCAGCTCCACGAGCGACTGCAGGCTGTGGATGGGACCGTCGTGCTCGACACGCGCACCGCCACCGATCGTGAACGCTTCGGCGTCATCCCGGGGTCGGTCCACGTGCCCCGCACCGTCGTCGAGTGGCACCTCGACCCGGCAAACGGCTATTTGCACCCGGCGATGCGGTCGTTCGACCAGCCGCTGGTGCTGGTGTGCAACGGTGGCTACAGCTCATCGTTGGCCGCGGCCAATCTGGTTCGGTTGGGCTTTTCGAACGTGGCCGACCTGATCGGAGGACACATCGCCTGGGCGGCCGCTGGACTGCCGGTGACCCGATCCGACCACTCCCACCTCGACACCCCGAGCTTCGACCGGCTCGACGGCGGCGACGAGTCGTGATCGAGGGGCACCGGCCCGACGACCGGGGTCGGCGGCCGGTCGGTTGCGATCGATGGATCACGCCGCTACGGTTTGACCTTCACGACGCGGGGTGGAGCAGCTCGGTAGCTCGTCGGGCTCATAACCCGAAGGTCGCAGGTTCAAATCCTGCCCCCGCCACCAAGTAAAGTACCAGGTCAGAGGCCCTTTCCGAGAAATCGGGAAGGGCCTCTGACGTTGGCGGAGGGTCGTCGGTACAACACCCGTACAACACGAGCTTGTAAACACGAGCTCTTGGCCGTCTCCAGCATCGCAGCCGTGCGTTGTCCCGGAGAGCGGGTCGCGACGCTGCCCGGCTCGCCAGGGAAATCCCCTCCCTTGTCGCGTTCGGGCGACGTCCGAGGTGCGACGATGGTTGTGGAGGAGAGCGCGATGACCGATGAGGTCTTGAACACTTTGGTGGTGCTCGGTCACCGGTTGTTGCTCGTCGACGTTGGCGGTGGTTTCGAGACGCACCTGTGCGAAGCAACGAGTGACTCGACGGCTCGCGCTGCGCTCGATACTCGCCGGGCGCTGCCGGACTCATTGGCGGACGCGTTGGAACGAGGCGGTGACGACGACCGGCTCGACGCCCTGCTGGACCGTCTCCTGGACACGGCGTGGAAGCCGACCACATTGTGCGGTCGAGCGTGGGACGAGATGGCCGCCGGTGAGGCAGGCGTGTTCCGTCGTTGGCATGAGATCGAGCTGACGCCGACGTGCCGGTCGTGTCTGCGGGTGGTCGATACCTGGTTCCCGAAGTCCGGGCCGCTGCCCGGGATCGGGGTGCTCGTATCGGTGATCGGCGAGAAGGTCGAGGCGTTCGGCTCCGCGTGGGTGACTGGCGTTCCGGGCGAGTCCCTCGACGACCTGCGCAAGGCGATCCGTAAGCACCTACGGGGCAAGGGGTTTCGATCCCAGACCATGGTAGTCAACGGCTTGTTGCACGTGACGTCCGCCGATGCGCTGGACGCGATCGACCCAGACGTGCGGTCGGCGTGGATCGACAGCGCAGTCCGACGGATGGGCGTGGTGGAGCCGGCTGACGACGATGCGATTGCAGAGCGCCCCCGGTTGGGCGTCGACTGGCGGACGTGGGTGCTCGATGCGTAGCCCACACACGAACGTCTTGCGCCGATTCGCGTTGGCTTTCAATTTCTGAAAGTGTGGTTGATGTATGGCAGCACGACAGACCCTTGATCCCCTTCGGGAAGCGGCGCAACGACTGAACGAGGCGGAGGTCGAGCGCAATCGGCTGATCCGAGCGCTGCGCTCGAAGCGCGAGACGCTCACCGATATCGCCGAGGCGGCGGATGTGTCCCTCGGGACCGCGCACAAGCTGACGCGTCCTTCGACCATCGTGTCCGTCGGCTACGAGGGCCGCAGCGTCGATGAGCTCGTCGACGCTCTGGTCGAGGCGGGGGTGTCTGTGCTCGTCGATGTTCGGGAGAATGCGATCAGCCGCAAGCGTGGCCTGTCCAAGCGCGGATTAGCGGAGAAGCTGGCGGCGTGCGGTATCGCCTACGTGCATGAGCCGACGCTTGGCAACCCTCGAGACAACCGCGACGGGTTCCGGGAGCAGCGCCCGGACAGCGTCGCCGCCTTCGAAGCGCACCTTGACCGCAACGGTTCGGCGGCGCTCGATCGGGTCGATGCGATGCTCAGAGATCGAACAGTCGGCCTTCTGTGCTTCGAGGCGGATCCGTGCGCCTGCCATCGCTCGATCGTGGCGCAGTATCTTCTGGACCGGGACCCACTGGCGTCGGTTCGACCGGCGTGACATCGCGGGCGATGCCGAGCACGAGGAAACCTTGCGGTGCCTGGTGCTGGTTGCCCACGTACATGGCCGGCAGCCGCGCTGGGTCGACGAGGCTGAGCCACTTCTCTTCGATCCGATCGAGGTAGTCGGTCGGGTAACTGCGCCGCCAGTTCCGCCACGCCTCGGAGATCTCCCAGTCGACGATGCTCTGTTCGTGGCCGCGGCAAGAGGCCGAATGGCAGCGGTAGGCAAGCTTGAACGTGAACGGCGAGAACTCGAGGTTCGGTGCACCCTGAGCGAGGAGACTGCCCTGCGCAGCACGGTTCATCTTCGCCGTATGGGCAGTGTCGCCGGTGTGGTCCTCGCGGACGAAGCCGGTGATCTCGCTCGGGACCACCAACCCCAGGGACGGGCGCGTCCAACCCTTCGCGGCGACGAGGTCGCACATCGTGTACTGGGGCAACCGGTTGAGCACCTCGGCGCGTCGCTTGCCTGCAGGCAGCTGGTCGAGCACGGCCGTCGTGTCGAGTCGTGGCCGGTACGACTCTGGCCGTTGGTCCTTGTCGTGCTTGTCGATCTCGAGCTCGATCACCTGGTACTTGGGATGCTCGCCCTTCCAGAACCAATGCCATTGCACTGGGAACAGCCGGATCCAGCGATACTCGTCGCCGTCGAGGCGGATGCCGGCCACGCACACCGTCTCTCCATGCGTGCGTCCGATCTCCGGAGATGCCTTGACGGTGAGGAGTACCGTCGCTCGCTCAGCGACCATCGGGCTCATCGTACGATTCGTCGGGTGACGGTTTGTCGTCTTGGGCATTGCCGTCGTCCCGCAAGACATGGTCTCCACGACCGGTGGAGACCTCATGCGAGTGCTCAGGGTTGCTCGAGCCGTTGAACACGATGTTCGCGATCTGGTCGGCTGCGTCCTCCTCAACGGCCGGGATCGCGTGCATGTAAACGTCCTGAGTGAAGCTTGTCGTGGCGTGACCGAGTCGGTCAGCGATGACCTTGACGTGGACGCCGGCGGCCAAACCGAGCGTGGCGTGGGTGTGCCGGAGATCATGCAGCCGGATTTTGGGGAGACCGAGCCGCTTCACGGTGCGGTCGAAGGTCTGCGAGAAG
>JBBDMO010000177.1:0-9905 GCA_040878255.1 Ilumatobacteraceae bacterium
CGGTCCTCGACGATGGCCACCTGCTCGCCGATGATCCGGTTGAACAGCGTGCTCTTGCCCACGTTGGGGCGACCGACGATGACGACGGTGGGCAGGCTCGGGTCGATGATGGGGATGTCGCTCATGCGGGCTCCAGTGCAGCGCGAAGGGCGAGGCCGTCGGTGGCGACGACCTCGACTGCGCGAGGTAGGTCGGCGAGCGTGGTGCCGTCGAGGAACCGACCCTCCGACAGGCAGACGTCAGGCAGCAGATACCGGTGCCCGTGCGGCTCGGCAGCAAGCACACGGGCGAGGTCGGCACCGACCATGAGGCCGGTGACTGCGGTGTTGCCGCCGAAGAACTCGTTGCGGACGGCGATGATGCGCACATCCGGGCGGCCGAGGGATGCGACCAACGGGCCGATCACCTGCGCACCGAACTCGCCGGTGAGGACGCCCACCGGGGCCTCGCGGCGCGGCGACAGCACGACCGAGGAGGCCCCGGACGGCGCAGTCGGACGCAGGCCGGTGTACGCGGCCGGGTTCGGGGGAGGTGAGTCGACGGCGGCGAAGAACCCGCTGCGCGGACCGGTGGGCGTCTCGGCGCGTCCGTGGAACTCCATCTCGAACGTGCGCGCCATGCCGATGCCGTCTTCGTGCATCGAGAAGTCCTCGTACGCGTCGGCCTCCGGGAACGGGCGACCCGTCATGAGGTAGTACTCGTCGGCGGCGAACACCATGCGCTTGCCGAGCACACTCAGGAAGACGTCCTGCCAGTCGTGCACCGCGTCGACGACCGCTGCTGCCTCGGCCGGGGTGTGGAGGCGCATCGCCGATTCCTTGTTGAACCGGCTGAGACCGAGCGGCACGACCGCCACCGACTCGAGCTCGGGGTACTTGTCCAGTACGTCGGCGAACGTACGGTCGAGGGCCGCACCGTCGTTCACGCCCGGGCACAGCACCACCTGGCCACGCACCGTGATGCCATGGTCGAGCAGTGCCCGCAGCCAGCGCAAGCTCATACCGCCGCGAGGGTTCTTCAGCATCCGCGACCGAAGCTCGGGCTCGGTCGCATGGATGCTGACGTTCAACGGCGACAGGCGTTCGGTGACCACCCGCTCGAGGTCGGCCTCGGTGAAGCGGGTGAGCGTGGTGAAGTTGCCGTACAGGAAGCTCAGCCGGTAGTCGTCGTCTTTCAGGTACAGGCTCTTCCGCATGCCCTTCGGCAGTTGGTAGATGAAGCAGAACTCACAGTGGTTGTCGCACGTGCGCACCCGGTCGAACACGGCGCTCGACACGTCGGCACCCAGCGGCTCGCCCGCCCGCTTCTCGATGATGACGCTGGTGTCGAACCCGCCACGACGCAGTTCGATCTCGAGATCGGGCTCGTCGACGAGGAATCGCCACTCGATGATGTCGCGCGGCACCTGGCCGTTGATGGCCACGATCTCGTCACCGGGGACGATGCCGGCCGCGTGCGCGGCCGAGCCGTCGGCAACGGAGACGACGACGGGCGCGGACATGGTGGTCCAGGCTACCGGCGGGCCAGGGCCGGTAGCCTGCAACGGGTGGACGTCGATCGGGTGCTGCTCGCCGAACCGCGCGGCTTCTGCGCCGGTGTCGAGATGGCCATCAAGGCGCTGGCCTGGATGGTGCGCACCTTTCCGGCGCCCGTGTACTGCTACCACGAGATCGTCCACAACCGGATCGTGGTCGAGCGCTTCGAGGCACTCGGCGTGATCTTCGTCGACGACATCGACGAGGTGCCCGAGGGCAGCCCGATCATGCTGTCGGCGCACGGGTCGGCCCCCGAGGTCGTCGCCGCCGCCCGCGCCCGGGGCAGCTACGTCGTCGATTCCGTCTGTCCGCTCGTCACCAAGGTCCACCACGAGGTCAAGGTGCGAGCCAACAAGGGGTTCCGCATCGTCTACGTCGGCCACGAGGGCCACGAGGAGGCAGTCGGCACGATGGCAGTCGCACCATCAGCCATCAGCCGCGTCGAGTCCGTCGCCGAGGTCGATGCGCTGCCCACGTTCGACGAGCCTGTGGCATTGCTCGCACAGACCACGCTGTCGCACCGCGACTGGCACGACGTTGCCGAAGCCGTGAAGGTCAAATATCCCGGCGCCTGGACACCGGGTCGTAGTGATCTCTGCTTCGCCACCACCAACCGCCAATCGGCGCTCATGGCCATGGCCGCCAGCTGCGACGCGATCGTGGTGATCGGCTCCGCCAACTCGTCAAACACCCGCGCCCTCGAGAAGCTCGCCGTCCAGGCCGGTACCGCCCGGGTCTACCGGGTCAACCACGCCGGCGAACTGCCCGACGACCTCACCGGCACCGTCGGTGTCACGGCTGGGGCTTCGGCCCCCGAGGAGCTCGTCGAAGCCGTCATTGCCCGCCTCGCACCCCGCGACGGCGTCGAACTCGTGAACGTCACCGAGGAAGACGAGTACTTCCCGCCGCCGCGTAACATCCGTGAACTCCAGGCCGCCATCGGTGCGGCGGCGGCCACGATGCTCGGGGGCGACGCCGTCCGATCGGCCACCTTCGACGATCACCGTCTGGCGGCCAGCGATGTCCTCGCCGTGCTGCAGCGGCCCTGACGCAGCCGCTCGCGTACGGTGGGGCCGTGCTGTCCCCCACCACCGCCACGTTCCGCCTGTTCCTCCACGTCCTCGCCGCCGCCGTCTGGGTGGGCGGGCAGATCGCGTTGGCAGGGGTCGTCGGCACCGTTCGGGCCGAGGCACCCGCTGCTACACGGGCCGTGGCCCGAGCCTTCGCCCGACTGGCATGGCCTGCGTTCGCCGTGTTGGTGATTACGGGCGTCTGGAGCCTGGCAGCGATCGACGTCGCCGAGACGTCGACCGCTTACCAGATCACCGTGTTCGTGAAGGTACTCGTGGCGCTGGTGGCTGCGACCGCGACGGCTGTGCACTCGATCGGGAGGTCGAAGGCAGCACTCGCCATCGGCGGTGCCGTCGGTGCTCTCGCCTCGGTGCTTGCGATGTTCCTCGGTGTGCTGCTCCACACCGGCACCGGCTGACTGGCGTCAGTTACGCGGGACGTCGCTCCACGGCCGGTCACGGTCGACGCGCACGTCACCAGGCAGGCCGAGCACGCGCTCGCCGAGGATGTTCAGCATCACCTCGGTGGTGCCGCCCTCGATCGAGTTCGCACGGCTGCGCAAGAACGACTTCTGCAGCGTGTCGAAGCCCATCGCGGTCTCGGGGCGGATCATCTCGTAGCTGCCGTACAGCATCCCGTCGGCGCCGAGGAGATCCATGACCTTTTCGTAGATGTCCTTGTTGAGGTTGGCCGACGCCATCTTGCCGATCGAGCCCTCGGGGCCGGGATCGCCCATCTTGCGCATCTGGTTGGCGCGGATGTTGGTGAGGCGCAGGACCTCGGCACGACTCCAGAGCTGCATGACCTCGTCGCGCGTCGCCGGGTCACGACGGTCGGCCGGGAGCTTGGCCCACGTTCCGG
This sequence comes from Ilumatobacteraceae bacterium, assembly GCA_040878255.1. GTDB lineage: Bacteria > Actinomycetota > Acidimicrobiia > Acidimicrobiales > Ilumatobacteraceae > VFMC01. The sequence goes on from JBBDMO010000177.1 coordinate 3,468, forward strand.
TGAGGGCCGAGATGGTGCCCGAACCCTTCTGCGGGATGCTGCCACCGATCGAGACGCGCTCGTTCATGAGCGTGGTCAGCGACACACGCCACCCGTCGCCGGGGTTGCCGAGCATCTCGTCATTGGCGATGCGAGTGTCGGTGAAGTACACCTCGTTGAACTCGGCTTCGCCGGTCATCTGGCGCAACGGCCGGACCTCGACGCCGGGCGCATGCATGTCGACGACGAAGGCGGTGAGGCCGGCGTGCTTGACGGCCTCGGTGTCGGTGCGCACCACCAGCAGGCCCCACTTGGCGAGGTGACCGAGGGTGGTCCACACCTTCTGACCGTTGACGATCCACTCGTCACCGTCGCGCACGCCGCGTGACGACAGCCCGGCAAAGTCGGAGCCGGCACCCGGCTCGCTGAACAGCTGGCACCAGACCTCTTCGCCGGTGAACAGCGGACGGAGATAACGCTGCTTCTGCGCATCGCTGCCCCACACCACCACGGTCGGTCCGCACATGCCGTGACCGATCGGGTTGCGGTACATCGGGTTCGGGGCGCCCTCGGCGTACACCCGCTCGTTCACCAGCTTCTGCAGCTTGGGGTTGAGGCCGAGGCCACCATGACCCTCGGGGAAGTGCACCCAGGCGAGCCCCTTGTCGAACTGAGCGCCCAGGAAGTCGACGACGGACGTGGTCTTCGGCGGGAACTCGGCAAGCAGCTGGTCGACGAGGTCGCTGATGCGCTGCTCCTCGGCATTGAGCACGGATTCGGTGACGGTCATAGCTGACTCCCCATTGGTCGACCGCGGCCGGCGACGATGCCGACCTGCACGGCGACGACGATAGTGGCCCTGGGCAGGGACTGCCGAACCTTACGGCCGACCTCCCTGCCGACCTGTGTCACACCACGAACCGTTCCCGTCGAGGTTCCGGTCGCGATCCGGTACGGAAGGCGTCCGAGATCGCGACCAGAAATAATGGAGGATTCGCTGTCAGCGTCGGCGGAGGGTGACGGCCGACGACGAAGCAAGACGCTCGAGGGCTGCCGGCCGGTCCTCGGCGTCGCCGAGGTCCATGACCTCGTCGAGGAACGCCCATGCGGCCTCGACCTGCAGGCGCATCCGGTCGCGCCAACTGCTGCCTGCCGGGCCGGCGGCATCGGCGGCGCCGCTGGCCAGGTAGTCGATGACGATCTGGGGAAGGCCCTCGATGTGCTCGGCCAGCTCGGCGTACAACGCGATGTCACTGACCGCCTGGTGGCCCGCACCATGCACATCGAGACGCCACACCGGCGAGCCACGCAACAGCGACCACGGTCGCTCGGCATCGGTGTCCGGCGGCGTGACGCGATCGAGTTCGGACACCACGAGCAGCACCGGCACAGGCACACGGCCGAGCAGCGAATCGCTCATGATGCGCGTGTACGGCTGGAACACGACAGCGGCCCTGACGACGTCGTGCGCCTCGACACCGCGAGCACCGGCCGCCGTGGCGAGCGCCGTGTACGCACCGTACGAGTGCCCGGCCAGGGCCACCCTGGCGTGGTCGATGGAGTTCAGGACATCGACGGGGATGTTGTCGTCGCCGTGCAGCATCGCCCGCAGGACGAGGTGCGCGTCGGCGACGCGGTTGACCTCGTTGGTGCGGTCATCGGTGTGCGTGCCGAGCAACCAATCGGTCAGTACGTCGCCCGGATGATCGGACGAGACCACCACGGCACCGCGGGCTGCGAGCGCCTCGCACACCAGCGAGTAGGCGAAGCGCACACCGGTCCGACCGTGCGAGAACACGATGAGGGGAAAGGTGCCCGGCCCTGCCGGCGGCTCGTGCAGGGCGCCGGCGGCATCGAAGGACACGCCGGGGAACAGCTCGTACGTCGAGGGCTCGCCGGACGTGGCGAACGTGGGATACCAGATGTCGACGCCGAGCAGGCGGCCGCTGCGATCGGGGTCGGCGAGCAGCATCGAGCGTCGGCCCACCCGGTAGCGGGCGGGTTCGAGTGGGGCACCGGCGGAGAGGTTCATTCGTCACCATCCTCGTCCGGCGCGGCGTCGAAGCCTGCGGCGGCAAGACGATCGAGCAGTGCGTCGCGGATGCTGGTGCCGGGCTCACGTGCCTTGTCGCCGGTGATCCGCCAGCCGAGCCGGCTCGAATACAGCAGTGGCGGGTCCTTGAGGCGACCGGGGCCGACCTCGACGACGCGGGCGAAGAACAGGTCGTGGTCGACCATCGTCATCTGCTGGAAGATCTCGCAGCGGAGCCACGCGATGCAGTTCGGCACCACCGGCAGGTTGCTGCCACCCGGCATCGGTTCGAGGTACTCGTCGGCGATGTAGCGGAACTTGCGGCCCGGGTAGCTGAAGTACTGCCCGATGCCCACCTGGTCGCCGGCGAGGATCGACACCGAGAACTGGCCGCTCGCCACCATGAGCGGATGTGTGTCGTGCTTGGGCGAGACACTGGCCATGACGATCGGTTCCTCGAAGCTGACCTGCGTGACCCAGTGGCTGCAGTAGGCCCGGGTGACGCCCTCGTGATGCGCGCCGACCACTTCGACGCCCTTGATCATCTGACCGAGGCAGCGCTTGATGGTGGGATCGATCATCGGGCGAGTATGTCGGCTCAGTTGAGGTCGCGCACCCAATGCGCATGCTCGGCGGACTCGTGCGCGAGTTCGGCGAACGCACCGCGCATGACGGAGAGCCCGTACATCGCGCGGACGTCGTTGCGTCGCAGGTACACCGCGCGCAGGTTGTTCAACATCCGGATCAGGATCGTCCGCTCGCTCACGGGGGCGAGGAACAGCTCGTCGAAAGCCTGGCCGCCACCGACCAGCCGGTTCCACGCCGTCACCACGCCGGCCCGGTCGTAGACGGCGCCCTCGTGGAACGGATCGCCGTACACATCATGGGCTGCGTCGCGGACCATGAAGTGACCGGGGAGGCCGATGCCGACGATCGGCACGTCGACGCGACGGCCGACCTCGATGGCCACGACGGACAGCGAGATCGGCAGGCCGAGGCCCCGGCGCACGACCTCGTCGATGAAGGAGTTGCGCGGGTCGTAGTAGTGGTCTCGGTTCCCGACGAGCCGGCCCCGCATGGCGGCCAGCACGCCACGCAGCGACGACTCGGCCACGAGCGACGCAAGCCGATCGAGTTCGGCCATCACCAGATCGGTGTGGTCGACCCCGGTGAACGCTGCGGCCATGAGCGCGCACGCGCGATCGAGGTGCAATTGCGGCGGTGGCCCGGTGACGAGCGCCGCGAAGGCGACAGCCGGGTCGCTGGCTCCGTCCATGCCTGCAACGTACCGTCGGCTACCTTCCGTGGCCATGTATCCCGGAGCCCATCTCGCCACGTTCGCCGATAAGCCCGCCCTCGTCATGGCGGGCTCCGGCTTCACGCAGACGTTCGCCGAACTCGACGCCGCAGCCAACCGGGTCAGCCACCTCCTGCGGGCGGCGGGCGTGAACCCCGGCGACCACGTCGCGATCTGCATGGAGAACCACGACCGCTATTTCGAGATCCTGTGGGGCTGCCACTACGCCGGCGCCGTGTACACGGCGTGCTCGAGCCGACTCACCAGTGGCGAACTGGCGTACATCCTCGAGGACTGCGCCGCCAGGGTGTTCATCACCTCGCACTACAAGGCCGACCAGGCCGCCGAAGTCATCGCCGACACGCCCGGGGTCGAGCTGCGGCTGATGCTCGACGGCACGATCGACGGCCACGAGAGCTACGAGGCCGCTGTCGCGGCCCAACCCACCACCCCGCTCGACGAGGTGCGACTCGCCGGCATGGACATGCTCTATTCGTCGGGCACCACCGGCAAGCCGAAGGGCGTCACGCGCGCCTTCCCGGGCACGACTCTCGACGACGCCAGCGGTGCAGTCGCTCCGCTGCTGCAGATGCTCTTCGGGGTCACCTCCGACAGCATCTACCTCTCCCCGGCGCCGTTCTACCATGCGGCTCCGCTGCGCTTCTGCATGTCGGCCATGGGCATCGGCTGCACCGTGGTGGCCATGGAGCACTTCGACGCAGAGCAGTACCTCGCGCTCGTCGAGCGCCATCACATCACCACCAGCCAGGTCGTGCCGACGATGTTCGTCCGCATGCTCAAGCTGCCCGCCGAGGTGCGTGCGAAGCACGACGTGTCGTCACTGCAGTGCGTCATCCACGCTGCCGCACCGTGCCCGATCCCCGTGAAGCAGCAGATGATCGAGTGGTTCGGCCCGATCATCCACGAGTACTACGCCGGCACCGAGGGCAACGGCTTCGTCTACTGCAACAGCGACATGTGGCTGGCCCACGCAGGCACGGTCGGAACGCCGATCAACTGCACGATCCACATCGTCGGCGACGAGGGCCAGGAGCTGCCGCACTACGAGAGCGGCACGGTGTACTTCGAGGGCGGAGCGCAGTTCGAGTACCACAACGACGCAGAGAAGACGCTCTCGTCACGCCACGAGAAGGGGTGGAGCACGCTCGGCGACGTCGGCTACCTCGACGACGACAACTTCCTCTACCTCACCGACCGCAAGGCGTACATGATCATCTCCGGCGGGGTGAACATCTATCCGCAGGAGGCCGAGAACGTCCTGGTCACCCACCCCAAGGTCATCGACGTCGCTGTCTTCGGCGTGCCGAACGAGGACTTCGGCGAGGAGGTGAAGGCGGTCGTGCAACCCGTCGACATGCCCGCCGACGACGACGCCGCCCGAGCCCTCGCCCAGGAACTGATCCTGTTCTGCCGAAGCCAGCTCGCGGACGTGAAATGCCCACGCTCGATCGACTTCCGCACCGAGCTGCCGCGCCACCCCACCGGGAAGCTGTACAAGCGCCTGTTGAAGGACGAATACTGGGCCAACGCCGGTCGCACCATCTGAGGGTTCACGGTCACCCCGCCGCCACCGACCTTTGCCGCAACCGTGTCGTAGGGGACGTGATCACGGCAGAGGTCGCCTTGGTCATCATCCAGCCGGAGCCACCGTCGGCACGGGTAGCGTCGCCATCCGTGCAACGGCAGGGCGGGATCGTGTGGGACCGGTTGACGGTCGTCTGCGTCCTGTCGTTCTGCCTGCTCGTCGCCGGCCTCAGCGTCGGCATCGTCCTCGGTGAGTTGCGCGAGCAACTGCACCTGTCGGGCCTCGTCGCAGCAGCCCACGGCTCGACGTTCGGCGTCGGCCTCCTCATCGCCGGTGTCTGGGGGTTGCGGCTCGTCACCCGATTCGGCCGGCCCGCCGTGTTCCGGGGCGCGTGCGCATTCATCGTTATCGGCGTGATGCTCCTCTGCGTCGGCCAGATCTGGCCCGTCATGCTCGCCGGCACCGCCATCGCCAGCGGGGCGTGCGCCACGCTGGTGCTGCTGATGCCCGGCATCGTCGCCGACCATCACGGCCCCGACGATCGCGCCGGGGCCTTCGCCGCGATCAGCGGCCTACCCGGCATCGCCGGCATCACCTTCTCGCTGGTCATCGGCGCCGTGCTCGCTGCCGGCGGATCGTGGCGGTGGCCGTTCGCCCTGCTCACCCTGGCCATCGCTGTGTCCACGCTGATCGTCGGCCGGGGTGTCGAGATCCCCGAGGGTGCGCCCACCGACATCGGCGCCATCGACCTCGTACGCGGACCCGATGTGCGGGCCCCGTTCGTCGATGTCGTCCACGCGGCACTCGTCGAGTTCCCTGTCGGCGTGTGGGCGGTGGTCTTCCTCAAGGAGGTCGGCGGGGCGAGCAGCGGCGCGGCTGCCTCGCTGGGCGCCGCATGGGGTCTGTGCATTCTCGTGTCACGAATGATGTTGCCGCGCATCGTCGGCATCGCCGGCCCCTGGAGCCGGACTGCGTGTTTCGGTGCGGCTGCCATCGGGGCCACGATGCTCTGGACCGGGCCGGGCCTGGCAGTTCGCGTGCTCGGGCTGATGATCGCGGGCTTCGGGTGCGGACCGCTGTATCCGCTGTCGGTCGACGCTCTCTACCGCCGTTCCGATGCCGACTCCGTGGCGCTCGGCGCCGTGTGCGCTCTCGCTTCCGGCATCGCGATCACCGTCGGGCCGCTCGCGCTCGGTGTGCTCGCCGATGTCGTCACCCTGCACCACGCGATCCTGTGGGTTCCGGTGCTCGCCGCGGTGGGGGCAGTACGAGCCATGCCGTCGAAGCAGCGTCAGCGCGAGGAGCCGTTGTCGTTCGACGACCTGCTCGAGGTGCCGAACCTCTGAGTCAGCGGGCGGCTGCGTGCAGCCGGTCGATCCAGCGTGCCAGCAGTCGACTTTCGTCGGCGCCCCATCGCGGCACGGCGTCGTCGTGCACCACGGCAGCGAACTGGTCGAGCATCTCCCCGTACGCGTCAGCGCCGGCGGCCGGGAACTCCTCGATCCGGTCGTCGAGGTGGACGAGCTCCACCGTCGTCGGACCATAGGGGCCAGGTGCCAGGTTCGAAGCGATCGTGATCGAGCC
>JBBDMO010000178.1:0-9905 GCA_040878255.1 Ilumatobacteraceae bacterium
GGTTGGTGCTGGGGCCCGCCGGCATCGTCCTGCACGACCACCTTGTCCTCGGTGACACGGCGATGTTCCAGCGGGCGGCCGTTGCCCGCGTGGGCCTCGCCCTCGAGGGCACCCAGGCCGCCGACCTGACCGGCCCGGCCACGGGCAACGCGATCGAGATCGAGTTGCGCGAGATGGCCACCGTGGTGCTCGCACCCAGTCGACACAAGCCCAACGGCACTGCCCTGCACGTTCGGTCGATGCTGGTTGCGCCCACACGACCGGGCCGCGCCCTGGTGGGCGTCGCCGATCGACGACTCCCGATCGGCTGATCGGCCCGAGACTCAGCGTCGACGGGTGGCGATGCCGCCCGCGAGCACGCGTGCGTCGGAAGCGTCGTAGAGCACCACCGTCTGGCCAGGCGCCACACGCCGCTGCCGCTGGTGCCAACGAAGCGTCGAGACGACACCGTTGCCCGGCATGACCGTGGCGGGATGCGTGGCGCCGTGCGCGCTGCACTGCACCAGCACGTCGGTCTCGGGCACGCCTGCCCAGTGCAGATCGACCACGTGGACCTCGTCGTCGAAAAGGTCGGCATCGGCGCCCACCACGACCGTACGAGTGATCGTGTCGACGTCGAGCACGTACTGCTTCGGGCCACCGCCGGGTAGGCCGAGACCACGTCGCTGGCCGATGGTGACGAGCTCGACCGACGGCACCTCACCGATCGGCGCACCGTCTGCGTCGACCACCGCCGCTGATCGGAACGGGATGCGCGCACCGAGGAACTGCTCACGGCCGCCGGTGTGGGTGATGAAGCAGACGTCCTGACTGTCGGGCTTCGTGGCGGTGCGGAGCCCGGCCTCGACGGCACGTTCGCGCACCTGCGCCTTCGTCAGGTGGCCCACGGGAAACAGGGTGCGGGCGAGCTCGTGCTGCGGGAGCATGTGGACCACGTAGCTCTGGTCCTTGAGCGCATCGGCACCGCGAGCGACGTGGTGCACACCGCCGACCGTGACGATGCGGGCGTGGTGTCCGGTGGCGATCGCGTCGAAGCCGAGCACGTCGGCACGCTCGCTGAGGCGGTGGAACTTGAGGTGGCGGTTGCACTCGATACACGGGTTCGGCGTGATGCCGTCCGCATGCGCCCGCACGTACGGATCGACCACATGGGTGTCGAAGTCGTCGGTGAAGTTGAAGACGAGGTGATCGATGCCGATCTGCTGGGCGACGCGCCGGGCGTCGTCGACGTCGGCCACCGAGCAGCACCCGGTGTCGCTGTCGCCGCCCCACAGCCGCATGGTGACACCGACGACCTCGTGGCCGTCACGGAGCAGTTCGAGTGCTGCGACCGACGAATCGACGCCACCGCTCATCGCGCACAGCACCTTCATCGCTGGAACTCCCTGATGCGGCGGACCGCCGAGGTGACGACCTCGACGGCTCGGTCGACGTCGACGTCGGTGGTGGTGTGGCCGAGCGACAGCCGCACGGCGCCGTTCGACCACTGCCGCTCGACACCCATCGCCGCGAGCACGTGGGATGGCTCCATGGCGCCGGCTGCGCAGGCCGACGCAGCACTGGCGCACACGCCACCCTCGTCGAGCAGGAACAGCAGCGCCTCGTTCTCGATGCCGGCGATGCACAGGTGCGCCGACCCAGCCACCTTGCGTCCCCGGTCGACGGTCTCGCGCACGTCGGGCAGGGCCGCCACGAGCGAGTCGACCAACCGGTCGCGCAGCGCAGCGATGCGGACCAGTTCGTGATCGCGCTCGGCGTCGGTGAGCCGCAGCGCCGTGGCCATCGCAACCGCACCAGCCACGTTCTGCGTGCCGCTGCGACGGTCGCGTTCTTGGCCGCCGCCGACCAGCAGCGGGTGGAACTCGGTGCCCTGGCGGACGACGAGCACACCGATGCCCTTGGGGCCGCCGAACTTGTGCGCCGACAGCGCCATCAGGTCGACGTGCGGCCACACGGTGCGCAGGTCGAGCCAGCACGCGCCCTGGACGGCGTCGGTGTGCAGCGCCGCCGCCGGGTTGGCCCGTCGCACGACATCGGCCAACGCGGCGACATCGGTGATGGTGCCGACCTCGTTGTTGACCGCCATGACGGACACGATCGTCGTGTGCTCGTCGACCGATGCCGCCAGCGCGGCCAGGTCGATGTGGCCGTCGGCATCGACACCGACGACGATGCCCTTGGCCTGCTCGACGGCATGGAGGACGGCGTGGTGCTCGGCAGCGGAGCACACGGCGACGCCACCACGGTGGGCGACCACCCCGAGAACCGCCGTGTTGTCGGCCTCGGTACCACCACCCGTGAACACGACCTCGCCCGGACGACACCCGACGACATCGGCCACGACCTCGCGAGCATCGTCGAGAGCGGCACGAGCCTGACGAGCGAAGCGATGCGAGCCATTGGGGTTCGCGAACTGTTGGTCGAGGAAGGGCAGCATCGCGTCGATCGCCTCGCGCCGCATGGGCGTGCTGGCCGCGTGATCGAGGTACGTGAGCTCGCCCGACATGGCACCCACGCTACCGCTGGCCGCTGTTCCGTCTCGGCGAGCGGCGATGATGGGCACCATGTTCGGCTACTCCCCCTCGTCCTACGGCGACGCGTTCGCCGACGTCTACGACGACTGGTACCGCGACATCACCGACATCCCCACCACGGTGTCGTTCATCGCTGCGCTCGCCGGACCCCGCGGCTCGGTGCTCGAACTGGGGGTCGGCACCGGCCGGCTGGCCGTGCCGTTGGCACCGCACGTGGGCACCGTGGTGGGCATCGACAGCAGCGCGAAGATGCTCGAGGTGCTGGCATCTGCTGACCCCGACCGCACGGTCATCGGTGTGCAGGGCGACATGGTCGACGATCTGCCCGCCGGGCAGCACGAGGTGGTCCTCGCCGCGTACAACACCCTGTTCAACCTGCTCAGCCCCGAGCGCCAACAGGCGTGCTTCCACGCCGTCGCCGAACGGCTCGCCCCCAACGGCTCGTTCGTCGTCGAGGCGTTCGTCCCCCAACCCCACACCGGATCACAGGTGTCGGTCCGCTCGATGGCAGTCGACCGCGTGGTGCTCAGCGCGAGCGTGCACGACGCCGGCCAACAGCGAGCGGAAGGCCAGTTCGTCGAGATCACCGAGACCGGTGGTGTCCGCCTGCGGCCGTGGGCCATCAGGTGGGCGCAACCCGACGAGCTCGACGCCATGGCCAACGCCGCAGACATGCGCGTGGCCGAGCGATGGGCCGACTTCGACCGGTCGCCGTTCGGTGCCGACAGCGAGCGTCACGTGACCGTGTACGAGCTGCGGCCCAGCTCGCAAACCGATGGGCGGCGGCGCACAACGTGAAATCGGTGACACGTCCGTACTTCAGCGGGACGACCCGCGTAAGGTGTATCTCGCTGTGAGTCAACTGCGTCTGAATCCATTGACCGGCCGGTGGGTCACCATCGTCGCCGAGCGGGGCCAACGCCCCACCGACTTCGCACCGCGCACGTCCGTGGTCGAGTCCGACCCGAGCCGCCCGTGCCCCTTCTGCCCCGGCAACGAAGAGGACAGCGCTTCAGCGCTCGAGAGCCTCGACGAGGGCGGTAGCTGGACGATGCGGGTCCTTCCGAACCTCTACCCGGCTTTTTCCGGTGATGAGCCGTTCTCGGTCCACCACCTCGGTCCCGTGCACGTCGAGGCCGAGGCATCGGGCATCCACGAGGTGTTCGTGTTCAGTCGCGACCATGACAGCGGCATCCACGACCTGGGCGACCGTGCCGCCGCCGACCTGATGCGCATCCTGCAGCGTCGGTTCGCCGAGCACTCCGCCGCACCACACCTGCGCTATACGCAGGCCATCATCAACCACGGCCGCGAGGCCGGCGCGTCGCTGGCACACCCGCACGGACAGTTGCTGGGCCTCCCGTTCGTACCGGGCGAGGTGCTCGAGGAGCAGCGCGGCTTCAACCGGTTCGAGGGCGGCTGCATCCTGTGCGCCACCGTCGAGGCCGAACTGGTCGACGGCAAGCGGGTCGTGTTCGCGAACGACGACGTCGTGTGCATCTGCCCGTTCTGGAGCGGCTCGCCGTTCGAGATGATGATCATCCCGCGCAGCCACGACCTGCACCTCACCGACTCCACCGATGCCACGGTGGCTGCGGTCGGCGTGGCCATCCGCGACGCCATCGCCCACCTGCGCGAGGTCGTCGGTGACGTGTCGTACAACCTGGTGTTCCGCACGGCACCGCACCACTACAGCGGGGCGTTCCACTGGCACGTCAACATCCTGCCCAAGCTGCACACCACCGCCGGATTCGAGCGTGGCACCGGTGTCCTCATCAACATCGTGCCGCCCGAGACTGCCGCCGAGCACCTGCGCAACGTCGCAGTGCACGCCTGAGCCGTCTCGACAGGTCAGCACTCCCCATGGCTCGCATCAGCGTCTCGATCGAGATCGACGCCACCCCGGCACAGGTGTGGCATGTCGTCGAGCCGGTCGAGAACCACATCGACTGGATGCACGACGCCGTCGCGATCCGCTTCCAGAGCGACCAGACCCGTGGCGTCGGCACCAGTTTCCTCTGCGACACCAAGGTCGGCCCGATCGAGCTGGTCGACCACATGGAGATCACCGAGTGGGAGCCTGACGCCGTCATGGGCGTCCGCCACACCGGCATGGTCACCGGCACCGGCCGGTTCACGCTGACCCCGATCGACCTCGGTCGCCGTACCCGCTTCGAGTGGGCCGAGGAGTTGTTCTTCCCGTGGTGGCTCGGTGGCCCGATCGGTGCCTTCATCGGCGGCAAGATCGTCATGCAGGCGATCTGGCGCCGTAACCTCCGCGAGCTCCGACAGCTCGTCGAGGCGTCGGTCAGCTGAACGCCCGCACCCCTGCGGTCACGCCGGCGGCGATCACGATGACCGCCACGAACGGGGCGCGCTTCCAGACTGCGATCGTGGCCGCCGCGACGCCGGCCACCCGAGCGTCGATCACGAGGTCCTGGCCGGTGCTGAAGGTGTCCTTCATCACGAGCGCCGACACGACGGCGGCTGGGATGAGGGCCAGGCAGCGCTCGAGCGCCGGAGGCAGGGCGCGTCGGCCCAGGACGAAGAAGCCGACGGCCTTGCAGGCGTATGCGCCGGCGGCGAGCATGACCACGAGCGTCCACGTCATGTCGCTGGCCGCCGGTCGGGCCAGCTGTCGTCGGCGGGCAGGCCGACCAGTACGGCCAGCGCCGAGCACAGGATCGGCACGCCCACCGGTGTGAACGGCACCAGGGCCAGGCAGATGAGCGATCCGAGCGCGGCAGCGATCCGCCCGCGGCGCGTGCGCAGCAGCGGCCACACCATGAACACGAAGCCCGCCGGGAAGGCGGCGTCGAGCCCGAAGGTCATCGGGTCGATCGCGTTGCCGAGCAGGGCACCGAGCAGCGTGCCGATGTTCCAGAACACGTACACGCTGAGCCCGGTGATCCAGAACGCCGCACGTTGCGCGGCGACGTCGTCCTGGGCCACCGACATCGCTGTCGATTCGTCGATGGTGAGTTGCGCTGCCACGAGCCGGCGGCCCACCGGCCCCTCGATACGACGACCCATGGTGAGCCCGTACACGCCGTTGCGGGCAGCCAGCACCATCGCCCCGCCGAGCGCCGATGCCGTGGTGCCGCCGGCACCGATGACGCTGACGGCAGAGAACTGCGAGGCCCCGGTGAAGACGAGCAACGACATGGCGCATGCCTGCAGCACGGTGGCACCGGCGCTGACGGCGCCCACGCCGAACGAGATGCCGAACACGCCGACGGCGGCACCGAGGGTGACGCTGGCCGTCACCACGGGTCGCAGGGTCGCGTCGCGGAGCAGGGCGTGGGATCGCACGGCGGCGTGGCGCGAGGTCAGGCGGGGCGGTGTGCGGCGAGCCACACGACCGAGAGCGGCGGGATGTCGACGAGTGCCGACGCAGGCTGGCCCTGCCAGGTGAGCTCGGTCGTGGCACCGACCGACGCGAGTCCACCGGCGTAGCCGCTACCCCCGAACGTCGGGGCGTCGGTGTCGACGACCACCTCCCAGGCGCCGTCCCACGGCAGCCCGACGCGGTAGCCGGGTCGCGGCACAGGCGTGAAGTTCGCGATGCACGCAACGGCGTGCAGACCACCTTTGGCCCAACGCAGGAACCCGTAGACCGAGTGCTCGGCGTCGTCGGCATCGAGCCACTGGAAGCTGCCCTGGTCGTCGTCACGCTCCCAGACGGCGGGCCACCGGTCGGCCTGCGCGTTCAATGCGGCCAGCAGGTCGCGCACCCCGCGGTGAGGCGCATGGTCGAGGAGGTGCCACGGCAGTGAGGCGGCGTCGTTCCACTCCGTCCAGGGGGCCATCTCGGCCCCCATGAACAGCAGCGGCGCGCCCGGCATCGCCCACATCCATGCGTAGAGGGCGCGCAGGTTGGCGAACCGCTGCCAGTCGTCGCCCACCATCTTGCCGAGCAGGCTGCCCTTGCCGTGCACGACCTCGTCGTGGCTGAGGGGCAGCACGAACGACTCGGTGAACGCGTAGAGCAAGCCGAAGGTGAGCTCGTGATGGTGCCACTGGCGATGCACCGGGTCCTCGCGCAGGTAGCCGAGCGTGTCGTGCATCCAGCCCATGTTCCACTTGTGCGTGAAGCCCAGCCCGCCTTCGGCCGTGGGGCGGGTGACCTTCGGCCACGAGGTGCTCTCCTCGGCGATGACCAGTGCGCTCGGGTGCTCGGCACGCACGGTGTCGTTGAGCTGACGCAGGAACCCGATGGCATCGAGGTTCTCGCGGCCGCCGTGCTCATTGGCCACCCACTCGCCGGCGCGCCGCGAGTAGTCGAGGTACAGCATGCTGGCGACGGCGTCGACGCGCAGCCCGTCGACGTGGAACTCGTCGAGCCAATACAGCGCGTTGGCGATCAGGAAGTTACGGACCTCGTTGCGTCCGTAGTTGAACACGTAGGTGCCCCAATCGGGGTGCTCGCCCTGACGCGGGTCGGCGTGCTCGTAGAGGGCGGTGCCGTCGAAGCGGCCGAGGCTCCACTCGTCTTTCGGGAAGTGCGCGGGCACCCAGTCGACGATGACACCGATGCCGGCGCGGTGCATGCGGTCGACGAAGAAGCGGAAGTCGTCGGGCGTCCCGTAGCGCGCGGTCGGCGCGTAGTAGCCACTGACCTGATAGCCCCATGAACCGCCGAACGGGTGCTCGGCCACGGGGAGGAGTTCGATGTGCGTGAAGCCCATCGCCCGGACATGCTCGGCGAGCTGGTCGGCCTGCGTGCGGTAGTCGGCGGCACCGCGCCGCCATGATCCGAGGTGCACCTCGTAGATGCGCATCGGCCGACGGACGTCGGTGGCTTGCTGCTCCATCCAGGCAGAGTCACTCCACTCGTGCGAGGTGGGTCCGGCGATGACGCTGGCATCGGACGGCGGGCACTCGGCGCGCATCGCCATCGGATCGGCCTTCATCACCACTCGACCATCGCTGCCCTGCACGAGGAACTTGTAGCGCTGGCCCGGCACGGCCGCGACGATGGAGGCCCAGACGCCGGACTCGCCCTGACGCTCGAGCCGCTCGGGCGCCCACTCGTTCCAATCGCCGACGACCTCGACGACAACGGCGTTCGGCGCCCACACCGCGATGCGGGTGCGTCCGTCGGGCGCGGTGACGGCACCCAGCACATCCCAGAGTCGGCGGTGAGTGCCCTCTCCGAAGAGGTGCAGGTCGAGATCGGCGAGCAGCACGCCGGTCAGCGTAGGTGAACCGGCCACCGGGCGGGCACTACGGTCTTGCGAATGCGTGTCCTGATGCTGTCGTGGGAGTACCCCCCGTTCGTGATCGGTGGGATCGCCGCACACGTCGACGGCCTCGCCCGAGCCATGGCGCGCAGCGGCCACGACGTCGTGGTGTTGAGCCTGCAGCGACACGAGCCGGGCACCGACCCGGTGCCCGACGACGAGGTCGTCGACGGCGTACGCGTGCTGCGGGCGGTCACCGACCTGCCCTGGCTGCCCGACGACGACCTGGTGGCACGCATGGCGTCGGCCAACCACCAGCTCGTCGGCCTCATTGCCCGGCTGGGTCCGTGGAAGCCCGAGGTCGTGCATGCCCACGACTGGCTCGTGGCCTGGGCGGGCGACACACTGAAGACGCTCCTCGACGTGCCCCTGGTGGCCACCATCCACGCCACCGAGCGCGGCCGTCACGGTGGCCACGTGCCACCGGGCATGCCAGCCGCCATCAACGCTGTCGAGTGGTGGCTCACCTATCAGGCACGCGAGGTCATCGCCTGCTCGAAGTTCATGGTGCGCGAGGTCGTCAACGGCTTCGAGCTCCCGGTCGAGAAGGTCCACCTGGTTCCCAACGGCGTCGACCCCAAGCTGTGGAAGCTCGCCTCGGCCAAGCCGGTGCAGCGCGAGCAGCTGGTGGTGGCTTGGGGTCGGGTGCAGTACGAGAAGGGCTTCCAGGTGCTCGTGCGGGCAATCGCCGAGCTCCGCCACCGCCTGCCTGGCGTGCGCTGCATCATCGCCGGCCGCGGCAGCTATCTCAGCGAGCTACAGACCCAGATCGACGTCGAAGGCGTCACCGACATCGTCGACCTGGCGGGCTTCGTGCCGGATGACGATCTCCGCCGCATCCTGCAGCGGGCCGGCTGCGTCATCATCCCGTCGCTGTACGAGCCGTTCGGCATCGTGGCGCTCGAGGGCATGGCGGCAGGTGCGCCCACCATCGTGGCACGCACGGGCGGCCTCGCCGAGATCGTCGAGGGCACCGAGGCCGGGATGCTGTTCGAGCCGGGCAACCACCACGACCTGGCCGAGCAGATCATGGCGGTGCTCACGGACGCAACGGTGGCAGAGACGATGCGCACCGAAGCAGCGGCGCTGATCGATGCCCACTACACGTGGGATGCGATCGCTGCTTCGACCATCGACGTATACGACATCGCCACCGCAACGCGCTGAACGTCAAGAGTTCACGACGTCGTGACCCAGCTTCGGCGAGGCTCCACTACCCTCGCCGCCATGCGAGCCGTCCGCCAGTTCACCGTCGTACCTGCCGTACCACCGGCCCTCGATGCGCTGCGCGAGCTCGCCACGAACCTCCGCTGGACCTGGGATCGCGACACCAAGCGGCTGTTCTCGCAGCTCGATCCCGAGGCCTGGGAGGCGTCGGGTCACGACCCGCTCCGCCTGCTCGCCACCATCGAACCCGAGCGCTGGGCCCGGCTCGCAGCAGACCCGTCGATCGTCGAGTCGACACATGCGGCCAAGGCCCGCCTCGACGCCGCCGTCCACGAACCCCGCTGGTTCCAGGGTCGCGATGGGTCGCCGCTGCACATGGTCGCCTACTTCTCGCCGGAGTTCGGCATCAGCGAGACGTTGCCGCAGTACAGCGGCGGCCTCGGCATCCTGGCCGGCGACCACCTGAAGGCGGCGAGCGACCTGGGCGTACCGCTGGTGGCCATCGGCCTGCTCTACGCCGAGGGCTACTTCCGCCAGAGCCTGAACGCCGACGGATACCAGGAGGAACGCTTCCCCCGTCTCGACCCCAGCGGTCTCGCGCTCACCGACACCGGCGTGCAGGTGGTCGTCGACATCGCCGGTGACCCGGTGCGCGTGCACGCTTGGATGGCACAGGTGGGTCGGGTGAAGCTCTATCTGCTCGACACAGCGGTCGAGGGCAACAGCGCCGGGGGTGCGGGCATCACGAACCGGCTCTACGGCGGCGACGCCGAGCACCGGTTGCGCCAGGAAATCGTCCTCGGCATCGGCGGCGTCCGCGTGCTGCGCGCGCTCGGCCTCGAGCCCGAGGTGTTCCACACGAACGAGGGTCACGCCGGCTTCTTGTCGCTCGAACGCATCCGCGAGCTGGTCGGCCAGGGGCTCACGTTCACCGAGGCCGTCGAGAGCGTGCGCGCCGGCG
>JBBDMO010000179.1:0-9732 GCA_040878255.1 Ilumatobacteraceae bacterium
CTCGTCTTCCCCGAACGCCTGTTGGCCGGCGACCTCGCGAACCGCGACTACCTCCACCTCTACGGTCCCGGCGCGATCGATGTCCTCGCCGCATGGTTCGGTCTGTTCGGCTTCAACATCGGCGTCGAGCGCACGTTCGGCCTCGTGCAGATCGGCGCTGTGGTGCTGGCACTGTTCACCTTGGCCCGCCCGTGGGGTCGGCTCATGGCGTGGGGCATCGCCACCTCGTCGGTGTTCTACGTGCTCATCACCAACGGCCTCACGGCGATGGCATGGAACGGCGGGCTCGCGTTGGCGCTCTGGAGCGTCGTGTGCGGCGTGCGTGCCCGCAACACCGTCGGCACGTCGAGTGCTCGGTGGCTGGCGGTCGCCGGCGTGCTCGCCGGTGTAGCGCTCACCTTCCGGCCCGACCTCGCGGTCGCCATCGCCGTCACCCACCTGTGGCTGCTGTGGCGGCGGCCAGGTGTTCGACGGTTCCTGCTCGGTGCGACGGTCGGCCTGCTGCCGATGTGGGTCCACATCGTGCTCGTCGGCCCGGTTGCGGCGATCGATGGCATGGTGATCGACCCCGTCTTCCGGCTCCGGCCCGGCCGCAGGTTGCCGTTCCCCCCGTCACCCAACGAGATCCAGGGGGCGTTGCAGGCGATCGGCGAACCAGGCCCGTGGTGGCGGCTCCCCGCTCTCACCGCGCCGCAGTCGCTGTTCGTGTGGTTCTTCGTGGCAGTTGCCGCGCCCATCGTGGCGGTCATCATCAGTCGCGCGCTGCACCGCCGAGAACCCACGTCACGCAGCACCGTGCTCATGGCAGGCAGCATCTTTGCGCTCGGCATCCTGCCGCAGGCATTGCAGCGCCCCGATTCGACGCACCTGTCGTGGGTGTCGTGCGTCTCGTTCGTCATGGTCACCCTCGTGCTCGCCGAGTGGCTGCGCCGCCGCCGACCCACCCTGCGCCCAGTGCGGCACAGCGCCATCGCGCTCGGAGCACTCACCCTGGTGACGTTCGTCGTCGCGCCGCTGTACACCTACCGCTACTACGTCTACTTCACGCGGATGAGCGTGGGGCAGATCGCAGCGCCGTTCTCGCTCGAGCGCGACGAGCGGTGGTTCCGCCTCGGCGACCCTCGCTCGTACCAGGCGAGCACCGAACTCGTGGCCGACCTCGACCGGTTGTCGTCGCCGGGTGAGCGCCTGTTCGTCGGGCCCGTCGACCTGCGTCGCACCTGGTACAACGACGCGTTCTTCTACCACCTCTTCCCCGAACTGACGCCGGCCACCTACTACATCGAAATGGACCCTGGCCTCGCCGACGCCCCAGGGTCGCGGCTCGCCGACGACGTCGCCACCGCCGACTGGCTGATCCTGTCGCGCATCTGGGATGGCTGGCTCGAGCCGAATGCCTCGATGGACTTCGGTTCCGACGTGCCGAACCAGGTGGTGCGCGACCAGTTCTGCCGCGTCGGCAGCTACGAAGACGGCCTGCTCGAGCTCTGGGGGCGATGCCAGCCATGAACATCCTCACGCAACTCCGATCCTTCGCCCGGCGACGGATCTCGATCCCCGCCGACCGCAACTGGCTGGTCCTCGACGTCGGCAGCGGTGACAAGCCGCACTGGCGCGCCGACGTGCTCCTCGATCGGTACGCCGGCGAGGAGCATGCCGTGCAACGCTCCGGCGGCGCCGGGGCGCGCATCACCCGCCCACTGTTCGACGCCGACGCGGCTGCCATGCCGTTCGCCGACCAGGTGTTCGACTACGTCATCTGCTCGCACGTGCTCGAGCACGTCCCCGACCCGGCGGCGGTCATCGGCGAGATGATGCGAGTTGCGAAGGCCGGCTACATCGAGGTGCCCGACATGGCGAGCGCGAAGATCGTCGACTTCCCCAGCCACGTCTGGTGGTGCTCGCTCGTCGACGGTGTGCTCGTGTTCACGGCCAAACAGCAGCCCTACTTCGACGCCGACATCGACCGGTTCCTCGACGAGAGTGGGCTGCGGCGGCCGATCGCCGACCTACTCGACAGCCACCTCGATCACCGTGTGGTCGAACTGCCGTGGCAGGGCACCGTGCCGTTCCGCGTCGACGGCACGGTCTCGGACGCCATGCTCCGGCACGCCAACGACGGCGACTTCAAGCACCGCAGCGGTCAGACCCTCGTCACGCGCGCGCTCACGACGGCGTTCGTGCTGCCGCGTCGCGGCGACGTGCGTCGCAAGCCCGTCGCCTTCAACGACATCGTGCTGCCACACCTCCGGCGGGCCGACAACCCGGTGCTGCGCCCACAGATCTACCGGTTCGGGGATGCTGCGGCAGAGGGTCAGTGACGCGGTCTGCGCCAGCGCGCCGGCAGCCGGTCACGGAGACCCCACTGCGTGACCAGGACCATCGACTCGACGACGATCCGGCCCGACATCTTCGAGACTCCGCGCTCGCGGTCGCGAAAGATCAACGGCACCTCGACGATCGAGAAGCCGGAGTTGCTGATGCGCCGCGCGAGCTCGGTGAGGAAGGCGTATCCGTCGGCCGTCGTCGACAGCGGGTCGATGGCCTGCAGCGCTGTCGCACGGTACGCGCGAAAGCCCGAGGTGCAGTCGCGCACGTCGGCGCGCAGCACGAACGACGTGTACCGGTTCCCCCATCGCGAGAGCAGACGCCGGTGGAGCGGCCAGTTGACCGTGCCACCGCCGGGTACGTAGCGCGAGCCGATCACGAGGTCTGCACCGGACTCGATCCGGACGAGCATGGGCGGGATCAGGGCGGGGTCGTGTGAGAAGTCCGAATCCATCGACACGATGACCTCGTAGCCCTGCTCGAACGCCACCGAGAACCCATGCCGGTATGCGGCGCCGAGGCCCACCTTGGCCTCACGATCGAGCACCCGGATGTGATCGTCCTCGGCAGCGACCTTGCCGGCCAACTCGCCGGTGCCGTCGGGGCTGTTGTCATCGACGACGAGGATGTCGGCGGCGGGCGCGGCCGCACGCACGCTGGCCAGGAAGGCGACGATGTTCTCGGCCTCGTTGTACGTGGGCAGCACGATCACGCAACGCATGTGCGCCGAGGCTACCCGTCGGCCCGCGACGTGCCGGTCGATCGAACGACCTGGGTGTGCAGCGCCGCCAGCACGCCGAGGGCCGATGCATCCCACGTCAGCGTGCGGGCGCGAGCGAGCGCCGCCGAAGCGAGCCGCTCGCGGCGCTCATCGTCGGCAAGCAGTTCGGCCATCACGTCGCCGAGGCGCTCGAGCGGGGCCAGCACACCGGTGACGCCGTCGACCACGCTGCTGCGGTGCCCGCTGATGTCGGTTGCAACGCAGGGCGTGCCACACGCGGCAGCCTCGGTGAGCGTGAGCCCCCACCCCTCGGCCAGGGAGGCGCTCGCCACCAACCAGGCCCCCTGGTACATCGCCACCAACTCGTGACGCTCGATCCGGCCGGCCAACGTGATCCAGCTCTCGGCACCGAGCGCAGCGATGCGCGCCTCGAGAACGGGACGCAGTGGGCCCTCCCCCACGATCACCAGGCGCAACGTCGGATGCGTCCGGCGGGCCACGAGCGCCGCCTCGATCATCTCGTCCTGGCGTTTCACTGGTGCCAAACGGCCGACGCACACGACGAGCGGATCGTCGCAACGAGTGCCACCGGGCTCGAAGTACGACTCGACGCCGTTCGGTACGGCGACCACCCGGTCGGGCCGGAAACCCAGCTCGAGCAGCTCGTCACGCGTCGCGTCGGACGGGGTCACGGTGAGGCCTCGCCGGTAGAACGGTGGAGCCAACCGGGCCTCGAGCAGGCGGCCCACCGGGCCCAACGGACGGGGCAGCATCTGATCCCACATCGGACCGTGGACGTGGTGCACCACGGTGACGTGCGGCCGGCGGACCCACACCGGACTCATCCACGGCACGCCGTTCCAGATCTCGACGAGAGCGTCGAAACGCCCCATGCGGTGCGTCAACTCACTGGCGATCGCGCGAGGGAACACCGTGTAGCGGCTGCCGCGGCGAACCACCCGGTAGCCATTGCGGTCGGCCTCACTCGGCAGCCCGACCGCAGCCGAGGTGCGGTGCGTCACCTCGAGCCCCGCCGCCGCCCACCGGCTCATGAAGTGGTCGGCATGGACCTCGCTACCCCCGGCGTCGGGGTCATCGAGATCTCGCCACGCGAGGACGTGGATGCGGCGGACACCGCGCTCGCAGAGGTCGGTCGCCAGCGCGTCGAGAGGGGTGTCCATGCTCAGCCGAGGGGCAACCGGCGCCAGATCGGGCCCGGGACGTGCCGCAGCGCGCTGAAGACGTAGCGGAGGATCCCAGGCGCCCACACCGTGCGACGACCGGCACGAAGGCCCTTCACCGTCACCTCGGCGACGTGCTCGGGCGTGGTGGCGAACGGCGCAGCCGGCAGCCCCGCGGTCATCGCCGAGTGGACGAACCCGGGCCGCACCACCAGCACGCGGGCGCCGCTGCCCACGAGTGAGTCGCCGAGACCCTGGGCAAAACCGTCGAGGCCGGCCTTGGTGGCGCCGTAGACGAAGTTGGCCTTGCGGACGCGCTCGCCCGCGACGCTGCTGAGCACGACCAGCGTGCCGTGACCCTGCGTCCGGAGCTGGTTGGCCACGGCGATCGACGACGAGACCGCGCCGGTGAAGTTGACCTGAGCGAGGCGGGTCGCATCGTCGACATCGCGGCCGGTCGCTTCCCCATCACCGAGCTGACCGAAGGCGACGATCACGACGTCGAGGTCGCCGTGCGCAGCCGTCACCTCGCGCACGAAGGCCTCGTGCGATGCCGTGTCGGCACCGTCGAAGTGCACCACGTCGACCGTGAGCGAACCCTGACGCATCGTCGCCGCGGCCCGCTCGCCCTTGTCGAGGTCGCGACAGGCGAGCACGACCGTGCGCGTGACCGGGCTGACCAGCTTGCGCGCGATCGCGAGCCCGATCTCGCTGGTGCCGCCGAGCACGACGATCGTCTGCGGCTGTCCGAATGCGTTGTCCATCATGCTCCTGGGTTCGGTGCGCGGGTCGCGCGTCAGTCGTCGGCCAGCATCAGCCGACGCGACAGGTCGCTCTGCCACAGACCCGTTGGATCGGCGCGGCACCGCACCGCCTGCCATTCGGCAAGACGGGGATAGCCCCGCCGGATGGTGCTGGGCGAGGTGTGCGAGTCTTTGGCAAAGTAGTTGCGCCCCCCGACGTCGAGCACGAGATCGTCGAGGCCGTGCAGCAGCGACTCGACACCCGGAGCGCCTGCAGGCATGTCGAGCGCCAGCGTCCAGCCCGGCTGCGGGAAGCTGAGCGGCGCCAGGCTGCCCTCGCCAAAGCGCTTCAGTACCGCGAGGAAGCTCGCGACCCCGCTGGTCGAGAGCCGCGCGACGATGCGGCGCAGCGTGTCCTCCTGGCCGAACGGCACCACGAACTGGTACTGCACGAGCCCGGGACGGCCGTACAGCCGGTTCCACCGGCCCACCATGTCGAGGGGATGGAAGAACGACGTGATGCTCTGGACCTCGCCCAGCCGCTCGCGCGGTGCCTTGCGGAACCAGAGCTCGTTGAACGCAGCGACCGTGAGATGGTTGAGCAGCCCGGGCGCCGGCACGACGGGCGGCACGCTCACGAGCTGCCTCGGGTCGAACGCGAAGGGGTCGGCCTGCTGACGCGGGACGAGCTGATCGGCACTGGCGTGATCGCCTCGTGTCAGCACGCTCCGCCCGGTCTGGCTGCCCTTGGCGGCCAGATCGATCCACGCCACGCTGTATCGGTAGCGGTCGTCCCCCTCGGCCATCACCGCGAGCAGCGCATCGAGGTCGGCGATGCGATGGGTGTCAACCGTCATCCGGCTCGACTCGATGGGCAGCAGTCGCACCGTGGCATCGAGGACGATGCCGGTCAGTCCCATGCCGCCGATCGTGGCCCAGAACAGCTCGGAGTCCGAGTCAGGGGTCAGCTCGACCACGGTGCCATCGGCGAGCAGCAGTGACATTCGCTCGACGTAGTTGCCGAACGAGCCGTCGAGATGATGGTTCTTTCCGTGGATGTCACTGGCGATCGCTCCACCCACCGTGACAAACCGCGTGCCGGGCGTGACGGGAACGAACCAGCCCCGGGGCACCAACTCACGCATCAGCTCGTCGAGGCTCGCCCCAGCGCTGACCGTGACCGTGCCGGCCTGCGGGTCGAGCGACGCATCCTTCGCGCTGCCCAGCAGCCGAACGACGAGGCCCCCGCTGTTCTGCGCTGCATCGCCATAGCTCCGGCCGAGCCCACGTGCCAGCGCACCACGCGAGCCTGCCGCAGCGATCGTGCCGGACACCTCGGAGCGGAGCACGTCGACGACGTCAGCGACGGAGGGGTTGGTGCGCCCCCAACCGGTGAGCGAGGTACGGGCCACGGCACACACGCTAGTAGGGCCACTCCGGATCACGGCCCGTGACCCGCTGCATCACCGGACCGAGCTTGGCCGAGATCATGACCTTCACGAGCAGGTTCTTCACGAACCACGGCAGCTGCGCGAGTTGCCGGCCGGCGTTCGACAGTCGAGCGGCCAGCGTGGGCTCGAGGTCGGCGCGGTACTCGGTCATCGAACGCGCACGTCCGACGTAGCGCCAGCGCTTACCGGGCATCAGCTCGCGCAGGATGGCCAGTGTGACGCCGACCGACGAGAACGAGTCGTGGATCAGCAGCGTGCCTCCATCGCTCACCCGAGCGCCCCAGTCGCGGATGTCGGTGCGGGCCGGCGCAAAGCGGTGCGCACCATCGACGTACAGCACTGCGATGGCACCCTCGACCTCGCCGTGAGCTACATCGCTGAACATCCGCAGATGCGTCACACGATCGGCCACCCCGGCTGCAGCAAGGTTGGCATTGAAGACCTCGTGGTCACCGGCGGCTTCGGCGGCGAACCCCTCGATCTCCTGCGGTCCACGGTCGTTGCCCGCATGCGGGTCGATCGCCACCACCGTGACGCCGGCGGGCGCTGCCGACGACAGCACAACGGTGCTCCGGCCACGGAAGCTGCCGATCTCGACGATCTGGTCCCCTGCGCTCGTCCGTGCCGCAGCGTCGTAGAGACGCCGAGCCTGGTCGGGCGACATCCACCCCTCGACACCGGCAACGGCGGCCAGCACTGCTTCGAACGATCCGGACTCGAGCTGGCTCATGCCACGTACACCCCCAGGCCGAATACCACGGCCCACAGCAATCCGAGCACCTGCAAGGTGCGATCGGCGACGAAGATCTCTTCCGGCGCTGCACCGTGACCCTGTTCGAGCACGAGCGTGTAGCGCAGCAACGCAGTGGCCATCGGCACGATCGACAGCTCGTAGAAGGGCCAGGTGGTGCCGGCGATCTCCTTGGTGTCGAATGCCCAGATGCAGTACGTCACCAGCGCAGCGCCGCAGCTGATCGACAGGACCATGCGCAGGTAGCCGAGCGAGTAGTCGTCGAGCGTGCTGCGGGTCTGCGCAGCATCGCCGACCTCGCGCAGCTCGGCGTACCGCTTGCCCGTGACGATGAACAGCGAGGCGAACGACGTGGTCAGCAGAAACCAGGTGCTCATCGGCACCGAGGTGGCCACGGCACCGCCGATCGCCCGCAGCACGAAACCCGCCGATACGGCAACGAGGTCGACTACGGCGACATGCTTGAGCACCGAGCTGTACAGCGACGTGATGGCGACATACGTGGCAGCCACGATGGCGGCCTGCGGCTTCGGCACGGCAGCGAGGGCGATGCCACCCACCAGCAGCACGCTGCCGATGATGCGAGCGAGTCCGAGCGGGATCTCGCCGGCGGCGATCGGCCGGAAGCGCTTCACCGGGTGGTTGCGGTCGTTCGCGTGGTCGAGGATGTCGTTCCAGTAATACGTGCCGCTGCTGACCATGCAGAACGCGACGAAGATCACGATCGAGCGCCACAGGTACCCGCCATTGTCGAGCACACCTGCGGCACCGGGAGCCGCGAACACGAGGACGTTCTTGACCCACTGCTTCGGTCGCGCCTCGACCAGGATGGCCCGCGGCAGGCTGCGGCTCACGACCCGATCTCCGCTGGCACCCGGTCGATCGTAGCGCCCCGCACCCACACGGCATGGTGTGCCGCCGCCAGCATCTCGCGATCACCTCGGCTGTCGCCGTACGCCCACAGCTCGGCACCGCGCAGGCCTTCGCCGTCGAGCCATGCCGCCAACCGCGCCCACTTCTCGCCGGCGCGGCAATTGCCACCGTCGAGGCGATCGAGGTATCGGCCGTCCTCGGACACGACATCGGTGCAGATGGCACGATCGATGCCGAGCGACGCTGCCAGCGGCTGCAGGTACGACCGCAGCGATGCCGACACGATGACGGTGCGATGGCCGACCGCCTGATGCCAGCGCATGCGTGCGACAACGTCGGGTCGCAGCATCGACCGCTCGACCACGCCGGCGAACTGGTGGCCGAGCGCATCGAGGTCGGTCACCTGTCGGCCACGGTAGACCCCACCGACGACGATCTCCTTGATCACGTCACGATCGCGACGCACCCCACCGATCACCGTCGCTACGGGCTGTCGCACCAGTGCACCGACGATGCCGCGACGCCCCGCGACCCGTTCGAGGAACGGCCGCACGCAGTCACGAGTCGTCAGCGTGCCGTCGACGTCGAACGCAGCGACGACGACACCGGCGGTGCCGGAATCCGGGGGCGTGCCGTGGCTCACGACAGGTCCTCGAGCATCGCCCAATACCCGGGCCAACTCTTCGACACGACATCGGGATCCGAGACCTCGAGGCCATCGACGACGAGGCCGATCAGCGCGAGCGACATCGCGAGCCGATGGTCGTGGTGGGTCTCGACAATGGCGGCGTGCGGCACACCGGGCATGATCCGCAGCCCATCGGGCAACTCGTCGGCGACCACCCCGCAGCGGCGAAGTTCAGCACACAGATCACCGATCCGGTCGCTCTCCTTGCCGCGGATGAACCCCACGCCGGTGATGGTGGTGGGTGTGTGTGCGAACGGTGCCACCACGGCCAACGTGGGCACCAGGTCCGACATGTCGACCATGTCGATCGTGATGCCGCGCAGCGGGCCTTCACGGGTCACCGTGGTGCCCGACGCGGTGGCGGCCACCTCGCATCCCATGTCGCCCAGCACGTCGGCGAACCGGGCATCTCCCTGCAGCGACGAGTGCGCCAACAGACCGGGCACGTGCACGGTGCCACCGGCGATCGCTGCCGCAGCAAGCGGATAGCTGGCCGAGCTCGCATCGGGCTCGACGGCGTAGGTGGTCGCGACGTACCGACCTTCGGGCACCACGACCGCCGACTGCCCCACCGTCACGCCGGTGACGCCGAACGCCGCCATCACGGCGGCGGTGATGCCGAGGTACGACCGCGACACCAACGGGGTGGTGAGGTCGATGCGTAGGCCACCCGACAGGTACGGCCCGACGAGCATCAGTGCGGTGATGTACTGACTGCTGACATCTCCCCTGATCGAGACCGTGCCGCCGGTGCGCAGCGGACCCGACACCGTGACCGGCAGGTGCCCCCATGCTCCGCCAGCCACCAATGAGACACCGAGCGAACGCAGTGCGTCGTGCAGCGGTGTCATCGGGCGTGACCGCAACGGCGCCAGCCCATCGATGGTGAACGGGCCAGCACCCAGCGCGGCCATCGCAGTGACGAACCGCGACGTCGTGCCGGCGAGTCGAGTGGGCAACGTCGCCGGCCCGACGCCAGGTGCTCCGGCACACCCG
>JBBDMO010000180.1:0-9712 GCA_040878255.1 Ilumatobacteraceae bacterium
CCTGTTCGTGCAGCTCACCAAGCTGAAGCACACCCTGCGCTGGATGATGGACGAGGACCCGATCACCCACCTCGGCCGCGAGTACTACGACGGCGACGCCAGCGACGACGACGACGCCAGCTGATCGAGGTCGCCGTCAGGCACTGAGCACACGGTCGAGCCGCACGTCGTGCGGTTCGACCGGCAGCTCGTCGACCAGCTGCTCGGCGAAGCACGCGCCCACCGTATGCGCGGTCAGACCCGGCAGGAACCGGTCGTAGTAGGCCTTGCCGTGGCCGAGGCGCAGCCCGTCGGCGGTGAACGCCACCCCTGGCACGATGACGAGGTCGATGGTGGTCGGATCGATCGGTGGGCCCACGGGCTCGCGGATCCCGAACTGCCCGGTCGTCACGGCACCGGTCATCCGGACGGCCACGATACGGCCATCGTCGAGGCGGGGCAGCACGCCCACCTTGCCGTCGCGTTCGATACGGGCGAGCAGGCCGTCGGTGTCGGGCTCGGACGGCATCGAGGCGAAGGCCATCACGGTGGTCGCACCGGTGTACTCGGGCAGCTCGGCCAGGCGTGCCCAGAGGTCGACGCTGCGCAGCGCACGGTCGTCGACGAGCTCGAGCACCTGCCTCATCCGACCTCGGAGCGTCACCTTGTCGAGCACGCCCGTCAGAATCCCACACCCCACGCAACTTTGTCACTCAGATGTCGTTCAGCGCCGCCCCGGTGACGGAGTTCTCGGTTTCGACGTCGAGGGCGTCGATCGGTGCGGTCGATCCGGGACGCATCGCCCGGCCGATCAGCAGGATGATCGCGAGCAGCGCGCCGGAGCCGACGGTGGCAGCGCGCAGCGACGTCGCATCGGCCAGTTCGCCCTGGATCAGCACGCCGATCGGGTAGCCCGCGCCGAGCACCATGTTGTTGACGATCATGGCCCGACCGCGCATCTCGGGCGGCGCCGACCGTTGCGTGATGCTGGCGCACGTCGTCATGCACCAGATGTAGCAAGCGCTGCCGACCGTGATGCCCACCGCGGCGACGACGATGTTCGGGGCGGCGCCGTAGAGCACCAGCGCCGGCACGGTGACCACGGCCGACATCAGCAACACCCACCGGGTGCCGTGACGCGACGTCAGCATCCCCAGGGTGCCGCCGGCGATGACCGCCCCGACGCCCATCGCCGTCACGAGGAACGACGTGCCGGTCTGGTCGGCGTCGAACACGTTGGTGGCCACCTGTGCCACCAATCCGAGGAACGGCGAGGCGACGAGCGACATCACCAGCATCACGGGCACCATCGCCCTGACCGCAGGTGTGCCACGTGCGAAGCGGACGGCATCGGCGAAGGCAGCGCGCACCGACCGTTTGACGCTCGGCCGATGTGGCAGCGAAACGAGCATGATGCCGACGATGACGGCGACGAAACTCAGCGCGTTCGACCACAGCGCGGCGGGCACCCCACCGATCGAGATCGCGATCGCCGCTGCCGTGGGCCCGATGATGCGGCCGAGGTTCCACTGCGTGCCGCTGAGGCCGATCGCAGCGACGAGCTCGTCGGGTGGCACCAGGTCGGGCAGGATCGCCTGAAACGCAGGCCAGCTGATCGCCGACATGCAACCGCCGAGCAGCGACAGCAGCGCGAGGTTCGCCGGGGTGGCGTGGCCGCTCGACACCAGGATCGCCACCACGACGCTGACCACGGCGAAGGCTGCGTTCGAGAGAGCGATGATGCGGCGTCGATCGAAGCGGTCGGCCCACGCCCCACCCAACGGGCCGAGCAGCGCCGTCGGGATGAAGCCGGCAGCGGCGACCAGGCCGGACGCCCCGGCGCTGGAGGTCTGTGCGACGTAGTACGAGAGTGCGGTGGTCTCCATGAACGTGCCGATGTTCGAGACCAGGGCACCGATCCAGACGATCGTGTACCCCCGGTGCCGGAACGGGGCGAACGAGCGGGATGCCATGCAGCGAGCACGCTAGCGACGCGCCTCGCGGCGCAAGTGGTCCCGGTGGTCGCTCAGGTCTACAGTCGTCGCCATGTCGATCGACCCGATGAGGTACCGCCAGGTGCTCGGCCACTTCCCCACCGGCGTCACCGTCGTGACGGGCATGCTCGATGGTGAGCCGGTCGGCTTCACCATCGGGTCGTTCACCTCCGTGTCGCTCGATCCGCCGCTGGTGGGCTTCCTGCCGATGGTCGATTCGGACCGCTGGCACACGATCCGGGCCTCGGGCTCGTTCTGCGTCAACGTGCTCAGCCACGCGCACGACGACATCTGCTGGCGGTTCGCGAAGAGCAGCATCGAGCAGCCCTTCGACGGCATCGCATGGCATCCGTCGGCCATCACGGGGTCGCCGGTGCTCGACGAGGCGATCGCCTGGATGGACTGCACGATCACCGAGGTCGTCGACGCCGGCGACCACCACTTCGTGATGGGCCGCGTCGAGGCGCTCGAGCACGTCGACGCCGACGCCGACCCCCTGCCGCTGCTGTTCTACAAGGGCAAGCTCGGCCGGTTCCTCCCGCTCTGATGGCAGCGTTCCCCCGCCCGGTGCTGCGCGCAGCCGTGCTCGACTCGGCCGCCGTCGTGCTGTTCGTCGCCATTGGCCGGAACAACCACGACGAGGGCGGCAGCCCGGTGGCCGAGACGCTGAAGGTGGCAGCGCCGTTCCTGATCGCGCTGGCAGTCGGTTGGCTGGTGGCCCGCGCCTGGCATCATCCCGATGCGCTGCGCACCGGGCTCGTGATCTGGCCGGTCACCGTGGCGCTCGGCATGGTGCTGCGGCACTGGGTGTTCGACCGAGGCACCGCGACGTCGTTCATCATCGTGGCCACGATCGCGACGGCCGCACTGCTGCTCGGCTGGCGGGCGGTGGCCCTGCTCATCGGCCGACGTCGCGGCGCACGAGCGACGCCGTAGCCCCGCGACCCTCCTGCGAGACGAGCTGCGGTGCTCAGCGGTGCTCAGCGGTGCGGTCAGCGGTGTTCAGCTGCGGTCCTGCCAGGTGCACACGCACGCCTCGTTGCCGTCGGCATCGGCCAGGACCCACCATGACCGGGCGTATGCGTCCGAAACCAGTCGGCCACCTGCTGCCAGCGCGCTGGCGACGCGTGCCTCGGCTGCGTCGTGCGGGACCGAGACGTCGATGTGGAACCGCTGTCGCTCGGTGCGCGGCTCGTCCATCTGCTGAAACCACACAGGCGGCCCGAGCCGGGCCGGGTCGGCCAGCGAGCCGCCACGCACCGCCACGTACCCGAGCACGGCAGCCCAGAACGGACGGATGCGATCGGCGTCGACGGTGTCGATGGCGATCTCGATGCCCTGCGCTGCGGTGGGCGACGCCACGGCGCCGGCACTCGCTGCGAGTGACGACAGGGCGCGGGCCACGTCGACGTCGAGCGTCGTGACAGCGGCCCGGTCGTGCGTGCCCAGGGTGATGTCGACGATGCCGGGGTAGCGCAACGCGACCTCGGGGTGATGGTCGGCCGCATCGGCCGCCGCACCGACCGCTGCGACGAACCCAGCCGCGTCGGTGAACGTCGCGAATCGGAACGTCGCCCTGATCGACTCGAGGACGTAACGCCAATCGTCGAGTCCGCTCGTGCCGGCGAACTCGTCGGGTTGCACCACCCTGACCGCCATATCAGAGCGTGTTGGTGATGGCGCCGGTCTCGGCACCCTGCACGAGCTTGGCGTACTTGCCGAGCACGCCGCGGGTGTATCGCGGCGGGTTCGGCTTCCAGCCCACCATGCGCTGCTCGATCTCGGCGTCGTCGACCAGCAGGTCGAGGGTCAGCTCATGGACGTCGACGCGGATGCGGTCGCCGTCGCGCACGAACGCAATGGGGCCACCATCGACGGCCTCGGGGGCGACGTGGCCGATGCAGAAGCCCCACGTGCCACCACTGAAGCGACCGTCGGTGATGAGCGCGCAGTCGGCACCGCGACCGGCGCCCTTCAGCGCACCGGTGATCGCAAGCATCTCGCGCATGCCGGGGCCACCCTTGGGGCCCTCGTAGCGGATGACGAGCACGGTGCCCGGCTCGACCGAGCCCGACACGATCGCCTGCATCGCCCCGTCCTCACCGTCGAACACGCGGGCGATGCCCTCGAACTGCTTCTGCTCCTGCGACAGGCCGGCCACCTTGACGACCGCGCCCTTCGGTGCGAGCGAGCCACGCAGGATGACGATGCCACCCTCGGCGTGGATCGGCTCGTCGAGCGTGTGCACGACGACGCCGTCGGGCTGCGGCGGGTCGATGTCGGCGAGGTTCTCGGCCATCGTCTTGCCGGTGCAGGTCATGACGTCGCCGTGGAGGAGGCCGGCATCGAGGAGGTGCTTCAAGACGACCGGGACACCGCCGATGCGATCGAGGTCGCTCATGTGGAACTTGCCGCCGGGCTTCATGTCGGCGATCGTGGGCACACGTGCGGCGATCCGGTTGAAGTCGTCGAGCTCGAGCTCGACGCCGGCCTCGTTGGCCAGCGCGAGCAGGTGCAGCACGGCGTTGGTCGAGCCGCCGAGCGCCGAGGTGACGGCGATGGCGTTCTCGAAGGCCTTCTTGGTCATGATCTGGCGTGGGGTGATGCCGAGGCGCAGCATGTTCACGACCGCCTCGCCGGCCTGGCGGGCGTCGTCCTCTCGGCGGCTGTCGATCGCTGGCGGCGATGCCGTGCCCGGCAGGGACATGCCCATCGCCTCGGCGATCGAGCTCATCGTGTTGGCGGTGAACATGCCCCCACAGGCACCCTCGCCGGGACATGCCTTGCGCTCGATCTCGCCGAGCTCGGCGTCATCGATCGTGCCGAGCGCACGGGCACCGACCGCTTCGAACACGCTGGTGATGTCGAGCGACTTGCCGTTGTGCTCGCCCGGCATGATCGAGCCGTTGTAGACGAACACGCTCGGCAGGTCGAGGCGGGCCGCTGCCATCAGCATCGCAGGGATGCTCTTGTCGCAACCGGCCAGACCGACGAAGCCGTCGAGGCGCTCACCGTGCATGACGACCTCGACCGAGTCGCAGATGACCTCACGGCTGACGAGCGAGGCGCGCATACCCTCGTGGCCCATGCTGATGCCGTCGCTCACGGTGATCGTGCCGAACTCCATCGGGAAGCCACCCGCGGCCCGGACGCCTTCCTTTGCGTGCTCGGCCAGTTTGCGCAGCGTCATGTTGCACGGCGTGACCTCGTTCCAGGCGTTGGCAATGCCGATCTGCGGCTTCTCCCAGTCGTCGTCGGTCATGCCGATCGCACGCAACATGGCCCGGGCGGGCGCCTTCTGATAGCCGTCGGTGACGTCGCGGCTGCGGGGTTTCACATCGACAGGGGTACCGGGCTCACTGACCATGCCGTCAGGTTAGTGCGCTGTCCATCTGCACGCCCTGGTGACCTCCCTCCACCCGGCGGTCGCGGCGACCGAGCAGGAGGAGCGCAACCGCCAGGCACGCGCCGGAACCGACGGTGACGGCCCGCAGCGACGTCGAGTCGGCGATGGCGCCCTGCACCAGCGTGCCGACGGGGAACAAGACGCCGAGGACGAAGCTGTTCACCGCCAGGACCCGGCCGCGCATCTCGTCGGGCGCATGCGACTGGGCGACTCCCGCGAACGAGGTGAACGCGAAGCCGTATGCGGCGCCAACGAGGGTGAGCGCCGGAGCGGCGACCCAGAGCGACGGAGCCGAGCCGTACAGGGCGAGGCCGACGCACATCATGAACGACGAGCCCACCATGACCGGCCTCATACCGAACCGGTTGGTCGCGGCGCCGAGCATGAACGCAGCGGTTACCGCGCCGATGCCCTGCGCCGTCACCAGCACCGAGGTCGACCGAGCGTCACCGTCGAACACGTTCGTGGCCATCTGCGGCACGAACGCGATGAACGGCGAGCCGATGCCCACCACGGCGATCATGATGACCAGCATCCGACGAATGGGTGCCGAACCGCGCGCGTACCGGACGCCGTCGCCCAGGGCGGCGAAGACCGGCCTGCGCTCACCGGCCCCGTCGGGCAGACGGACCATCGACACGGCGATGATGACGGCGAGGAAGCTGACGGCGTTGCACCAGAGGGCAACCTCGATCCCCCCGATCGCGATGGCGAGCGCTGCGCAGGTGGGACCGATGATGCGGCCGAGGTTCCACTGCGCGTTCGACAGGCCGACCGCGGCGATCAACTGGTCGCGCGGCACGAGGTTCGGCAGCGACACCTGGAACGAGGGGAACCCGAACATGCCGACCGCCCCGGCGGCGAAGCCGAGGAGGGCGAGGCCGAGCGGGGTGGCGTGGCCGCTGCCAACCCAGAGGGCGAGGACCACGGCGATGAGGCCGGAGATCAGGTTGGTGACGATGAGGACCCGGCGGCGGCGCAGGCGGTCGGCCATCGCCGAGCCGATCGGCCCGACGATCGCAGCCGGCACGAAGCCGGCGGCGGTCACGATCGCCGACCACGACGCCTTGCCGGTGGTGTCAGCGACGTAGTAGCCGAGCGCGACGGTCTCCATCCAGGTGCCGATGTTCGACACCAGCGCACCTGACCACATGAGTGCGAAGCCGCGCGAACGGAAGGGCGCGAACGACGACATCGTGGCGACGGTACCGGCTGGCCGTCAGAAGAAGGTGGCGCAGTGGGGCGCGGGTCGCGTGGAGAAGAACACGTCGGCCCGCCGCAGGGTCGCAGCGTTCCGCACCGCGATCCGGTGTCCCGCGACGAGCTCGGAAGGCGCCACGCCGCCGAGCAGCAGCGAACCCAACGTGGCGCCGTCGGTGACGAGGTCCGGCCTCGAGCGCACCGTTCGGCACGACGACTCCTCGCCGTCCGACTCGATCGACCAGCGCCGGCCGTCGGCCTCGATCACCAGCCGGTCGGCCGAGCCGTAGGCACGCGCACCGAAGGCCACACCGGGCCCACGCACGTGGACCCACAGCCCGTCGTGGACCGCTGCGGTGCTGAGCGCGCGTGGGTTCACCAGGAGGTGGACGAGCGGATCGTCGATCGGCATCACCCTCGTCACGATCGTGCCGACCAGGTCGACGGAGAGCACCGCGTGCCACAGGTCGAGGTGGGCCTGCGGTGTCAGTGCCACCAATTGCTCCAGGAACAGCTCGTGCGACGGGAAACCGGTCCCCCACTGCTCCTTGATGCGGTAGATCGCGAACCCGTCGGCATGCGCCAGGTGGAAGCCCGGCGTGTAGCCCTCGTCCGGCTCGGCGTAGTGCATGAACCGGCGCTGCTCCCACACCTCGCTGCCGCTCACCTCGCCAGCGCGCAGCCGACGGAAGCGGTCCCACACCGCTCGCTCGTGAGGTGCGATGTCGTCGGCGTCGGCGTACTGCACGGCGCCCGGGGCAACGGTCAGCTCGGGCCGCAGCTGCGCATGGATGCGCTGGATGGTCACCCGGCGGCCCGTGGTGGCCGCGCCGTAGCCGAAGCGCCGGTAGATACCGCCCTCGCTCGCGTAGAGCGCCGCCACCGGCTCGCCTCGGTCGTCGGCATCGGCGTGGACGGCGGCGATGAGCGCGGTGAGCACACCCTGGCGGCGGTGGGTCGCGCTGACCGAGACCCACGTGACGCCGGCCATGGGCACGCTCGTGCCGCCGGGCAGTGTCATGTCGAAGGCGAACGAGCCGGCGACACCGACGATGCGGCCCCCGTCGGTCGCGATGCGGAACCGCTCGAGATCGATGATGAGCCGCCGCTTGGCGGTTATCTCGTCGCTCGGCACCCAGCCGAAGCCGCGTGCGTCGACGCGCATCAGCTCCGGCCACTGCTCCTCGGTGGGGATGCTGATTTCGAACGCCATCGTCACAGCCTGGCACGCGGCGGGGCCCCAGCCGCCTGGATATCGTCGCGTCATGAACGCCTACGCCCCCGAACGCGTCGTTGCCGACCTCCGCGCCCTGGCCGAGCGCACCGGAGGCCCCGACGGCAGCCGCCGCCTCGCCTGGACGCCCGAGTGGCTCGAGGCGCGGGCACTGCTGCGCGAGTCGCTGGCCACGCTGCCGGTCGAGGTCGACACCGACGAGGCGGGCAACCTGTGGGCAGTGCTGCGCGGCGAGCGACCCGAGATGCTCGTGGTCGGATCACACCTCGACAGCGTGCCGAAGGGCGGCTGGCTCGATGGCGCGTTGGGTGTCATGGCGGGCCTCGAACTGCTGCGGGCGCTCGCGGCCGAGGGCACGCCGGCGGTCACGGTTGCGCTCGTCGACTGGGCCGACGAGGAGGGCGCGCGCTTCAGCCGCAGCCTCTTCGGATCAGCCGCGTCGGTGGGCACCCTCGACATCGAGGTGCTGCGTGGGCTCGCCGACAAAGAGGGCGCCAAGCTGCCCGAGGTCCTCGCCGCCCACGGCATCGACATCGAGCGACTCGACGGCGCACGCACGCGCATGGCCGATGTGAAGGCGTACGTCGAGGTGCACATCGAGCAGGGCCCGGTCCTCGAGAGCATGGGCAAGGGCATCTGCACCGTCACCGGCACGAAGGGCATCGAGCGCGAGCGACTGGTGTTCCGGGGCCAGGCCGCGCACGCCGGCACGATGCCCATGGAGATGCGCCGAGACAGCTTCCGGGCTGCAGCACGGTTCGCGCTGGCGATCGCCGAGATCGGCGAGCGACACGGGGGCGTCACGACCGTCGGCCATGCGCAGTGCTGGCCCGGCGTTGTCACCGCCGTGGCGGGCGAAACGCGCATCACGATGGACATGCGCCACATCGACGCCGGCTCACTGCAGGCGATGTTCGACGAGGCACACGACGCGGCCGCAGCAGCCGCCGAGGCCGAGGGCTGCACGATCGAGTGGGAGCACATCTTCCGCATCCCACCGATGCCGTTCCACCCGGCGCTGCTTCAGGCCGCACGTGCTGCCGTGCGTGAGGTCGAGGGCCATGACGTCGAGCTCCCGAGCGGCGCCCTGCACGACGCGAGCGAAATGGCGAGAGAGGTGCCGACGGTCATGATCTTCTCGTCGTCGACCAACGGACTCAGCCACACCAAGGAAGAGGACACCCCGGTCGAGCACCTCCACATGGCCGCCGACGCATTCCACCGCACCTGCCGTTCGGCCATGGATCTGGTGGCCGCGGGCGAGCTCTAGGTATCACGCCGGTACTGGTGCGTGACCGGCAGGTCCCGCAGCCCAGGGAAGGTGCCGTCGACGAGACGATGGACGAGATCGGGCTCGAGATCGAGCTCGTCGGCATGCATCCGGTCCATCACCCTCGATCCTCGCTGGAGCAGGCCGGACCCGGAGGAAGAATTCCTGTCGCTGGGTTGACATCGGGAAGTGATCGAACTAGTGTTCGATCTGCCGCCTTCCCCCGGCAGATCGCACGCTTCGAGCGTGCCCACATGGTCGTAGTTCGCATCGTGTTCGGAGAGGGGTGGGTTCGTGCTCGACATCGTCGACCTGACGACTGCGTTCTCGCGGTTGGTCGCTACCGGGGTCACCGCCGACATCGATCAGCGACCGCGCGAGCTCGTCGAGCAGCTGGTGCGCGACGCCGCCCGCGTCTACGGGTTCGTCGAGTCGGTCCGGCTCGCTGCGATCACACGACTCGACAGCCTCGCCGCCGCCCATACCGACAGCGCTCCATCCTCGACCGCCGACACCAGCGCATCCGCCGGTCGCGGTGGGGGCGGGTGCAGGGGCGGCGATCCGGATCGGCTGCTCGCGCAGCACGGTCGCCAGCGTGACACCGACGCGGGGCGGGGCCCGCCCCGCCC
>JBBDMO010000181.1:0-9707 GCA_040878255.1 Ilumatobacteraceae bacterium
CTCGATCTACACGCCGACGCTCGACAACACCTGGCTGCCCGCCGAGCCGACGCCCCCGCTGGGCGGCCGCGACCGCAACCGCAACCGTGATGGCTCCGGCGACGAGGACGACATCCGCAGCTTCACCCAGATCCTCGTGCAGGTGATCGACGGTGACGGCACCGTGACGCGCGAGCCGCGCAGCGGTGCTCTCCCGGTCACTGCCGGCGACATCGAGGTGGCGGGCCTCCGCCCGACCGGGCAGGCCCGATTCCGCGATGACGAGCTCGACGGTGAGCCGTACCGGATGCTCACGGTGGGCACCGACGGCGGCGCCGTCCAGCTCGCACGCTCGCTCGGCGAGACCGAGCGGGTGCTGACCCGAATCCGCAACGGCACGCTCGTGCTCGTGCTGCTGTCGAGCGCCGCCGCAGCCCTGCTCGGCGCGATCATCGCCCAGCAGGTGACGCGCCGGCTCGTCCGGCTCACCGAAGCAGCCTCGGCCGTCGCATCGTCGGGCGACCTCGACATGACCGTCCCCGTCGACGGCAACGACGAGACCGGTCGCCTGGGTGCGGCATTCAACGCGATGCTCGCCTCGCTTGCCCGGTCGCGCCGCGCCCAGCACCAGTTGGTGCAGGACGCGGGCCATGAGCT
This sequence comes from Ilumatobacteraceae bacterium, assembly GCA_040878255.1. GTDB lineage: Bacteria > Actinomycetota > Acidimicrobiia > Acidimicrobiales > Ilumatobacteraceae > VFMC01. The sequence goes on from JBBDMO010000181.1 coordinate 637, forward strand.
GCGGACGCCGCTCACCAGCCTGCGCACCAACGTCGAGGTGCTGCAGCGCTATGACGAGCTGTCGCCGGCGTCGCGCGAGCGGTTGCTGGCAGACCTCCAGAGCGAGACCCGCGAGCTCAACGCACTGGTGAACGAGATCGTCGAACTGGCCACCGATCGGCGTGACCTCGAACCGCTCGAGGTGGTGGTGCTGCGCGCGACGGCCGAGTCGGTCGCCGAGCGAGCCCGCCGCCGCACCGGCCGGGCCATCGGCGTCACCGGTGAGGGCACCGTCGTGGCGCGAGCGCAGGCGGTCGAGCGGGCGATCTCGAACCTCGTTGAGAACGCGGTGAAGTTCAGCGACGGTCCGGTCGACATCGAGGTCACCGGCGGGCGAGTCGCCGTCGGCGACCGCGGCCCGGGCATCGACGTGGCCGACCTGTCGAAGATCTTCGACCGGTTCCACCGCACCGATGCGGCGCGGTCACTGCCGGGCAGCGGCCTCGGGCTCGCGATCGTGCGCGAGATGGCCGAGAGCCACGGCGGCACCGTGTTCGCAGAGCAGCGCCCGGGGGGCGGTGCCACCGTCGGCTTCGTGCTGCCGGTGGACGGCGCCTGACCGGCGCGCTGTCGGCCATGTTTGACGGATCATCGACGCTGTGCGACAGTCGATCGAGGGAGGTGCCATGAGCACGTCGAGGTATCTGAGCGGGCAATACGCCCCAGTGGTCGAAGAGGTCACCCAGTTCGACCTGGCGGTCATCGGCGAGCTCCCCGCCGACCTGCAGGGCAGGTACCTGCGCAACGGCCCGAACCCGATGACTGCGGTCGACCCGTCGACGCATCACTGGTTCCTCGGCGACGGGATGGTTCACGGCGTGCGGCTCGACCAGGGCAGGGCTGCGTGGTACCGCAACCGGTACGTCGGCTCGTCGACCGTCAGCGCGGCACGCGGCGTGCCCGACATCGCCGGCCGCAACTGGAACGATTCGCCCGGCGGGCCGAACACCAACGTCGGCGGCTTTGCCGGAACCACCTGGGCCATGGTCGAGGCTGGGTCGTGCCCGGTCGAGCTGACCTACGAGCTCGACACCGTCGGCCGCAACGACTTCTTCGGCACCCTGCCCGGCGCGTTCACGGCGCACCCGAAGGTCGACCCCGACAGCGGTGAGATGCACGCCATCGCATACGCATGGGGCCAGTGGTTCGACCACGTGCAGTACATCGTCGTGGCCGCCGACGGGCGTGTGCGGCGCACGGTCGACGTGCCGCTCGCCGGCATGTCGATGGTGCACGACATGTCGATCACCCAGCGCTACGCGATCGTCTACGACCAGCCGGTGACCGTCGACTTCGATGCGCTGCTCACCACCCCGTTCCCGTTCCGCTGGAACCCCGGCTATGGCAATCGCGTGGGGTTGCTGCCGCGTGAGGGTGAGGCGTCCGACATCGTGTGGATCGAGGCGCCGATCTGTTACTCGTTCCACCCGATGAACGCGTACGACGACGTCGATGGCTCGGTGATCGTCGACCTGTGCGTGTACGACCGGATCTTCGACACCGACATCCTCGGGCCGTTCGGCGACGGCTTGGCCCGTCTCGAGCGGTGGCGCATCGACCCGGTCGGTCGCACCATGACCGCCACGATCGTCGACGACGCCCCCAGCGAGTTCCCGCGCCACCGCGGGTCGCTCACCGGCAAGCCGTACCGGTATGGCTACTGCGCGAGCCCGTCCGACGGCCCCACTTGGCCGACCCTGAAGTACGACATGCACACGGGTGCGCGCACCACGTTCGACCACGGTGCCGGACGGTCGGGCGGCGAGCCCGTGTTCGTCGGCCGGCCCGACGCGACCGCCGAGGACGACGGCTGGCTGATCACGCTGGTGCACGACGCCACCACCGACGGCGCCGAGCTGGTGGTGCTCGACGCGCAGGACCTCGACCGCGGCTACGTGGCGCAGGTGCCGCTGCCGCAGCGCGTGCCCTACGGCTTCCACGGCAACTGGGTCAGCGATCGCGCCGTCGCGCCACCTGCTGGCGGATGACCGGCACGGCGGCCACCAGGGCTCGCACGGCGTGCAGCAGCTCGAGCTCGAGGTCCGCCTCGGGTTCGGTTGCGTCGATGGGCCCGGCCACCGACTGGCGGCCGATGGCTGTGGGGATGGCGTGGTGGTACAGGCCGACGGCCGAGGCGTGCACGTGCAGCAGCAGTCGGCGGGCGCCGGCGACGGTGGTGGGGAGGCGCTCGGCGAGCAGCGCAGCGGTGGCGGAGCGACGGGCGATCAGCGTGGCCTCGAACTCGTGGGCCGTGTCGACGGGGACGGTACGGCCGAGCACGGATGCCGACACCGACAGCAGTCGGAGCAGCCTCGGTTGCGCCATGCACGCAGCCACCACGGTGGCAGCGACATCGGACGAGGCGGGCACCTCGCGGTCGAGACGGTCGAACCACACGGTGTACTCGTCGGCCGTCAATGCGAGCAGCAGCGCCTCGCGGGTCGGCACGGAGCGGTCGAGAGTGCCAGTCGCGAGCCCGAGCTCGGCCGTGACGTCGTCCAGGGTGAACCCGTCCATCTCGGACCGGTCGAGCACCCGCCGAGCGGCGTCGAGGATGTCGATGCGGCGTCCCAGCTCGTCCTCGTCGGTCCGCGTCGGTCGCTTGTCCACGGGCACAGCCTAAACCTCGATGGGGTGTCGGGTCATCGGGTGATGGCCCCCTCGACGACCATGGGGCGCTCTGGCTGATCCTTCGGTGAGACCTCGTCTGCGAGGATTCGAACCATGTCGATCGACCCCGAGGCAGTGCTCGCCACGCTTACGCTCGAGCAGAAGGTGGCGTTGCTGGCCGGCGCCGACACGTGGCACACCGTCGAACTGCCGGGTGTGCCCGTCCTGCGGTGCAGCGATGGTCCCGCCGGGGTCCGTGGCACATCGTGGAATGGGCCGGCTTCGGCATCGTTCCCGTGCGGGACGGCGCTCGGCGCGACGTTCGACCCTGCACTGCTCACCGAGGTCGGCGAGGCCCTGGGCCGCGAGGCGCGGTCGAAGGGTGCCCACGTGCTGCTCGCACCGACGGTGAACCTGCATCGCACGCCGATCGGTGGTCGCAACTTCGAGTGCATGAGCGAGGACCCCACCCTGACCGCGCACCTCGCCGTCGCGTACGTGCGCGGTGTGCAGTCCCAGCGCGTGGCCTCGTGCATCAAGCACTTCGTCGCGAACGACACCGAGTTCGAGCGGATGAGCATCTCGAGCGAGGTCGACGAACGCACGCTGCGCGAGCTGTACCTCGTGCCGTTCGAAGCGGCCGTACGCCCGATCGACGAGGGCGGTGCCGACGTGCGCGTGGTGATGAGCAGCTACAACCGGATCAATGGCACGCACGCCGCCGAGCACGTGCCGTTGCTGCGCGGTGTGCTGCGCGACGAGTGGGGTTTCGACGGTGCCGTGTTCAGCGACTGGTTCGGCACGCACGAGGCGGCCGCCTCGCTCGAGGCGGGCCTCGACCTCGAGATGCCTGGCCCGGCGCGAGTGCGTGGCGAACGGCTGCTCGACGCCGTGCGCAACGGCGAGGTCTCCGCATTGCTGGTCGACGAGTCGGCGCTCCGGCTGCTGCGCCTGTTCCGCTGGTGTGGCATCGGCGACGAGACGGCCGGCTGGAGCGACGACGAGGTCACCGACGACTCGCCCGAGACGCGCGACGTCATCCGCCGAGCCGCCATCGCGGGCACCGTCCTGCTGACCAACGGGCCGCTCGGCGACGGAACGCCGGCGCTGCCGCTGCGCAGTGGTGCCACGGTGGCGCTCATCGGACCGCATGCCGAGAAGGGCCACATCCAGGGTGGTGGCAGCGCACGGGTGCGCGCGAACCGGCCGGTGCCGTTGCTCGCCACGCTCCGCGACCGTGGCGTCGAGGTGGCGCACCACGAGGGGTGCTCGATCTCGCGCCGACTCCGGCCATTGCGGGGCAGTTTCGAGGCGCACTACACGGGCGAAGGCGGTACCACCGCCACCGTGCCGCTCGAGCGGTTGGTCGTCATGTGGACCAACCCGCCGGCAGAGGGCATCGGGTTGAACGCCCTCGGCGTCACCATCACCGGCACCTTCGTCCCTGACGTGACGGGCGAGTGGGAGATCGGCATGGTGGTCGTCGGTGCCGCCACCTTGCAGATCGACGGGCGCACGGTGATCGACCTGTCGATCCCTCGGACCGGCGGTGGCTTCTTCGGGCAGGGCAGCCCCGAGGTGCGCGCCGTCGTCGAGCTCGAGGCCGGCATCCCGTGCCACCTCGAGCTGATCTACCCGTTCCAGCGGTACGACATGCTGCGCGGCCTCACCGTGGGCGCCGCCCCGGTCGACACCGGCGACACCGTCGCCGAAGCGGCCCGCGTGGCGGCGCTGGCCGAGGTGGCCGTGGTCGTCGTGGGCACGAACGACGAGTGGGAGACCGAGGGCGAGGACCGCACCACGATGGACCTACCCGGCCGCCAGGACGAACTGATCGAGGCAGTCGCCGCTGCCAACCCGAACACGATCGTGGTCGTGAACGCCGGCTCACCCGTCACGATGCCGTGGCTCGGGTCGGTGGCAGCGGTGCTGCAGGTGTGGTTCCCCGGCGAAGAGATCGGCAACGTGCTCGCCGATGTGCTGCTCGGGATCAGCGAGCCGGGTGGCCGCCTGCCGGTCACCATCCCGAAGCGTCTGGCCGACACGCCCGCGTACCTCTCGCACCCCGGCGAGGGTGGCGTGGCGCCGTACGCCGAGGGGCTGTTCATCGGATACCGCTGGTACGACGCCCGCGACATCGCGCCGCAGTTCCCGTTCGGCCACGGCTTGGGTTACACCACGTGGATGCTCGGTGCGTCCGAGGTCACCGGCTCGGTCGCCGACGGCATCACCGTGTCGGTGCAGGTGACGAACACCGGCGCACGGTCGGGCAGCACGGTGGTGCAGTGTTACGTCGAGCCGCCCGCCGCCGGTCCGAGGCGCCCGCTCCGCGAGCTGCGCGGCTTCGCCAAGGTGACACTCGAGCCCGGCGAGACGACCACGGTCGAGATCTGGCTACCCGAACGCGCCTTCGCGTCGTGGAGCCCGGTCGAGCACGCGTGGGTGGTGGCCCCCGGTTCGTACCACGTGCACGTTGGCGAGTCGTCGCGCGACCTCGTCGTCGCCGGGGCCGTCATTGCCGGCTGATCGCACCGTCGACTCATTCGAGCTGCTGAGCCGAGGATGCTTCGGTTATGTTGCGAGAATGAGCTCTGCGCCCCCGCCGCCCCCTCTGCCACCCGTCGTCGCGTCGTCGACGCCGCCGACCGGCGGCAAGCTGATCGGCGCGGCGTGGCAGGCACTCCGCCAGGACCGAGAGCTCATCGCGATGCCGGTGATCGGGGCAGGTGTCGCCCTGGCCGCGATCGCGCCGATCGCACTTGCCGGCGTCGCGCTGCCGTCCGATGCCACCGCGGGGTTCGTGGTGCTCGGCGTGCTGATGATGGTCGTCGGCACGGTGATCTCGACGTTCTTCGCCGTTGCGCTGGCGGCGGGTGCACACGTCCGCCTCGACGGCGGTAGCCCGACGATCGGGTCGTCGGTCGGTGTCGCGTGGTCGCGACGGTGGACCGTCGTTCGGTGGGCGCTCATGTCGGTCACCGTCGGCATCGTGCTCCAGGTCCTCGAGGACAAGCTCAAGAACGCCGGCACGATCGTGCGCATCCTCGGCGGTGCAGCGTGGGCGATGGCCTCGTTCTTCACCATCCCCGTCATCGCAGTGAACGCCGTCGGCCCGATCGAGGCGCTGAAGATCTCGAGCACGACGTTCCGGCAGCGCTGGTCCTCGGCCGCCCGGGTGCAACTCCGCACCGGTCTGTACGCGCTGGGCATCGTGGCTGGCGTCGTCGTCTGCTTCGTCGTCGTGGTCGCGCTGGCCTCGGTGTCACCGGCGCTCGCCATCGTGGTCGGCGTGCTGCTGGGGGCGATGTGTCTGGCCGCCATGCTGGTGCTCGGGGCGGTCAGCGCGTACTCGCGCGTGGTCCTGTACCGCTATGCGAGCGGGCTGGCCACTCCCGGGTTCTCGACCTCGTCGCTCGACGCGGCCGTCACTGCCGCGAGGTGACGCTTCGCGCGTGAGTGCGCGTTGGTCCCGTTCTGAGGGGACCTTCGACTCTCATGCCGCCTCACTCGCATCCGCCATCCTCGATGACGGAGCCCGGTGCATTGATGCGCCGGCGACATTGGGAGGAATGGCATGAAGCGTCGAACATTGGATCTCGTCTTCAGCATCGGGGGACTGGTCTTCAGCGTGCTGCTGCTGATCGTGGGCCTGGTGCTCAACAACCAGAGCAACTTCGCGGAGAACTACGTGAAGGACCAGTTCAGCCAGCAGCAGATCTCGTTCACCCCGGAGGCCGGACTGAACGGCGAGCAGGACGATGCTCCGTGTCTCGTCACCAACGCCGGCCAGATACTCGAGAACGGCAAGCAGGCCGAGTGCTATGCCAACGAGTACATCGCCTTCCACCTCGCCGAGAGCGCAACCGGCGCCGGCTATGAGGGCGCCACCTACGCCACGCTCGGTACGCCGCAGCGTGAACTGCGCACCCAGATGCAAGCTGCCACCGATGCCGGCCAGCCCACCGAGGCCATCCAGGCCGACCTCGACAAGGTGAACGGTCTTCGCGACACGATGTTTCGTGGCGAGACGCTCCGTGGACTCCTGCTGACGACCTACGGCTTCAGCATCTTCGGTGAGCGCGCCGGTCAGGCCGCGACGTTGGTCTTCATCGCCGCTGCACTGATCGCCATCCTGTCGATAGCCGGCCTCATCCACGCCTTCACCACGAAGAAGGACGAGACGGTGCTGCTGGTCGCCCACGAGCACGACACCAAGGAACCAGCCCTCATCTGAGGCGGTGGCCGCCGGGCGGTGTCAGCGGGCCGTGATGAACTCGATGACGTAACCATCCGGATCCTGCACCCAGCACTGACCGCGGGCAGCGTTGGTCTCGACCAGTTCGAGGCCCGCTGCCCGCAGCTGCGCGACCGTGGTGTCGTAGTCGGCAACGGTGAGTGCCACGTGGGGTGCGGCCGGGTTGATGGTGCCGGGCGTGGTCCCCACGTCGGTTCGGCCATCGGACAGCACGATCAGGTGCACCGCCGACGCCCCGATGCCGAGCCACGCGCCGTCGACACCGAGTTGCGGCCGGGGGAGCGGCTCGAGTCCCAGCAGGCCGGACCAGAACGCCAGCGACCGGTCGAGGTCGGTGACGGTGAGCGACACGTGGTTGACGGCGAGCGCAAGGGCCATGGCCGTGAGTCTGTCAGGCGCTGCCGCCGGTCGTGTCAGGCAGTGGGTGGCGTGGCGACGCCGCCCGCCCGCAGCCCCTCTGCCGGGAGCGGTCGGGTGGACAGCAGCGCTCGGTTGAGCTCGGCACCGAGGAGGCCCGCCGTGGCATGGAAGCCGAGCCACGCAAAGAGTGCGATGACGGCGCCGAGCGAGCCGTAGACGCTCTCGGCGTTGGTGATCCAGCGGGTCACGAGCGTGCTGCCGAGGAGCTGCAGGACGGCGAATGCCACACCGGTGGTGGCTGCGCCCGGTGCCACGTCGCGCCACGTCGACGGCGTGCTGCACAGCCAGCGATAGCTGGCGGCGGCGACGAGCCCGTTCACCACGGCGGCAGCAATCAGCAGCATCAGCTTGCCGACCAGGATGTAGTCGCTGTTGCCCACCTCGACGGTGATGAAGGTCGACGACACCAGTGCCACGCCCACGATCAGAATCGCAGCGAGCGCACGCAGCCGTGCTGCCACGAACGACAAGCGATCATCGAGGTCGATCTCGTGGATGTCGTCGAGGGCAGCCTGCATCGCCAGGAACGCCTTCGTCCCGCTCCACAGTGCGATGGCGAGACCGAGCCCGAGCGCCACGATGCTGCCCTTCAGCTCCTCGGGGCTGGTGGCGAGCGTGTTGCCGATGATGGGGAGCTGTGCCAGCGCGGAGTCGACGATGTTGGCCTGCATCGACTCGTTGCCCTGCAGCAGGAATCCGAGCACCGTCGTGAACACCAGGAACAGCGGGAAGATCGAGATGAACCCGTAGTGCGCGATGACCGCAGCGTTCCGGTTCGTGCTGTGCAGCCGGTAGCCCTCGGCCATCCGGACGGCGACCTCGGTGGCCCTCGACCGCGACCGGGCGGCGAGGATCCGGGGATGCTGACTCCACGGGCGGCGCTTCATACGGTTCCGTAGAGTACGCACGCATGAACGTCACCGTGGCCTGCATCCAGATGTCCATGACCGATGTCGTCGACGAGAACGTCGCGACCGCCGACCGCCTGGTGCGCGAAGCAGCGGCGCAGGGCGCGCAGATCATCCTGCTGCCCGAGCTGTTCGAGGGCCGATACTTCTGCATCGAGCAGCTGCCGCAGCACTTCGCCCGAGCGAACGCGGTCGCGGGTCACCCCACCGTCGAGCACTTCCGTCGGCTCGCCGCCGAGCTCGAGGTGGTGCTGCCGCTCAGCATCTACGAAGCGGCCGGCCAGGTCACGTACAACACCGTCGTCGTCATCGACGCCGACGGATCGGTGCTCGGCACGTACCGCAAGAGCCACATCCCCGACGGGCCCGGCTACAACGAGAAGTACTACTTCAATCCTGGCGACACCGGCTTCCGTGTGTGGAGCACGCGGTACGGCACGTTCGGCGTGGCGATCTGCTGGGACCAGTGGTTCCCCGAGGCGGCGCGATCGATGGCGCTCATGGGCGCCGAGATGCTGTTCTACCCGTCAGCCATCGGGAGCGAGCCGCTCGACCCGAGCTGGGACTCGAGTGGTCACTGGCAGCGAGTCATGCAGGGCCATGCCGGCGCGAACCTCGTGCCGCTCATCGCCTGCAACCGCATCGGTCTCGAGCGCGGCGTGGTCGAGCGCGAGATCACCTTCTACGGGTCGTCGTTCATCGCCGACAGCACCGGCGCGAAGGTCGCCGAGGCACCACGCGACCGCGAGGCCGTTCTGGTCGCGACGTTCGACCTCGAGCCGCTGCGCGAGATGCGTCGGTGGTGGGGCCTGTTCCGCGACCGGCGGCCCGACCTGTAC
>JBBDMO010000182.1:0-9516 GCA_040878255.1 Ilumatobacteraceae bacterium
GGCGACGACGACGAGCGCGAGGACGACGGGTACCGGCCACACGTGCCGCCAACCGATGCGCGAGCGCACGGCCAGCACGACCAGGCGGCCCCTTCCCGATCGGGCGACACGCAGGCCGCCCACGAGTCGGACGCCCATGAACCCGAGCACCGCAATGGTCAGTAGCGTGGTGGCATCATCAACGAGGGCAGCAAGCACTGTGAACGAGGGTACCGAGGCCGACGATGGGCCGGGTTCCTCGTCTGGGTTGGGCTGGACACCGCCCGCTCCATGCCGTGTGTGGGACTGGATGCTGTTCGTCTCGAAGTACTGACCAGTCCGGGTCTCCGGGCGGTCCCCGGGCGGTCCCCGGGCGGTGCTTCGACAAGTCTTGGTCAAGTTGCCGCCCACCAGTGGTGGTGTCGTCAAGATCCGCTCGGGCGCGGTCGATATCCCTCGTCGATGAGATCACGACGTGCGGCTCCGGCCGTCCTCGCCGCCCTCACCGTGACGATCGCCCTGACGGTGCCTGCCACGGCGTGGTCCGGCCCACCGAGCACCGGTGCCGACCGGGTGCCCGCTGTCGCCTCACCGCGCCCGTCCGTCGATATCCCGTGGACCCCGCCGTCGATGCCGCCGACGTGTTCGGCAGCTGAGCTGGCGGCGGGTGCGGTCGAAGGATGCCTGGTGAACATCGCCGGCCGACCCGAGTCGCGGGGCTGGCCGACGGCGCCGTTCCCCGTGCCCGACGGTGCCATCTCGCCGACATGGATCGACCTGGCGATCGGCTCGTCGGGCTCCGTGGTGCTCTCGGTCCAGGTCGCGCTGACGAGCGCGGGCTACGCGACCTTCGCCGATGGGCAGTTCGGTGCGCGTACACAGACGTCGGTCGTCGCCTTTCAGACCGCGTCGGGCCTTCCCCCCACCGGCATCGTCGACTACGCCACGGCAAGCGGACTGGGTGTCCTCGCGATCGGTGGCACCACCTTCCCGCCAGCGGGATGGCGGTGGCTCGGGTGGGCCTACAACGGCTCGACCACCCTGACCGCCTGGGAGTCGCAGTTCGTGAGGAGCTCCCGTTCGATCGGCAGGATCGGCGTCGGGCAGGTGAGGTCGTTCGCGGATGCGTACCCGTTGTTCGAAGGGTTCCTGAGCGAGATCACCGCCCGGGGCTACGTCGTCAACGACTTCGGGATGTATGCGTTCCGATGTACGTCGAACAGCTTGAAGACCTGTGAGGGTCTGACGGCCGCTCAGCTCTCGAACCATGCGTACGGTCTGGCTGTCGACATGAACACCACGGCGAACCCCGAACTGACCTACTACGGCGTCAACGGTGCCACCGCCTGTGCGACTCCCCTGCGGAGCGACATCCCGATGTGGGTCGTGAAGGTCGCCGAGCGGTGGGGGCTGTACTGGGGCGGCTACGGCTGGAACGGCGGCTGCACCTCGCCATCGCAGCCGCGTTCGAGCGTCTTGCGCGACACGATGCATTTCGAGTTCCGCGGTACCCCTGCGCTGGCCAAGACCATCGTCGCCCGACGGGCGTCCGGAGCCACCGGCCCGCTCGTCACACCCGAGTTCGGAGCCCAGTCACCGATCCGCCTGCTCGATTCGCGGTCGGGTCAGCCCACGGGCGACGGCATGTTCAGCGGCATCGGCAAGGTGAGTGCCGGCTCGGTCACCGCGCTCGCGGTCGCGGGCCGGGGATTCGTGCCGAGTGACGCGGCCGCCGTGGCGATCAACGTCACCGTCACCGAGCCGGCAAGCGCCGGTTTCGTCACGGTGTATCCCTGCGGCAATCCGGTCCCGGGCTCATCGAACGTCAACTTCACATCGGGCGTAACGGTCGCGAACCTCGTGGTGTCCAAGGTGGGTCCGGGGGGCACCGTGTGCCTGTACAGCTCGGCGGCCGTGCACCTGGTCGCCGATGTCAACGCGTCGTTCCCTGCATCTGCCGGCGTCGGTGCGGTGACACCGGCCCGCTTGCTCGACACACGACCTGGTGGGCTCACGGTCGACGGTGCGGCCAGTGGCGCCGGTGCCGTTGCATCTGGATCGATCACCGAACTGCAGGTCGCCGGGCGCGGTGGGGTCACGGGCACGACCGCCGCCGTTGCCTTGAACGTCACACTCACCGAGCCGACAAGCGCCGGTTTCGTGACCGTGTTCCCGTGCGACGCCCCACGGCCGTGGGCGTCGAACGTGAACGTGGTGGCAGGCCAGACCGTGGCCAACCTCGTGATCGCCAAGCTCGGTGCCGGCGGCACGGTGTGCATCTTCAGTTCGGTCACCACGCATCTCGTCGCCGACGTCTCGGCGACGTTCGCAGTCGCCGGCGCCGTCGCCGCGATGGCCCCTGTGCGGCTTCTCGACACCCGCCCCGGCCAGCCCACGATCGACGGTACGTCGAGTGGCTCGGGTGCGGTGGCTGCCGGCTCGGTGACCGAGTTGCCCGTCATCGCTCGAGGTGGCCTCGCAGCGAACGAGATCGCCGTGGCACTCAACGTCACCATCACCGAGCCGACTTCCCCAGGGTTCGTCACGGTGTATCCCTGCGGTGGGTCGCGACCGACGGCGTCCAATCTGAACTTCACCGCCGGCGCGACGGTGGCCAACCTGGTCGTCGCGAAGGTCGGTGTCGGCGGGAGGGTGTGCCTGTTCAGCTCAGCGCCCGCCCACCTCGTCGCCGACGTGAACGGCACCGTCGGTGCGGTCACGACGTGGTCCGATCTGGCGCTCGGCGCTGCGGGTGCCCGCGTGGTGGTCCTGCAACAGGCCCTCACCGCCGCCGGTCACTCCACCGTGGCCGATGGTCAGTTCGGATCGCGGACGAGGTCGGCGGTGATCGCCGTGCAGACGGCTCGCGGGCTCACCCCCACCGGAGTCGCCGATCGGCCGACAGCGGCAACCCTGGGCATCCTGACCAGCGGCGCCTGACCAGCGGGTCAGCGGCCGCTGGCGACGCGGTCGGCGAAGATCTCGGCGGTGGCCGGCTCGCCCAGCAGATGACCCTGCACCATGTCGCAGCCGAGCATCCGAAGCCGGTGGAGCTGCTCGGCCGAGGTGACCCACTCGGCCACGACCTGCATGTCGAGGGCATGGGCGAGTTGGATGATGGCCCGCACGATCGGATCGTCGTCGCCGTTCGACCCGAGGCTGCGGGCCAGGGTGCCATCGAGCTTCAGGACGTCGGCGGGGCTGTCGCGCAGCTTCGTGAGCGACGAGACGCCGGTGCCGAAGTCATCGAGCGCGAGCTGGGTCCCGAAGCGGCGCAGTGCCTGCAGGGCGCGGCTCGTTCCGGCATTGGTGTCGTTGAGCGTGGCCTCGTTGACGTCGATGGTGAGCTGGGTGGCGCTGAGCTCCATGCTGCGCAGGATCGACAGCACACGCTCGACGAACGTGCCCTCCTGGAGTTGCCGGGGCGACACGTTGACATGGACGCTGAAGCTGCGGTCGATCAATCCGGACGACAGCCAGGCGTTCATGTCCTGGCAGGCGCGGGCGATGACCCAGTCGCCGATCGGCACGATCGCGCCGGACTCCTCGGCAAGGTGCAGGAACTGAGCCGGCAGCAGCCGACCGCGGGTGGGGTGGTCCCAGCGCAGCAGCGCTTCGCCACCGACCACCCGGCCGGTGTGCGTGGAGATGATCGGCTGAAAGGCGAGTGCCATCTCGCCGTTCGACAGGGCACGCTCGAGCTCGGCCGCCAGCTCGCGCTGCTCGGCGCCCTCGGCGCGCATCGCCTCGGTGTACATCTCGACACGAGACCGGCCGCGGCGCTTGGCCGTGTACATCGCAACGTCGGACTGGCGGAGCAACGTGAGTGCCGCATCGGACGACGAGACGTTGTCGATCTGCGAGGCGTTCGCGAGCGCCACGCCCACGCTGACCGTGACGTCGACCTCGACCCCGCGAATCATCATCTTGCCGCTGAGTGCGAGGCGGATGCGCTCGGCCAGTTCGAGCGCCGAGTGCTCGTCGATGCTGCCGTTGCACAGGACGACGAACTCGTCACCGCCGATGCGGGCGATGACGTCAGCCGGGCGGGTGGCGTGGGCGACCCGATTCGCCACCTGCGACAACAGCGCATCGCCGACGTCGTGACCGGCGTTGTCGTTGACGTCCTTGAGCTTGTCGAGGTCGAGGAACAACATGGCGACGTGGCCTCGCGTGCCGCGAATGCGTTCGAGTGCGTCTGCGGTGTTGCGCAGCAGGAGGACTCGGTTCGGCAGGCCGGTGAGGGCGTCGTGCGTCGCCTGACGCATCAGTTCGCTCTGCAGGTGGTTGCGGGCGGTCACGTCGCGCATGACGCCGCCCCAGTAGTCGATGACACCCTCGTCGTCGCGGTGGATCACGAGGTCGACGTCGAGGATCCGTTCGAGGCCGTCGGGCCCGCGGAAACCGACCTCGCCGGTCCATTGCGCCGTGGTGGACGACACGAGCAGTTCGCGCGGAACCTGGTCGCGGACGGTCTGCAACAACGCCCGGACGGTGGGGTCCTGGATGAGGTCGATCGATTCGTCGATCCCGAACAGCAACTGGGCGGAGTGGTTGATGTACAGCGGCATGCCGTTGCGGTCGAGGATGACGACCGCATCGGCCGACGGCTCGACCACGCCCAGCAGGCGCTCGAGCAGCAGTCGCCTGCCAACCGTTTCGGTGTCGTCGAGTGCCACCCCGGCGTAACCCTGGACGCGACCCATGCTGTCGCGGATCGGGCTGGCTGAGATGCGAATCCAGAGCAGCCGCCCGTCGCGATGCCACACGCGGAACTCGATGCTGAAGTCGGTGTCGCCGACGCATGCCGCCCGCCATGCTGTTTCTGCCGCGGCCCGGTCACCGGGATGGGCGTTCGACCAGGGCGTGGACCGTGACGACGGCACCTCGCCGGCGAGCGCCAGCGTGCGGAACGACGCGTTCGCCGCGGTCAGCCTGCCGTCGCGATCGGCGTGGAAGATCGCGACCGGCAGCGCCGGGAGCGCGACGTCGGTCATTCGTCCCACCTGCGTGCCGAACGCCGGTGCGGTCGACGGATCCTGCATCACGCCGGTGCTCCGGTGAAGACTCCGGTCACGGTGGCGCTCGACAGGGTGGCGCCCTCGATGAACGCCTGGAGATCGGCACCCGGACCGCCGTCGGCGAGCTCGGTCTGCTGGAGGAGGAAGTGCACGGTGATCGCGTAGCTGTGCGTCTCGCCATTCGGCGGGCAGGGGCCCGTGTAGCCAGGTGTCCCTCTGCTGTTGGTGCTGGTGATCGCGAACTCGGGCACCACGCCCTCGCCGAGGCTCGTGGCGAGCGGATCGATGGCCGACATCGCCCAGTGCACGAACCCGGGTGCGTCGAGATCGGTCATGGTGACGGCGATCTCGACGGTGTTGTCCGGCGCGTTCGTCCAGCTGAGCGCCGGTGACACGTTCGTCCCGGTGCACGTGTACGGGGTGGGAATGGCGGCGTCGGCGGCGAACGGTGCCACGAGGGTTGGTGCGATGGCGGTGACCAACGGTTCGCCGGGCAAGGTGTCGAACATGTCGGTCACGGGCTCGGTGGTGGCCGGGGCCGAGGTCGTCGAGACGCTGCCGTTCTGGTCGGGGGTGGCCGGGCGGAGCTCGCGGCCGTCGTCGTTGCAGCCTGTGACCAGGCACGCGATGGCTGCGGCACCAAGGAGAGCCACCCGCACGTGCATGGTCCAGATACTACGTCGGGGCGGCCGTGACCACCCGAGACCCTCGGTAAGGTAGGCCGAGTGACCCACTCGCCGCTGTGCATCCTCACCGTGCATGCCCACCCCGACGACGAAGCGTCGAAAGGCGCGCCCACGCTTGCGATGTACGCCCAGCAGGGCGTCCGCACGGTGCTGGTGTGTTGCACCGGCGGCGAGGAGGGCGACCTCCAGAACCCACACCTGCGCGAGCCCGGCCAGCCGTTCCACGGTCTCACCCCCGAGCAGGAGAAGGTCACGCTCGCCGAACTGCGCCCCGACGAGCTCCGCCGGTCCGCCGAGGTGATCGGTTTCGCTCGCGTCGCCATGCTCGGATACCGCGACTCCGGCATGGCCGACACGGAGCCGAACAACCACCCCGACTGCTTCCACCAGGCTCCGCTCGACGATGCGGTCGGTCGCCTGGTCGAGATCATCCGGGCCGAGCGGCCCCAGGTGGTCATCACCTACGGCGACGACCAGCGCGGCTACCCGCACCCCGACCACCTCAAGGTGCACGACATCAGCATCCCGGCGTTCGAGCGTGCCGGTGACCCGGCCTGGTACCCCGAGCTGGGCGAGCCATGGCAGCCCCTCAAGCTGTACTACTCCACGTGGAGCAAGGCCCGCCTGATCGCGGTGCACGAGGGCATGATCCGGTTGCGTGGCGAGTCGCCGTTCGACGACGCGTGGCTCGAGCGTCCCGACGCCGACCACCGCATCACCACACGGCTCGACGTGGGGGCGTACCTGTGGGCGCGCAGCGGTTCGCTCCGGGCGCACGCGACGCAGGTCGACCCCACCGAGCCCTGGTGGTTCGGGCTCGACGACGAGCAATTGGCCGAGGTGTACCCGTTCGAAGACTGGATCCTCGCCCGCTCGCTGGTCGGCACACCGCCCGAGGGCGAGCTCGAGACCGACGTTTTGGCCGGGGTGCGTGAGCATGCCCCGGGTCGAGCCGTGAGCGTCGAGTCATGAGCGTCGAGTCATGAGTGTTCAGTACCGCGTCTCGTTCGGCAAGAAGGACGAGGTCGTCGAAGGCCCCGACGACGCGCAGGTGGTCATCACGATCGCTGCTGCCGATGCATCGCTCGACCCGTCGGTCGCGTTCATGCGGGGCAAGCTGAAGGCTGCCGGCCACACCGGCGTGCTGTTCGACGTGCTCCGCAGCGGCGAGGCCGCCTCGGCGATCAGCCGGCTCGCATCGCGTCCCTGAGGGCGCGGTAGCCCACCAGGATGGCCCCGCTGTCGCGGATCAGTTCGCGCAGGCCGTGGTCGACGGTCATCAGGCGGAGGTCGTCGATCCAGGCGTCGGCCTGTGGCGTCAATGCACGGACCTCGGGCGTGTCGATGGCCGGCTGCACATGCACCTCGGTGACGCCGGGCTGCAGGTTCCTGACTGCGTCGTAGACGCGCTCGCGGCTGCCGGCACGCCAGTCGTGGTCGAAGTGATCGGGGAACACGACGCCCTCATCGGCAGCGAGTTGGCGGAACGGGAAGCCGGCCTGCTCGGCGGTGACGGTGGATGGGAGCCGGACGGGGAGCTGGTACTCGACGGCGAGTTCCATGTAGACGTCGAAGAACTCGGGGCGCAGCGTGATGCTGGTGAGGTGCGGCGCCAGGTGGGTGACGTCGATGCCCCAGGCGATGGCGCGCTCGATCTGGGCGCGGCACTCGCGCAGCACCTCGGCCGGGTCGGCGTGCTCCCACAGGTCGGGGACGTCGCGCGGGAACCCGCCTTCACCCGACAGCAGCGACGGCGCATGGGTGATCGGACCGAACCGGTAGATGTCGTGCTCGCAGTTGAGGGTGAGGTGCACGCCGATGTCGTCACCCTGGTAGTTCGCTGCTGCGTGACGCGCCCACGGGGCCGGCACCATGATCGACGCGCAGGTGGCGACGCCGTCGCGCAGCGCCGCGTAGACGCCCTCGTTGGCGGCGTGGCACGAGCCGAGGTCGTCACACGAGATGATCAGCAGCTTGGCGTCGGCGGGGTGCCCCAGGCGTTCGGCGAGCGAGGTCATCGGGGCGCACGCTATCCGGAGCAGGCGCTCCACAGGCCGAGGTCGACCGCCTCGGCGGTGCGGGCTGCTGCCACGAAGTCATCGACGTGCGCCACGTTCGGCGGGAAGGTCAGCAGGTTCGCATACCCCTCGGCCACGATCTCGAGGTTCACGAACAGGCCGTCCGCGGCGCGGTACACGTAGGCCAGCAGGCGGCCGTAATCGTCGCGCGCCTCGACGTCACGTTCGAGGAGCAGCGGCGTGCCCTCGGGCAGGAGCGACTTCGTGAACGCCGACGCCTCCGGCCCGAAGCACTCGACCGGCGAGTTCGGTTTCACCGTCTCGGGTGTGTCGATGCCGATGAGCCGCACCTTCTCGCGGGTGCCATCGATGTCGACCTCGACCGTGTCACCGTCGACCACGCGCACCAGGGTGGCGTTCGGCTCGTAGGTGGTGGACTCGCCCCCGGATGCCGTCGGCACGGGCGTACCCGCGTCGCTGCATCCGAGGAGGAGCACGCCGCTGATGACGAGGCGGGCCAGTCGTGGGACTCTCACCCGACCCGTGTCTATCGTCGAGCGATCAGATGCGCTCGATGATGGTGCCGGTGCCGAGGCCGCCACCGCAGCACATCGACACGAGGCCGTAGCGGCCGCCGGTGCGCTCGAGCTCGTACAGGGCCTTGGTGAGCAGGAAGCCGCCGGTGCCGCCGAGCGGGTGGCCGAGGGCGATTGCGCCGCCGTTCGGGTTGACCCTGTCGGGGTTGGCGCCGACTTCCTTCTGCCATGCGAGCACCACCGAGGCGAACGCCTCGTTGATCTCGAACGTGTCGATGTCGTCGATGCTGAGGCCGGTGCGGGCGAGCATGCGCTGCGTGGCATCGATCGGGCCGGTGAGCATGAGGACGGGGTCGGTGCCCACGAGGCAGGTGTCGACGATGCGGGCGCGGGGCTTCAGGCCGAGCGCAGCCGCCTTCTCCTCGGTCATCAGCAGCACGGCCGACGCGCCATCGCTGATCTGGCTCGAGTTGCCGGCCGTGTGGACGCCGTTCTCGCGGGCGACCGGCTTCAGGCTGGCGAGCTTCTCGATCGTGGTCTCGCGCAGGCCCTCGTCGCGCGACACGGTGTGGAAGGTGTCGGCCAGGCTGCCGTCCTCGTTGCGGTCGGGTGCCTGCACGGTGATGTACTGGCCGCTGAAGCGGTCCTCGTTCCATGCCTGCGCGGCGAGCTGCTGGCTGCGGAAGCCGAACGCGTCGGTGTCTTCGCGGGTGATGCCCCACTTCTCGGCGATGCGCTCGGCGCCTTCGAACTGCGAGGTCATCTCGTACTGCTCGAAGTAGGTCTTCGGGATCGGCACGCCGAGGCCGAGGTTCTTGCTGCCGCCCACGCCGATCGGGATTCGGCTCATCGACTCGACACCGCAGGCGAGCGCCACGTCGACCACGCCGCTGCCGACCAGGGCGGTGGCGAGGTTGGTCGCCTGCTGGCTGCTGCCGCACTGGGTGTCGACGGTGGTGGTGGGCACGCTGAGCGGCAGGCCGGCGCTGAGCCACGCGGTGCGCCCGATGTTGAACGCCTGCTCGCCGACCTGGCTGACGCAGCCGGCCACGACCTGGCCGATCTCGGCGGGGTCGATGCCCGTGCGATCAACGATCGCCTTCTGCACGCTGGCGAGCAGCTCGCCGGGGTGGAGGGTGGACAACCCACCGTTGCGCTTGCCGATGGGTGTGCGGACGGCGTCGACGATCACGATGTTGCTCATGGCGTGAAGCCTATGCGGCCGGGTCCTGGCGCAGTCAGTCGAAGTCCGGCTCGACGGTGCCGCGACGCTCAC
>JBBDMO010000183.1:0-9412 GCA_040878255.1 Ilumatobacteraceae bacterium
GCCGCCTGACCGCATTGCTCGCTGGGCTCTCGATGGTCCTGTGGGCGATCAGCCCGGCGCTGATGAAGACCCTCGTTCTGTTCCCCGACAAGGTGCTCGGCGGCCAGATCTGGCGCCTCGTCACCTGGCCGTTCTACAACGAGCCGAGTGTGTGGACGCTCGCCACCATCGCCATGCTCTGGATTTTCGGCGGCGAGCTCGAGCGAATGATCGGTCGCACCAAGTTCGCGATGTTGCTCGTGCTGCTCGCCTTCGTGCCGGGCCTGGTCGCCACCGGCTTCGGTATCACCCAGTTCGGTATCCGTTCGCTCGAGATCGCCGTCTTCTGCCTGTTCGCCGCCGAGTATCCGAACGTGCGGTTCTTCTTCGGCATCCCCGCCTGGGTGTTCGGTGTCGTCATCATCGGCATCGAGATGCTGCAGCTGCTCGGCCTGCGTCAAACCGAGCTCATCCTGCTGCTCCTTGTGGCGCTTGCCACCGCAGCACTCGCCGGACGAAGCTTCGGGCTGCTCTCGGCGTACCCCTGGATTCCGCGCATCGGTGGTGGCGGGGGGTCCGGGCAGAAGAAGCAGAAGCCGAAGCAGCGCAAGCAGGGCCGCGACTTCGACCGTGTCGTCACGACCGGCCCGTGGGCACCACCGTCGGGCGCCGACCAGGCCGAGATAGACCGCCTGCTCGACAAGATGAACTCGGTCGGCCTGAGCGACGTCGAGCGCAAGCGCCTCAGCGAGCTCGGCAAGCGCCTCCGCGGCAGCTGACCCCACGGGGCGACGGGGCCACCGCGCTCCCCCGACCTATCCGTGCGTCTCAGCCCGCTCTGACCGGCTGGAACCTCACGAAGCACGGGCTCCATGCGATTCGGGCCGGCCTGAGCGGGTGGAACCTCATGGATGGGTTCGCGGTGGGTGAGCGTGGACCCTGCGGCGATCAGGCCGGCGCGCCGGAGCGGGCCCTGCGGGTCGCCAACGTGTAGACGAGCAGGACGCCGGCCAGCACGGTGGCGACATGCGCCAGGGTACCGAAGCCCCACGCTTGCTTCACGAAGCCCGAACTGAACGCGGCGACGCCGCCGAACAGGCTCATCGTGAGGTCGCCGGTGCCCTGCACCTCGACTCGCGCGTGTGCCGGCACCGACTCGGTGAGCAGCGTGCTACCCGCAACCAACCCGAAGCTCCAGCCCACACCGAGCAGGAACAGGCCCACGAACACCAGCACCGCCGAGTACCCACCCACCACCGTGATGAAGGTGCCGGCGCCGAGCACGACCGAACCGACCATGATGCTGGCGGGCCGCCCGATGCGGTCGACGGCACGGCCGACGAAGGGCGAGAACCCGTACATCCCCACGATGTGCAACGCGATGACGTACGGGCTCAGGTTCGCGTGGTCGTGGTCCTTCATGAACGGCGGCGTCATGGTCATGACCGCCACCATCGCCGTCTGTGACACCACCATCGCCGCCAGGCCGAGCTGTGCGGCCGGGCTGGCACCAATGTGGCCCGACGCCATGCGGACGTTGCGGATCGGCCGCACCCGCTCGGCGGCGGGGTCGAGGAGCCCGGCTGCAGCCAACGGGTCGGGACGCAGGCGCACCGCCACCACCGTGGCCGACACGGCGAAGAACATCGCTGCGAACAGGAACGGGCCGACCAACGGACGCAGTCCCAACGCCTCGGCGAGGTCCTTCTCCCACGGGGTCAGCAACGGACCGAACGCCGCGCCGAGGGTCCCGATCCAGACCACCGACCCGATCGCCTTCGGACGTTCGTGCGGGGTCGCCAGATCGGCGGCAACGAAGCGGCTCTGGAGGGCGCCCGCCTGACCCGAGCCGAACGCGAGCATGCCGACGACGAACAACGGGAACGAGCCGACCTGGCCCGCCAGGGCGGCCACCAGCGCGCCGACGGCCCCGAGGCCGAACGCACGCACCAGACCGGGCCGACGGCCACGTCGGCGCATGTACCCGCTGAGCGGAACGGCCACCAACGCCGACCCGAGCGTGAACGCCGCGCTGCCGCTGCCCGCGAGGCGATCGTTGTCGAGCAGATCCTTCACGAGCAGCGCGACGACCGCCACCATGCCGGACACGGCAGCCTGAGCCGGGACCTGACTCATCCGCAGCGTCGCGACCGTGCGTCGCTGGATCGCCGACCGTTCGAGGTCAGGCATCGCTGCCGTCGTTGCGGTCACAGCCCGAGCAGCGGGCGGAGGAAGCGGCCGGTATGGCTGCCCTCGACGGTGGCGACGTGCTCAGGGGTGCCCTCGGCGACGATGAGGCCGCCACCGCTGCCACCCTCGGGACCGAGGTCGATCAGCCAGTCGGCGGTCTTGATGACGTCGAGGTTGTGCTCGATGACGAGCACTGTGTTGCCCTGGTCGACCAACCGCGACAACACGATGAGCAACCGTCGGACGTCTTCGAAGTGGAGTCCGGTGGTCGGCTCGTCGAGGAGGTAGATCGTGTGCCCGGTGCTGCGCTTGGCGAGCTCGGCGGCCAGCTTCACGCGCTGCGCCTCACCGCCCGACAGCGTGGGCGCAGACTGGCCCAGCCGCACGTAGCCGAGGCCCACGTCGAGCAGGGTCTGCATGTGGCGGGCGATGGCGGGCTGGTTGACGAAGAAGTCGACTGCCTCGGCGACCGGCATGTCGAGCACCTCGGCGATGTTCTTGCCCTTGAACATGATGTCGAGCGTGTCGCGGTTGTAGCGATCGCCCTTGCAGACCTCGCACGGCACGTACACATCAGGCAGGAAGTGCATCTCGATCTTGATGGTGCCGTCACCGGAGCAGGCATCGCAGCGACCACCGGCCACGTTGAAGCTGAACCGACCCGGCAGGTAGCCGCGCACCTTGGCCTCGGCGGTGGTGGCGAACAGCTTGCGAATGTTGTCGAACACGCCGGTGTAGGTGGCCGGGTTCGACCGCGGTGTCCGCCCGATGGGCGACTGATCCATGTCGATGATCTTGTCGAGCTGCTCGACCCCGGTGACCGTCTTGTGCTTGCCGGCTGCGGTCTTCGACTTGTAGATGCGCTGCATGAGTACCGGCAGCAGGATGTCGCGGACGAGCGTGCTCTTGCCGCTACCCGATACGCCGGTGACCGCCACGAGGCAGCCGAGCGGGATGTCGACATCGATGTTGCGCAGGTTGTGCTCGCGGGCACCCTTGACGGTGATCTTCGTGCCCTTCGGCAGGCGGCGGAGCTGCGGGACCGGGATGGACCGCTTGCCCGACAGATACTGGCCGGTGATCGAATCCTTGACCTTCATGATGCCCGGCACAGGACCGCTGTAGACCACGGCGCCACCGTGCTCGCCGGCTCCGGGCCCGATGTCGACGATCCAGTCGGCCTCGAGGATGGTGTCCTCGTCGTGCTCGACCACGAGCACGGTGTTGCCGAGATCGCGCAGCCGGATGAGCGTGTCGATGAGGCGACGGTTGTCGCGCTGGTGCAGGCCGATGCTCGGCTCATCGAGCACGTACAGCGTGCCCACCAGACCAGACCCGATCTGGCTGGCGAGTCGAATGCGCTGCGCTTCTCCGCCGGCGAGCGTGCCGGCCGAACGCGACAGCGACAGATAGTCGAGGCCGACGTCGAGCAGGAAGCCGAGCCGGGCGTTGATCTCCTTGGTGACCCGCTCGGCGATGAGGCGATCGCGTTCGCTGAGTACGAGGTCGGCCAGGAATTTCGCCGAGTCAGCGATGCTCATCGCGCACACCTCGGAGATGTGCTTGTCGTTGACTCTCACTGCAAGGGTGGCGGGCTTCAGGCGGTTGCCGTCACATGCGTGGCACGGCACCTCGCGCATGTAGCCCTCGTACTGCTCTCGGCTCCAGTCGCTCTCGGCACCCTCGTGGCGTCGCTTGATCCACGGGATGACACCCTCGTACGCCGTGGAGTACTGACGGTTGCGGCCGTACCGGTTGCGGTACTTCACCTGCAAGTTGCCGTCGACACCGTGCAGGATGATCTTCTTCTGCTTGGCGGTGAGCGTGCTGTACGCGACGTCGAGATCGATCTCGTACACCTCGGCCACTGCCTCGAGCATGCGGTTGAAGTACTGCGTGTGCGAGCTGCGCCACGGGGCGATCGCGCCCTCGTTGATGCTCTGGTCACCGTCAGGGATGACGAGCTCGGGGTCGACCTCGAACGTCGTGCCGAGCCCGTCGCACGTCTCGCACGCGCCGTAGGGCGAGTTGAACGAGAAGTTGCGCGGCGCGAGCTCTTCGTACGAGGTGCCACACGCGGGGCACACGAGGTGCTGGCTGAACGTGAGGGTCTCGTCGTCGATGCCGTCACGGTTCACCAACTCGACCTGGGCGACGCCCTCGGCGAGGCGCAGCGCCGTCTCGAGCGAGTCGGTGAGCCGACGCTCGAGGCCCTCACGCAACACCAGCCGGTCGACGATGATCTCGATGTGGTGGTTCTCGTAGCGCGCCAGCTTCTCGTCGCGCTTCAAGAACTCGGCGATGTCGACCGTCTCGCCGTCGACTCGGGCACGGACGAACCCCTGCGACGCGAGGTCCTGGAGCAGCGTGTCGTACTCGCCCTTGCGGCCGCGGACCACCGGGGCGAGGACCTGGAACCGTGTGCCCTCGGGCAAATCGAGGATGCGGTCGACGATCTGCTGCGGGGTCTGACGCTCGAGACGGGTGTCGTCGTTGGGGCAGTGCTGGATGCCGATGCGCGCGTAGAGCAGGCGCAGGTAGTCGTAGACCTCGGTGATGGTGCCGACGGTGGAGCGCGGGTTGCGGCTCGCCGACTTCTGGTCGATCGAGATCGCTGGCGACAGCCCCTCGATGACGTCGACATCGGGCTTGTCCATCTGGCCCAGGAACTGTCGGGCGTACGAGCTGAGGCTCTCGACGTAGCGGCGCTGCCCCTCGGCGTAGATGGTGTCGAACGCGAGGCTGCTCTTGCCGGATCCGGACAGGCCCGTGAACACGATGAGCCGGTCGCGGGGCAGTTCGACACTGACGTTCTTGAGGTTGTGCTCGCGAGCGCCGCGCACGACGATCTTCGCTGGCTCGGCGCTGGCTGGCTGGGCCGCCCTGCGGCTTCCCGAGCGGGCGGCAGCGGTGCGGGGCGAAGCAACGGGAGGCATCACCCGCGAGGCTACCGAACGACCCCACGAGAACACGTGTTCGTGTGGCGTTCGGCAAGAAAGAACCCGAGTGACCCTCAAGTTCGTTGGGCACTGTGCCGATGTACACGACGTGCAGGCAACCAACGGTCCGGATCTGGCCACCAGTCGCGTGGGCGCAGCACTGCTGCAGTACCTCCGATTCGAGACAGCGGCAGTGTGGTCGTTGGGGCCGTCCCCCATCGGCATCCCGTTCGGGGTCATCAGCGCCGACGGGACGCTGCTCGGTTACCTCTGCATGGTGACCGAGGAAAACGTCGGCCGCTACCGCCGCCTGGGGGCTGCCGTGGCCCAGGCGCTCGCACCCCTGGTCGAGGCGGAGCAGAAGACCTTCGGCGAAACCACGCAACAGAACGACCATGCGCCGGGTATCGACCCGCCAGATGGGCGGATGACTGCGTACTTCCAGCCGATCGTGGTGCTCCGCACCGGTGAGGTCGTCGCGGTCGAGGCCCTCGCCCGGGTACAGACACCCGACGGGGTGCTCAGCCCGGACTCGTTCCTCGACTCGTATCGGACCGGTCCGGCGATGCTCGGCATGTTCGACCGAATCCTCGAGTCGGCACTGTCGTTCCTGTCCGAGCAGCACCACCGGCTCCCCGACCTCAGCGCTTCGATCAACATGGAGCTCGCTGCGGTGCCCAGCCACGGGCTCACCGATCTGGTGCAGCGTCACCTCGACTCGTACGGCACCCCCGCCGACTCGCTCACCATCGAGCTCAACGAACGGCTCCCCTACCGACTCGATGACGACGCCCTTCAGCAGCTCGACGATCTGTCGAGCCTCGGCGTGAAGCTGCTGCTCGATGATTTCCCATCCAGCTTGCGCGCCCTGGCCAAGCTCGGCAGGGTGCCGATCACCGGAGCCAAGCTCGACCGCCGATTCGTGAAGCAACTGGGGTTGGGTGAGCATGCCGTTGCCGAGGTGCGCGCAATCCTGGCGCAGGCCGGCGACCTCGGTATCGAGATCATCGCCGAGGGCGTCGAGACAGAACGCCAGCGCGATGTGCTCGTCGAGCTCGGCTGTGCGTTCGGGCAGGGCTACGCATTCGCAGTGCCGCAGCCCGGCTCGTCGTTGGCCGGCGTGCTGACGGCCCCTCTCGTCACCGGTTGGTGATCGTCGGCGGGCCGACCTGGTGACCCAGGTCTGATGTGACAGGGTGGTCGGCCCATGGCCACCGCCGCCCCGCCCGCCACAGCCGACCGGCCGCCTCCGCTCGATGTCGAGCGCGCCCACGACCTCCGCCGGATGAAGACGGTTGCCACCGGCCTGCTCGTCCTCGCGGCTGTCGTGTTCGTGATTGCCCACCGACTGCACGACCGGTCGTCGTGGGCACCACCCATCGAGGCCTTCGCCGAGGCGGCGATGGTCGGCGCCCTGGCCGACTGGTTCGCGGTGACCGCGCTCTTCCGCCACCCGCTCGGCGTGCCGATCCCCCACACCGCCATTATCCCGAAGCGGAAGGACCAGATCGGCGCATCGCTCGGCGAGTTCGTCGAGACCAACTTCCTGACGCACGAACTGCTCGACGAGCGACTCGCGCGTGCGGCCGTCGGCCGTCGCCTCGGCGAGTGGCTCGCCGATCCGCGCAACGCTGCCCGCGCGGCATCGATGGCAGCTGACTCGGTGCGGGGCATCCTCGACGTGCTCGATGACGAGGGCATCTCACGATCCATCGAAGCCACCGTCGAGCGTCGCATCAGGGCAACGCCGGTCGCACCGCTGGTCGGCCGGGCGGTCGACCTCGCGATCGAGGGTGACCACCACCAGCGCATCCTCGACACCACCATCCCGGCGGTGTCGCGGTTCCTCGATGACCACCGGACCACCCTGCGTCAACGGCTCCAGCACGAGTCGCCCTGGTGGGTGCCCGAGCCGGTCGACGACCGCATCTTCGGGAAGATCTTCAGCGGCGTGCAGCACTTCCTCGCCGACGTCGCGAGCGACCCTCGCCACGAGGTCCGCCGTTCCATCGACGAGCGGATCACCCTCTTCGCACAGCGCCTTCGCGACGACCCCGAACTGGTCCGCAAGGGAGAGGAGCTGAAGGACGAGATCCTCGCCCACCCCGATGTGCGGGCCTGGATCGCGTCGCTGTGGGGCGAGATGAAGCACTCGCTCGAGTCGGCGACGGCCGACCCCGACAGCGAGCTCCGTCGGCGTCTCAGCACGAGCCTGCAAGGCCTCGGCGAGCAGCTGCGTACTGACGCCGAACTCCAGTCGAAGGTCGACCGCTGGGTGACGTCCGTGGGCACCTACCTCGTCGACAACTACCGCGGTGAGGTCAGCCACCTCATCGCCACGACGGTCGAACGGTGGGACGGTGCCTCGACCAGCCGGCGCATGGAGCTCCAGGTCGGCCGCGACCTGCAGTTCATCCGCATCAACGGCACGATCGTCGGCGGCATCGCCGGGCTCACGATCCACCTCGTCACCACGCACCTGCTCTGAGGCGCCACCAAGGTCGCAGCAGTGGTCGACGCCCCCGGCTCAGCCTGCGTCGCGCAGCTCGCGGCGCAACTCGTTGACCTCGTCACGAAGGCGGGCGGCGTACTCGAACTTCAGCTCGGCGGCCGCCTCGTGCATCTCTTCTTCCAGGGTCTGGATGAGGCGGCCGAGTTCCTGCTGAGGCAGTGACTTCAGCTCCTGCTTCACCTTGTCGCGCTCGTGCTGCCGGCGACGGTCCTTGCCGGGCACCGGCGCACCGTCACCACCGCTGAGACCGAGCATCGACAGGATGTCGCCAACGGCCTTGCGGATCGTTTGCGGGTTGATCCCGTGCTCGAGGTTGTAGGCGATCTGGCGCTCGCGTCGGCGCTGCGTCTCGTCGATCGCCCGGCTCATCGAGTCGGTGATCTTGTCGGCGTACATGATCACCTGGCCGTCGACGTTGCGGGCGGCGCGCCCCATCGTCTGGATGAGTGACGTCTCGCTGCGGAGGAACCCTTCCTTGTCGGCGTCGAGGATGCACACGAGGCTGACCTCGGGCAGGTCGAGGCCCTCGCGGAGCAGGTTGATCCCGACCAGCGCATCGAACTCGCCCAGCCGAAGGCCGCGCAGGGTCTGGATGCGCTGGATGGTGTCGATGTTGCTGTGCAGATACCGCACACGCAGGCCCTGCTCGAGCAGGTACTCGGTGAGGTCTTCGGCCATCTTCTTCGTCAGTGTGGTGATGAGCACGCGATCGCCCTTCGCGACGCGCTCGTTGACGTTCTCGATGAGGTCGTCGATCTGACCCTTGGTGGGCTTCACGATGACCTCGGGGTCGACGAGACCCGTGGGCCGCACGATCTGCTCGACGATCTGGTCGGACACGCGCAGCTCGTAGGCCGCAGGGGTGGCCGACAAGAACACCGCCTGGTTGACGCGCTCCATGATCTCCTCGAACCGCAGCGGCCGGTTGTCGCGTGCGCTGGGGAGACGGAAGCCGTGTTCGACGAGCTGGTCCTTGCGGCTGCGGTCGCCCTCGTACTGGCCGTGCAGCTGCGGCACTGCGACGTGGCTCTCGTCGATGATGAGGAGGTAATCGTCGGCGAAGTAGTCGAGGAGGGTGAATGGCGGCTCGCCGGGCTGGCGACCATCGATGTGCATCGAGTAGTTCTCGATGCCGTTGCAGTAGCCGACCTCCTGCATCATCTCGAGGTCGTACTGCGTGCGCATCCGAAGGCGCTGTGCCTCGAGGAGCTTGCCGTTCTCCTCGAACCACTTCAGGCGCTCCTGCAGCTCGGCCTCGATGCCGATGACCGCCTTGCGCATCCGCTCGTCACCGGCGACGTAGTGCGTGGCGGGGAAGATCTGCGTACGGGTGAGTTCGTGGAGCTGCTCGCCGGTGAGCGGGTCGACGACGGTGAGCCGGTCGATGGTGTCGCCGAACATCTCGATGCGCAGGACGGACTCCTCGTACGACGGGTGCACCTCGATGGTGTCGCCGCGCACGCGGAACTTGCCACGGCCGAGGGTCATGTCGTTGCGGTCGAACTGGAGGTCGACCAGCCGGCGCAGGATGCTGCGTTGGTCGTAGTCGACCCCGACGCTGAGGTCGAGGAGCTGACCGCGGTACTCCTCGGGGTTGCCCATGCCGTAGATGCAGCTGACCGATGCAACCACGATGGTGTCGCGACGCGTGAGCAGACCGGCGGTGGCCGAGTGTCGCAACCGGTCGATCTCGTCGTTGATCGAGGAGTCCTTCTCGATGTAGGTGTCGCTGGCCGCGATGTACGCCTCGGGCTGGTAGTAGTCGTAGTAGCTGACGAAGTACTCGACCCGG
>JBBDMO010000184.1:0-9409 GCA_040878255.1 Ilumatobacteraceae bacterium
CCCCCCCCGGGGGGGGCCCCTTCGTCGTTCCCGCCGGGGTGGCGTGGGCTGGTGCCACACCCCCTTCGTAGACTGGGTCGACATGTCGATCCGTGAGCGAGCTGACCCCCGGGACCTGCCCGGCCTCCAGCTCTCGTGGGTGGCCACGCCCGGCGCCGACAGCGACGGACACGTCATGGCCTGGCAACCGCACGCCAACGCCTACGGCGGCAACATCCAGGCGTCGATTCGCTCATCGCTCGGCAGTTCCGCCGCGGTCGGCGCAGGCGACGTGCGCGTCGCTCGGCTGCGCTTGCCCGACGGTCCGATGTCGGTGATGTGCCAGCGGCTCGACGCCGGCGCGTTGGCCGGTCTCGCCCGCATCCGTGCGCTCGACGGCGCGCCGGGCCCCTCGGTCGCCTGGTTCGGTGGCGTGTTCCGGCTCGCCACGCAGCTCGTCGGGGCCGGACGCATCCGTCCATGGCTGCGCGAGCACCGCGACACCGACGGCCGATCCACGTGGTGGGTGGCCGGATGGGCTCCGCTCGGCATCGACATCGATGCGCTGGGCCCCGGGCTCGCAGCGTCGATGCCGCCCGTCGTGGCAGCCGCCGAAGGGCTGGTCGACCCAGCTGACGTGCCGGGCCAGGTGCTCGCCGCGTTCACCGACCAGATCGCGCGTGGGTCGCTGCACCATGCAGGGTGGCGCGCACCCGTGACCGATACCCGGCGACCGTCGGCCCGGGCGATGCGTGCCGTCGCCAAAGCGCTCTCGGCACCCGGGCCGCGCTTCCACGCCGATCGCGACCTCGTCGACGAGCTCCGCCTCATCGCGCACACCTTCGAGCACGCCGCGCTGCGTGCCGCCGGCAGGCCGGTCGTCCGCGCTCGGCTGCGGCTCGGGATGCCAGAGGGTGCCGGCGACTGGCCGCTCACGCTCGAGCTCGTCGACGTCGACGACCCCGGACGCTGGTGTACCGCCGCCGACGTGGTCACCGGCGAGCCGGCTGCTGCGGCGCTGGCGGGCGAGCCCCAGTGGCAAGGCCTCCTCGAACAGACGCTGCGAACGGCACGCGACGACCTGGCGGTCGCTGCTCCGTGGCTGGCCGACTGGCTCGTCGGCGACGGCCCGGTGTGGGGCGAGGCCCCTGCCGACGGCACGATCGACGTCGATGCCGCCGCCGCCACACTCGAGTGCGTCGACCTGTTGCGTGGCCTCGGCATCGAACTGATCACGCCCGAGCAGCTCACCAGGCGGGCGCCACGCGCCGCGGGCACGGCGCGACCTGCGCACGAGAGTGCTGGCCGCTTCGGCGCGAAGACCCTCGTCGACTGGAAGGTCGTCGTCGACGACACCCCCGTCGACGAGGCCGTACTGCAACGAGCCGTCGAGGCAGGGTCGCAGCTCGTCGAGGCCGGCGGACGATGGGTGCAGATCGGGCGCGCCGAAGCCCGCCGTGCCCTCGAGCAGTTGGCCCGGCACCGCCTGGACCACGGCGAGCTGTCCACCATCGGCGTCCTCCGCCTCGCAGCCGAGCTCGATGGAGAGCTCGATGACGATGACGACGGCGACGGCGATCACCGCGCCCTCGTCGGCACCGAGTGGCTGCACGAGCTGCTCGCCGGGCTGCCCGAGACGGTCGTCGAAGAGGCAGTCGAACCCGCCGGCTTCACCGCCACGCTGCGGCCGTACCAACGCCGCGGACTCGGTTGGCTGCAGTTCCTGCACCGGGTCGGGCTCGGCGGCTGCCTCGCCGACGACATGGGCCTCGGCAAGACCCCCACCACACTGGCGCACCTGGCGAGCATTCCGGGGCCGCACCTGGTGGTGTGCCCGCTGTCGGTGGTGCGCAACTGGCAGAACGAGTGCGCGAAGTTCGTCCCGCTGGCGCGAGTCATGGTGCATCACGGCACCGGCCGCGCCGATGCCGCCCGGCTCACCGAGCTCGTGGCCCAGCACGACATCGTCATCACCACCTACCAGGTCGCTGCCCGCGACATCGACGCCATCGCCGCCACCACCTGGTCGGTGGCGGTGTTCGACGAGGCGCAGGCGGTGAAGAACCCCGAGACCCGCACCGCCAAGGCGATGCGAAAGGTGCCCGCCGGCCAGCACATCGCCCTCACCGGTACGCCGGTCGAGAACCGGCTCAGCGAACTGTGGTCGATCATCGAGCTGGTTGCTCCGGGCCTGCTCGGGTCGCAGGCGCAGTTCCGCGCTCGCTTCGCGCAGCCGATCGAACGCCACGGCGACCAGCAGGCAGCAGCCGCGCTGCGCCAGCTCACCGGTCCGTTCCTGCTGCGCCGCACCAAGGCCGACCGGTCGCTCGTGCCCGACCTGCCGGACAAGGTCGAGCAGATCGCCTGGGCGGCGCTCACGCGGGAACAGGCGGCGATGTACCAGAGCGTCGTCGACCAACTGCTGCACGACGCCCAGCAGGCGTCCGGGATGAAGCGACGTGGCCTGGTCCTCGCCGCCCTCACGCGGCTCAAGCAGATCTGCAACCACCCCGCGCACGCGCTGGGTGACGGTTCACGCCTCGGCGGCAGGTCCGGCAAGCTCACCCGCTTCGATGAGCTCATCGTCGACCTGCTCGACGCAGGCGAGCGTGCCCTGGTGTTCACACAATTCCGCGAGATGGGGCTACTGCTGCAGCGCCACCTGCACGAGCGGTTCGACCTGACGGTGCCGTTCCTGCACGGCGGCGTCACCCGCAGTGGGCGCGACCGCATGGTCGACGAGTTCCAGAGCGGCACCTCGCCGTCGCCGCTGCTGCTCGTCTCGCTGAAGGCAGGCGGCACCGGGCTGAACCTCACGGCTGCATCACGGGTGGTGCACTACGACCGGTGGTGGAATCCGGCGGTCGAGGATCAGGCCACCGATCGTGCGTGGCGCATCGGCCAGCAGCAGGCGGTGTTCGTGCACAAGCTCGTGTGCCAGGGCACGATCGAAGAACGCGTCGACGCGCTCATCAACGACAAGCGGGCTCTGGCCGAAGCCGTCATCGGCACGTCGGGTGAGGCGTGGCTCAGCGAGCTCAGCACCGACGAGCTGCGCGACCTCGTCACGCTCCACACCGGGGCGCACACATGACCATCACGGTGCTCCCCCACAGCGAACCGGCCGACGCATCGGCGGTGGGCAAGCTTGCCGGCACCCTGCTGTCGGTGGCCGTTGCCGGCATGGCCGAGGCCACGCGCTTCCGCAAGGGTCGGGCCTATGCGGCGGACCGCTCGGTGTCGCGCATCGATGTCGAACCCGGCCGCCTCCGGGCGACGGTGGCGGGCAGCCGTGCCGACCCGTACCGCGTCACGGTCGAGGTGCCGATCGTCGAACGCGGTGGCGGCGCTGCCGTCGATCGGGCCGAGGTCATGCTGCTCACCCCCGACGCCGACGACCTCGACATCGTGTGCACCTGCCCCGACGCCGGGAACGCCCCGTGCAAGCACGCCGTGGCAGCCCTGCTCGTCTTCTCCAACGAGCTCGGACCACGGCCCGAGCTGCTCCTCGAGTGGCGGACGGCCGGGGCGGACGCGGCACCACGCGTGGGTGTCGGGGCCCGAGCGCGTCGAGAACGTCACCTGCGGCTCGCGCCGGCGCCGCCACCCCCGGCGCCGTACCGGACGCCGGCCTGGCAGGCATTCGAGGGAACCGGCCTCCCACCGGTGCCGCACCTGCCCGAACACCTCGCCGACACCCCGCACCGGGTGCCCGCGGCGGTGGTCGATCGTGTCGATGTCGCCGAGGTGGTCCGCTCGGCGATCGATGCGCTGCGCAGCGCCTGGTCGGCCCAGCCGTAGCCTGGGCGCATGTCTCGTCCCCTCGCACTCGAGTTCGTCACCTCGGGCGCGAAGGTGGCCGATCTGCCACCGTCTCCCGCCGAGATCGCGATCGTGGGTCGGTCGAACGTCGGCAAGTCGTCGCTCATCAACTCGCTGGCGAACCGCAAGCAGCTCGCCCGGGTGTCGAACACGCCCGGTCGCACCCAGCTCATCAACCTGTTCGTGCTGCCCACCGGTGCCACCGTGGTCGACCTGCCGGGGTACGGGTTCGCGAACGTGCCCACGCGAGAGAAGGCGAAGTGGCAACCGATGATCGAGGGCTACCTGCTGGGGCGTGAGTCGTTGCAGGCGCTGCTGCTGCTGATCGACGGCGAGATCGGGCCCACCAAGCTCGACCTGCAGATGATCGACTGGGTCCGCGCCAACGACATCACCACGGTGCTGGTGGCCACCAAGATCGACAAGGTGCGGCCGTCACGTCTGGCCGGCCGCAAGCAGCAGCTGTCGAAGGGCTGCAACCTGCACGAAGGCGACATCTTCTGGGTCAGCGCCTCGAAGGGCACCGGCATCGATGCCCTGCGCACGCACGTCGAGATGCTCCTGACCCTCGGCTGACACGTTCGATCGGCACTCTCGTTGCAGTGGGTTGCGATTTCCGTAACCCAGTGCAACGAGAGTTGGCGGATCAGTCGTGGTGACGGCGGACCGAGTTGCGGACCCGGGCGGCGAGGTCACGCGGGTCGGGCAGGCCGACGCCGCGGCGCACGAGCTTCTGCTTGCTCGCCGTGTACGGCGGATACATCATCGACGGATCGAGCTTGGTGGTGCGCGAGTGCACCGAGCGGCGGTGGCTGAAGGTGTCGAAGCCGAACTGGCCGTGATACGCCCCCATGCCACTCGGTCCCACGCCGCCGAAGGGCAGGTTCGGGTTGCTGATGTGCATGATCGTGCCGTTCACGCACGCACCGCCGCTGGTGGCACCGGCAAGCACGCGGTCGTTCTCGTCGCTGTCCTCGCTGAAGGTGTAGAGGGCGAGCGGTTTGTCGTCGGCGTTCACGAAGGCGATCGCCTCGTCGATCGAGTCGACCACGAGCACCGGCAGGATCGGCCCGAAGATCTCGTCGCCCATCACCTCGTCGTCGCGGCTGATACCGGTGAGCACCGTGGGGGCGATGTAGCGGCGATCAGCGTTGGACTGCCCACCTGCAGCCACCGTGCCCGCGTGGAGGAGCTTCTCGAGTCGGTGGAAGTGCGCATCGTTGACGATGCGGGCGAAGTCGGGGCTGGCCTCGACGTCGGCACCGTAGAAGTCGGTGATATGCGCGCCGATCGCGGCGACGAGCTCGTCGTGCACGGGCCGCTCGACGAGCACGTAGTCAGGAGCGATGCAGGTCTGGCCCGCGTTCAGGAACTTGCCCCAAGCAATGCGGCGGGCAGCCACCTCGATGTTCGCCTTGCGACTGACGATGGCCGGGCTCTTTCCACCGAGCTCGAGCGTGACCGGCGTCAGGTGCTCGGCGGCCGCGCGCATGACGATGCGAGCGACCTTGCCGTTGCCGGTGTACAGGATGTGGTCGAAACGCTGCTCGAGCAGCGCCGTGGTCTCGGCAACACCACCCATCACGAGCGAGAACGCCGGGTCGTTCAGCTCGGCGACCAGTGCCTGCACGGCATCGGCCGTGGCAGGTGCGAGCTCGCTCGGCTTGCCGACCACGGCGTTGCCTGCGGCAACGGCGGCGATCATCGGCAGCACCAAGAGCTGGAAGGGATAGTTCCACGGGGCGATCACGCACGCCACGCCCACCGGCTCGGGCACGATGCGCGAGGTGCCCGGCTTGAACGCGAGCGGGGTGGGCACCCGCTGGGGCGCCATCCACCCATCGAGGTGGGCGAGCGTGTGATCGATGTCGGAGACCACGAACCCGATCTCGGTGACCCACGCCTCGAAGCGCGGCTTGGCGAAGTCGGCCGCCAGCGCGTCGAGCAGCCGCTCCTCGTGCTCCTGCACGAGCGCACGAAGTCGCGTCAGCGTCGCCACGCGCCAGGCGCGCGGGCGGGTGCGTCCGGCGGTGAACTCGGCGCGTGCAGCGTCGACGATGCCAGGGATCGAGTCGAGGGGCGTCGCGTTGAAGGTCATGTGCCCAGGCTACGACTGCCGTCGGGCGGGTTCAGCCGCCGAAGTTCACCGACGAGACCTCGGCCTCGTCAGCAGCGATCGCGTCGACGATGCGCCGCGCGACGGAGTCCGGTGACAGACCGGCCTTGAACGCGGGGGCCGTGCCCTCGATCGGACGGCCAGCGAGACCGGTCTCGGTGTGAGGCGGACGGAAGTCGGCGATGTGCACGCCGTGGCGACGAACCTCACGCCGCAGGCCCACCAGGCCGTGCGAGAGGGCCACCTTCGACGCGCAGTAGGGCACCATGCCGGGGAACGCCTGCTCGGCGACCACGCCCGTGATCGCCCCGAAGAACCCCTTGCTCTCCATGAGCGTCGGCATCACCGACCGCGCCAGCCACAGCGGACCGAGTGCGTTCACGAGGAACAGTTCCTCG
Source organism: Ilumatobacteraceae bacterium (assembly GCA_040878255.1). Taxonomy (GTDB): domain Bacteria; phylum Actinomycetota; class Acidimicrobiia; order Acidimicrobiales; family Ilumatobacteraceae; genus VFMC01. Next base: position 6,316 of record JBBDMO010000184.1, read on the forward strand.
ATGGTGACCTCGGCGGTGTTCGTCAGGTCACCGAAGGCGACGACGCCGGCCGCGTTGACGACACCATCGAGGCGGCCCTGCGTGCCGAGCGCTCCGCGCACCAGTGCATCGCCTGCGCCGGAGTCGCGCAGGTCGAGCGCGATGTCGGGTCCGGACCGGCCTGCACCCAACACCACTGCGCCCCGAGCGCGCAGCTCCTCAGCGATCGGAGCGCCGAGGCCGCCCGTCGCACCGACGACGACGACGACTGCATCCCGTAGATTCCGCACACGGCCATGATGGTCGCTGGTGAGCGACGTACGAAATCCGCTGCCATCGCTCCGACAGGCGATGCGCTGCGCTGCGACAGGGGGACGATGGACGAGATGCGGACGACGAGCGAGCCGGTGCTGGCTGAGCTGGGGTTCTACGGGTTGGCCGGTGCGCCGACGAGCCCAGCCGACCTCATCGGCGAATGCCACGACGGCGAGGCGCTCGGACTGGGCACCGTGTTCCTGTCCGAGCGCTTCAACATCAAGGAGATCGCCACGATCAGCGGCGTGGCCGGAGCAGTCACCACCCGGCTACGCATCGCCACCGGCGTCACCAACCACAACACCCGCCACCCGATCGTGACGGCCAGCTACGCCACCACGATGCACCGGCTCACGGGCGGCCGATTCGTGCTCGGACTCGGGCGTGGCATGGACCGGATGTTCGACGCGTTCGGTCTGCCCCGCATCACCACCGCCCAGCTCGAGGACATCGCGGGCCTGCTCCGCCGCCTTTGGCACGGCGAGGTCGTCATCGGTCACGACGGCCCGGCGGGTGCCTGGCCGGTGCTCGCACTCGACCCGGATTTCCGGGAGGACATCCCGCTGTTGCTCAGCGCGTTCGGGCCGCACAGCCTCGAGCTCGCAGGCCGCTGCTTCGACGAGGTGCTGCTGCACACGTTCTTCACCGACGAGACCCTGCAGCGGTGTGTCGGCACCGTGAAACGTGCGGCCGAGCAGGCCGGTCGCGATCCTGACGACGTCAAGGTCTGGAGCTGCTTCGCCACCGTTGGCGACTGGGTGCCCGAGGACGTGCGGTTGAAGAAGACTGTCGGCCGCCTGGCGACGTACCTGCAGGCGTATGGCGACCTGATGGTGCGCACGAACGACTGGGATCCGCAGGTGCTCGCCCGGTTCCGAGCGGACCCGTTCGTGTCCGGTTTCCGTGGTGCGCTCGACGCGAAGGCGACCACCGCCGAGCTCGAGCACGTCGCGACCCTGATCCCCGCCGAGTGGCTGGCGCCTGCCGCGACCGGCACGGCCGAGCAGTGCGCCGCTGCGGTCGCCCGCCAGCGCGAGCTCGGTGCCGATGCTGTGATCCTGCACGGTGCAGCACCTGCCGAGCTCGCCCCCGTGATCGAGGCGTACCGGGGGCGACTGGCACCCGGACCCGCATCCGTGTGACGCTGCGTTCGTGTTCCTGGCGCTGAGGGAGATGCGGCGAGCGAAGGTCCGGTTCGGTCTGCTCGCCGGCGCCGTCGGGCTCTTGGTGTTCCTCATCCTTTTCCAACAGGCGCTGCTCACCGGCCTGGTCGACCAGTTCATCGGCGCGCTGAGGAACCAATCGGCCGACGTGGTCGTGTTCAACGCCCAGGCCCGCAAGAACCTCGAGGGCTCGATCATCCTGCCCGACCAGGCTGCAGCCGTGGCCGGTGTCGCCGGTGTCGCCGATGCGCAACCCCTCGGCGAGGGCACGTTCACCGTGCGCGCCGGTGGCGACGAGCAGGACGCCGTGGTCTTCGGCTACACCCTGGGCGGGCCGGGTGAGCCCACCACGCTGGTCGAGGGGCGCTTGCCGGCCGCGACGGGCGAGGCCGTCGCCAGCAGTCGGAATGCGGCGGATGGCTTCGACATCGGTGATCGGGTCGACGTCGTGGGATCGGCCGCCGACGAGCCGGTCGTCTTCACGGTCGTCGGACTCGCCGACGAGATCAACTACTCGGTCTCGCCGGTGCTGTTCACCGATTTCGCCGGCTTCGAGGCGGCGAAGCGGTCGTTCAACCCGGATGCCACCGAGGTACTCCCCTCGGTGATGGCCGTGCGCGTGGCTGACGGTGCCGATGCCAGCGAGGTCGCCGCGGCGATCACCGCGCAGGTCGACGGGACCGAGGCACTCACCCGCCAGCAGGCGGTCGACGGATCGCCTGGCGTCGCCAGCGTCAGGCAGAGCTTCGGCGTGATCCTGCTGCTCTTCTACCTGGTCGTGCCGCTGGTGACCGGCCTGTTCTTCCTGATCATCACCTTCCAGAAGGCCGGAGCCCTCACCCTGCTGCGCGCGATCGGTTCGCCGGCTGGGCCGTTGGTGCGGGCGTTGCTGGTGCAGGTGGTGGCGGTCGTCGTCGTCGGCGCTGCGCTCGCCACGGCGCTGTTCGCCGTGGCGTCGGGTGCGGCCAACTCGCTCGGCATCGGGGTGGAGGCGAAGCCCGTGCTCGTCACGACCGCCGTGGTGCTGGCACTCGCCCTGCTCACCTCGCTCGCCGCGATCCGGCGCGTGCTGCGCATCGACCCGATCGCGGCCACCACCGGTGCCGGGGTGCAGCTCTGATGCGGCTGGCACTGCGCGAGCTCCGCCGCCAACCCGGTCGCTTCGCTGTCGCGACCGTGGTGCTCGTGTTCCTGAGCGTCCTCCTGCTGCTGCTCGGCGGCCTGCTCGATGGCCTGTACCTCGGTTCCACCGGCGCGATCCGCGCCCAGCCGGCCGATGCCATCGTGTATTCCTCGACCGCTCGCGACTCGTTCCTGCGGAGCCGGATCGACGGGGTCGTACGCACCCAGGTCGAACAGGTGCCCGGCGTCGCAGCCGTGGGTGGCCTCGGGTTCACCCTGCTCGGTGCCACGGTGCCGGGTGAGGACGATCTGGCCGACGTCGCCGTGTCCGGGTACGAACTCGCGCCCCAGGGTGTGCCCGATCCGCCACCCCCGGGCCACGCGTGGGCCGACCGCCGGCTCGAGGGCTCCGGGGTGTCGGTGGGCGACACGCTGATGGTGGGGCCTGCCGCCACGCCCGTCGTGGTCGACGGGTGGGTCGAGGACGTCAGCTACCTGCTGCAGGCTGGGCTGTG
>JBBDMO010000185.1:0-9405 GCA_040878255.1 Ilumatobacteraceae bacterium
GTCGTGCCGCGGCTGATCGTCGTCGTCGACGAGTTAGCCGCGCTCGCGGCCGAACACCCCGACGTGCTGAGTGCGCTGGTCGGCATCGCCCAGCGCGGACGCAGCCTCGGCGTGCACCTCGTGCTCGCCACTCAGCGGCCGAGTGGCGTCATCAGCGACGAGATCAGGGCCAACACCAACCTGCGCCTCGCCCTGCGCCTGCACGACGCCGCCGACGCGACCGACGTGGTGGCCGACGCGGCGCCGTCGACCTTCCGCCGCTCGCAGCCCGGCCGCGCCGCCCTGCGCCTCGGCCCCGGCGAGCTGGTCGTGTTCCAGGCCGCACGATGTGCCGACGCGGCCGAGTGGGTCGTCGCGATCCGGCAGGCGGCCACCGATGCCGGGCTGCTCGACGTGCGGCGCCCGTGGTGCGACCCGCTGCCGGCGACCCTGTTCGCGTCAGCAACCGACGCCGTCGACGCCGGTGCGGCCGCCGACGCCGTCGGCCTGGTCGATGTGCCGGACGAGCAGGCGCAGCAGCCGCTGCGGTGGAGTCCTCGGGACGGCCATCTGATGGTCGTTGGATCGTCCGGCTCGGGGGTCACCTCGACGCTGTCGACCGCGGCGCGGAGTGTGGCGCACGAGGCCGAGGTGCTCGTGATCGACAGCTCGAACGATGCGCTGTGGTCGGCGGTCGCCGAGCACCCGGCCTGCGCCGGCGTGGTCCGCCTGCACGAGCGCGAACGGCTGCTCCGGCTGCTGCGCCGCGCCACGGCCGACGAACCGGCCGCGCCACCGATGCTCGTCGTGATCGATGGCCTCGGCGCGCTGCGCGCCGAGGTCGAACCGATCGAACGCGAGGCCGAACGGGCGCTGCTCGACCGGCTGCTCACCGACCCGCCGCCCGGACGAACGCTGCTGCTCGGCGCCGACCGTGCCGGCGCCGTGCCGTCGTCGGTGATGGCGCTGTGCCCCAACCGCTGGCTGCTGCACCTGCACGACCGCCACGACGCCGGTCTGCTCGGGTCGGCCTCGCTCGGCTCGGTCGGGCCGCTCGTGCCTGGCCGCATGGCGATCGCGGCGGGCGCGCAGCAGGGCTGCCTCGCTCAGGTGGTGTCGCCGCAGCCGTGGCACGACGTCGACGCGGCGCACGTGGCCGCACCGATCTACGTGCTGGCGCCGCTGGTCGAGCCGATGCACGCGCTGTCGACCCACGTCGACCGGATGCTGTTCGCCGTCGTCGGGACAGCGTTCGACACGCTTGCTCCCGCCGTCGTCGACATCCCCGACGGTGACCACGTGCTCGTGATCGGCCCCGGCCGCAGCGGACGCAGCACCGCACTGGTCGGACTCGCGTCGGCATGGCTGCGAGCCCGACCGTCGTCGGCCGTCGTCACGGTGGCACCACGGCGGTCACCGTTCTCCGAATCAGCGGTGCCGCTCGCCGAGGCACTCGCCCTGGTCGACCAGCACCGCACCCTCGGCCGGGCCACCTTGGTTGTCATCGACGATGCCGAGATGGTCGACGACCTGACGGGCCGCCTCGCCGCACTGATCGACGAACGCTCGCCGCTGGTATGCATTGCCGCGGCCGGTCGGCCCGACGCGCTGCGACACGCCTACGGGCACTGGACCGGGGCGGTCCGACGCAGCCGCCTCGGCATTGCAATGGCCGCGTGTTCCGACGTCGACGGCGACCTGCTCGGCATGAGCATCCCCCGCCGGATGCCACTCGCGGCACGGCCCGGTCTTGCCTGGGTCACCCTCGCTGCCGGGTGCGAGCTCGTGCAGCTCTCGCCGGCCGATCCGCCCCCGGCCGGGCATCACGCGGGCCGGCCGCATCTGTCGGCGCTCGCTTCCTGAGGTCGTTCGTTGCGTATCGTGGCCGACGATGACACGCATGCTCACCGTGGCCGCCGCCCAACTCGGCCCCATCCAGCGCGACGACACCCGCGCGTCCGTCGTCGAGCGCCTGCTTGCCCTGCTGCGTGACGCCCACTCGCACGGTGTCGAGCTGGTCGTCTTCCCCGAGCTCGCACTGACCACGTTCTTCCCGCGCTGGTTCGTCGACGACATCAGCGAGGCCGACCACTGGTACGAGTCGGCGATGCCGAACGCCGACACCCAACCGCTGTTCGACGAGGCCAAGCGTCTCGGCATCGGCTTCTGCCTCGGCTATGCCCTGCGCGAGACCGACGACACCGGGGCCACCCGCCGCTGGAACGTGCAGACGCTCGTCGAGCGCGACGGCAGCATCGTCGCCACCTACAAGAAGACCCACATCCCCGGCCACGAGCACCACGAGCCGGACCGCCCGTTCCAGCACGCCGAGCGCTACTACTTCGAACCGAGCCCCGAGGGTTTCGGCGTGTGGCGTGCCTTCGGCGGGCTGATGGGGATGATGATCTGCAACGACCGCCGCTGGCCCGAGAGCTACCGCGTCATGGGCTTGCAGGGCGTCGAGATGATCCTGTGCGGCTACAACACGCCCATCCACTACGTACCCGACCCCAGCCAGGACATCCTGCAGGGGTTCCACAACTCGCTGGTGATGCAGTCGGGTGCGTACCAGAACGGCACATGGGTGGTCGGCGTCGCCAAGGGTGGCGTCGAGGAGGGTGTCGACTCGCTGGGGCAGTCGATGATCGTGGCACCCAGCGGCCAGATCGTGGCCCAGGCGCTGACCACCGGCGACGAGCTGGTCATCGCCCGCTGCGACCTCGACTGGTGCGCGAAGTACACCGGCACCCTGTTCGACTTCGACCGCTACCGCCGCCCCGAGGTCTACACCCGCATCACCGCCCAACGCGGCGTGGTCCTCCCCGACTGAACCCCGTCCGGCTCGGCCCAGGCCGTCGCCCGTCTCGCAGCCCCGGGCCGGCGTGCTTCGTCGTCGCCGTGCTTCGTGAGGTTCGGCCCGGTTCAGGCGGGCTGAAACGCATGGATGCTCAGCTTCATGAGATTCCGTCCGGTCCGAGCGGGTTGAAACGCATGGAGCCGATGGGGGGCAATTCACGCTGCTGTGACACAAGCGGCCCTGTCTTTGACAAAATGTCAAACGTGACCGCTCTCGAGGACCCCAGCATCGGAACCACCGACCGGGTGGCGTTCATCGTGAACGGCATGCCGGTGTCGGTGCGGGCCGATCACCCGCACCTGCTGTCGGCCCTGCGCGACGAGCTCGACCTCACGGCCGCCAAGGACGGTTGCTCGCCCAGCGGGCAGTGCGGGTGCTGCACGGTGCACATCGACGGCAAGGCCATCGTGAGCTGCCAGCAGCCGGTGGCGAAGGCGGCCGGCAAGACCATCATCACGCTCGAAGGTGTCGACGAGGACGAGCGCCAGCGTTTCGCCGATGCGTTCGCCGCGTGCGGTGGTCTGCAGTGCGGGTTCTGCATCCCCGGCATCGTCATGCGGGCAAAGGCGCAGATCGACAAGAAGGGCGCAGCGCTCGAACGGGCCGACATGAGCCGCCACCTCGGCGCACACCTGTGTCGTTGCACCGGGTACGTGAAGGTGCTCGACGCGATCGAGGCCGTCGCCCAGGGCCGCGAGATGACGCCCGTGCTGGCCGGTGCGGTGGGGGAGTCGGGGGCGAAGTACGAGGCCGCGTCGCTGACGCTCGGTGACCGCGGCTACGTCGACGACATGCGCGTGCCCGGCATGCTGCACGCCGCCCTGCACCTGACGGCGCACACCCGCGCCGACGTGATGGCGATCGACACCACCGCGGCGCTTGCTGCGCCTGGCGTGCGCGCCGTGTTCACCGCGGCCGACGTGCCGGGCGAACTGCTCGTCGGCATCATCTACAAGGACTGGCCGGTCATGATCCCCGTCGGCGGCCGCACCAGCTACGCGGGTGACGTGCTGGCGATCGTGGTGGCCGACACGCGTGAGCAGGCCCGTGCCGCAGGTGCGCTGGTCGAGGTGACATACGACGTCCACCAGCCGGTCACCGACCCGGTCGCCGCGCTCGACGAGGGCGCACCCGTGGCGGTGTGGAAGACGACGTCGAACGTGCTCAGCATCAGCGAGTACGCACGCGGTGATGTCGATGCTGCGCTCGCATCGTCCGCGCACACGGTGCACGAGGTCTTCCAGACACAGCGGATCGAGCACGCCTTCCTCGAGCCCGAGAGCACCCTGGCCGTGCCGTCGGGCGACGGCGATGCGCGACATCTGCAGGTGTACTCGGGTGGCCAGGGCGTGTGGGACGACCGCAACGACATTGCCCGCATGCTCGCCGTCGGCAACGAGTCGGTCACCGTCACGTTGGTGTCGAACGGCGGCGCGTTCGGCGGCAAGGAGGACATGAGCAACCAGGCTCATGCATCGCTCGCCGCGTGGCTGCTCGACGCGCCGGTGAAGTGCACGCTGTCGCGCGAAGAGAGCCTGCTGATGCACGCCAAGCGCCACCCGATCCGCCTCGAGTACTGGGCCGGCTGTGACGCCGACGGTGCGCTCACTGCGATCAAGGTGCGCGCCATCGGCGACAGCGGGGCGTACGCCAGCGTCGGCATGAAGGTGCTCGAGCGTGCGGCCGGCCATGCCAGCGGCCCGTACCACGTGCCGAACATCGACGTGCACGCGATCGCCGTGCGCACCAACAACCCGGTGTGCGGAGCGTTCCGTGGGTTCGGCGCCAACCAGGCGCAGTTCGCGATGGAAGGCGTGCTCGACCGGCTCGCCGCGCAGGTGGGCATCAGCGGGTGGGAGATCCGCAAGCGCAACGTCATCCACCCCGGCGAGGTGTGGGGCCCCGGCCAGATCATGGACGACGGCTGTGGCGGCGCCGAAGCGTGCCTCGACGCGATGAAGCCGCACTATGACGCGGCACGCGCCGCGGGGCATGCGGTTGGTATCGGCTTGGGGCTGAAGAACAGCGGCCTCGGCAACGGCTTCCGCGAGTTGTCGCGTGCGGTCGTCCGGTTCCTGGCCGATGGTCGAGTCGAGGTGCGCCACGGCTGGACCGAGATGGGTCAGGGCGTGCACACCGTCGCGCTGCAGGTAGCCGCGCAAGAGCTCGGCATCGATCCGGCCCGCATCGAGGTCATTGTCGACACGACCCGCGAGCTCGGCTTCGGCCAGACCACCGGTTCACGCGGCACGCTGATGGCCGCCGGCTCGGTGCAGCAGGCGTGCGCAGCGGCGATCGCCGGTGGGTGTCAGGTCGACGTCGACTACGAGGGCGAGCACCTCGTCGACTGGACGCAGAAGCTCGGCGACCCGACGGTGCCGAACCCCACGATCCATTCGGCGTTCGGGTACGCGTCGCAGATGGTCGAGATCGACCGCGCCACCGGGGCGATCCTGCGCGTGGTCGCCATCCACGACGTCGGCCGCGCGGTCAACCCGTTGTTGTGCATCGGCCAGGTCGAGGGCAGCGTGCACATGGGTCTCGGCTACGCGCTCACCGAAGAGTTCCCGTCCGACCCCGAGACCGGGTTCCCCACGAACATGACCCTGCGGTCACTCGGCATCATCCGCCCCAAGGACGTCCCCCGCATCGACGTCGAGCTGATCGAGGTCCCCCAGCCGAAGTCCCCCTTCGGCATCAAGGGCGTCGGCGAGATCGGCCTCGTCCCCACCGCCCCGGCGGTCGCCGCGGCCCTGCACGAGTTGGACGGCGAATGGCGCCACACCCTCCCCATGCGCCGCTCGGGCTCCACCGACGACTGACCCCCGCCCTGTCGGCATCGTTCTGGTTGCAGAAGGGATCGCTGATGGTTCAGAACCGCAACCAGAGTGAGGCGGTCATGCAGCCAGGTGGGGCGCCCACCGTCGGATGACGGCAAGGATGTCCTCGGCGGTGCGTCGGGGTTGATGCTCGAGCTGCCGCCAGGTGACGTGCACGACGATGAAGCCTGCAGCGCTCAGATGCGCGCCGCGGAGGCGGTCGAACTCGAACTGGTCGCGGTCGAGCCCGTGCGACTCATGGCCATCGCACTCGATCACGATCTGCGTCCCGGTCACCAGGAAGTCGACCTCGTATCCCGCTGCAATGGCATGGAACGTCAGATGTGGGAGCCCATATCTGGAGCGCACCTCTGCCATACGGGTTTCGAGCCGGCTGTCGGCATCCCCTTGATCATAGATCGCCCAGTGCGCCAGGGCGGTTCGCAACGGACGTACGCCGGCACGTCCGGATCGGGCGTGCTGATCGAGGAACCGGCGGATGGCACGCGGCGATGCGAGACGGGTCCGCACGACGTGGTCGACGGCTGCCTGGACGCCCGCCGGGTGCACCGCGCCGAGGTCGAGCACCGTGCGGAGCGGGTCCGTGGTTGGAATGCCGCTGCGCGTCACGGCGCGGAGATCGGCGACGTCACGCGGATGGTGCAACGAGACACCGTCGAGCCGAGTTCGACGGGTGCGCTCCGGAACGATCACGTCGACAGGGTCGTTCGGAGGGCGACGCACACCCCAGAGGAACGCGCCGGACCGGTGCGACGCCAACGCGCCCGGGCCGGCGGCAGCGACCGCCGCCGTGATCTGCTGCTCGCGTGTCCGAGGCGACCCGACGACCCGGGCGACGCCCCGGTGGACCATCTCGAGTTGGCCGACGCGGAGCGCCCGCCGCCAGTTGGCCTCCGTGCTGCCGGCCGCGAGCGCCCAGCGGAGGGCAATGATGCCGTGATGGCGGCCGCCCAGGTGATCGAGTGAGTCCACGGCGAGTGACGGTCATCGACACCGCCGTTTCGGAAGTCGCCCGTGCTCTGGTTGCAGGAATGGCGCCGAGCGGTTCACAACCGCAACCAGAGTTCGAGCGGGCGGCTGGCAGGATGGGGGGATGGGAGACACGACGGCGGGGTTGGTCTGCGGGCACCACCACCTGTACTCGGCGCTGGCTCGGGGCATGCCGGCGCCGCCCGAGCAACCGACCGATTTCCGGAGCGTGCTCGAGCAGATCTGGTGGCGGCTCGACACGGCGCTCGACCTCGAGATGCTGCGGTGGAGCGCGATGCTCGGCGCGATGGAGGCGCTGCAGTGCGGCACCACGGCGATCATCGACCACCACGAGAGCCCGAACGCGATCGAGGGCAGCCTCGACGTGATCGCCGACGCGTGCGCCGAGGTCGGGGTGCGGGTGAACGTCGCGTACGGCGTCACCGACCGCCACGGCCATGAAGCCGCGCTGCGCGGCCTGGCCGAGAACGAACGGTTCCTCCGCGCCGGTGGGCGAGGCATGGTGGGCGTGCACGCCGCGTTCACGTGTGAACAGGAGACGCTCGAGGCAGCGGCGGGTCTGGCGACCGACCTGGGCGTGGGCGTGCACATCCATGTGGCCGAAGGGGTCGACGACGTCACGGCGGGGCAGCGGCTCGAGCACCTGTCGGCCGACGACTGGTTGATCGTCCACTGTGTCCACCTCGACCGCCCGCTGCGCGGCACGATCGCCCACAACCCGCGCAGCAACATGAACAACGCCGTGGGCTACGCACACCCGACGAAGTGGGCGAACCCGGTGGTGCTCGGCACCGACGGCATCGGTGCCGACATGCTCGAGGAGATGCGCCTCGCCTACGTCGCGTGGCGCGCCCACGACATCACCGCATCGCCCGACACGCCGTGGGCGTGGCTCGATGAGGGCTACCGCTTCTTTCCCGAAGCTCGCAACGACCGCGTGCGATGGAGCTACGACCACGCCGACTCTGCGTGGCACGTCGCGTTCACGCCGGGCATGCGGGCCGTCGACGTCGTGGCGGGTGACGGCGAGGTGCTGCTGCGCGACGGCCAGCCGACCCGCGTCGACCCCGCCGAGGTCCGCGCGAAGGCAGCCGAGCAAGCAGCACGCCTGTTCGCGCTCCTCTGACCGGCTCTGGTTGCAGTTACGGCCGTCAGCGGTTCACAACCGCAACCAGAGTGGACACACACCCTGACGACAGTCGGCTTGACAAAACGTCAAGGCGCTAACGTCAGCGGCATGACCACGCCTGTCGCCCTCTATCTCCAGGACGCTCACGACATCCGTGAGGGGATCGAGCTCGTGCGGTACGCCGAAGAGCAAGGGTTCGACGCAGTGTGGCAGGCCGATAGCCGCCTCGTGCGTGACGCCGTCGTCCCCATGGCCGCCTTCGCGGCCACCACCGATCGCATCAAGGTGGGCAGCGGTGTCGTCGACATCTGGACGCGCAACCCTGCTCGCCTCGCCAGCACGTTCTCGACCCTCGACGACCTCGCCCCCGGTCGCATCATCTGCGGCCTCGGCGCATGGTGGGACCCGCTCGCCAGCAAGGTCGGCATCCACCGCGAGCGCCCCCTCACGGTCATGCGCGAGGTCGTCACCGTGGTGCGCGCGCTGCTGAACAACGAGACGGTCAGCTTCGACGGCTATTTCGCCCACCTCGACGGTGTCGAGCTCGACTATGTGCACCAGGAGCGCCGGCCGAAGGACGTGCCCATCTACATCGGCGCCACCGGCATGCAGATGATGGAGTTGACGGGCGAGATCGCCGACGGTGCGGTGCTCAACTACCTCGTGTCGCCGAAGTACAACCTCGACGCGATCGCCGCACTCGAGCGCGGTGCGGCCAAGGCCGGCCGCACCCTCGACGACATCGACCGCCCGCAGCTCGTGGTGTGCAGCGTCGATCGCGATCGCAAGGCCGCGCTCGACGGCGCACGCCTGCTGGTGACCCAGTACCTCGGCCAGCAGCCGCACATCATGAAGGCATCGGGTGTGCCGCACGAGCTGCTCGACGAGATCGGCAAGGTGCTCACCTGGCCCGCGACGCACGACCAGGTGGTCGCCGCCAGCAAGCTCGTGCCTGACGAGATCGTGCAGATGATCACCGCCAGCGGCGAGCCCGACGAGGTGCGCGAGAAGGTCGGCGAATACGTCGCGAACGGGTGCACGTGCCCGATCCTGTACCCGCTCGGTCACGACGTGCGGCTGATGATCGACACGTTCGCCGGCGGCATCTGACCAGCGCCGCCGGGTGGCAAGCAAGGCCTCTGCACGACGAACCGGGCGACCCCTGCCCTACGATGCGGCGCGTCGAATCTCGCAGCTCGACTCGTACCAAGGAGCTCCCCCGGTGAAGACCACTCGTTCGTTGTCCACGATCGCGATCACGACCGCACTCGTGCTGTCGGCGTGCGGTGGCAGCGACTCCGCGTCCGACCCGACGAACGGCGTCACGAACCCGACGATCAACGTCGGCCACACCGCCGAGCCGATCAGTCAGCTCCTTGCCGAGGTCTACGGCCAGGCGCTCGAGTCCGCAGGTTTCCGAGTGGGCCGGAAAGATTCCTCCGCCGATCGCGCCGCGACGAACGCCGGCCTCGAGTCCGGCTCGCTCCAGCTCGTGCCGGAGGAATCCGGTCCGCTGCTGGCGTCGCTCGGCGCCGAGTCGCCCGCCACCCCGACCACCGCGCCAACGGACACGACGGCAGGCACCGGCGAGCCGACCACCACGATCGGCA
>JBBDMO010000186.1:0-9395 GCA_040878255.1 Ilumatobacteraceae bacterium
GGTCCCACCCTCACAGGAGGTCCCGATGTCTTCCCCGCTCATCGTCGCATCGACCGATGCAACCCGCCAGCTCGTCATGCTCACGGTCGAGGGTTCGCTCTCGGACGCCGAACAGGTCGAATCGCTGCGGCTCGTTCTGCCCGTCGTGCCGGCCGGCCACAGCTTCATCCTCGACCTGAGCGAGACCACCGAACTCGGCCAGCAAGCGATCCAAGCGCTGCGATCGGTGGCTCGTGACGCAGCAGGGCTCGGCGTTCAGATGATCATCGTGTGCGGCGATCTGGTCCGCCGGTCGGAGCTGGTGCTCGCCGACATCGACTCGCTGGTGCCGGTGGTCGAGGCGCTCGAGCACGCACTCCCGCTGACGAGAGCTGCCGCCTGAGCACCCTGGCCGGCGCCGCGCCGCCCACGACGACCCGCATCGGCCACACTACGGGGGTGCCTGACGTCCCGACTGCTCCGCGGCGCACCCTGCGCTTGCGCACACGGGTCACCCTGTTCTTCAGCATTGCCACGCTGCTGGCCAGCCTGGCACTTGCCGTCGTCACCTACGCCGTGGCACGCAACTACCTGCTCGACCAACGCACATCGGTCGCGAAGACGCAGACCTTCGGTAACGCCTACGCCATCCGCAACGAGCTGCGGGGTGCCACCGAGGACGACCTGACCGCGTTCATCGGGCAGCTGCCCGAGACGAATGGGTTTGCCATCCTGCTGATGCCCGACGGCGGACGCTTCGCCCCCGACGTGCGCTACACCGAGGACGTCCTGCCCACGGACCTCGTGTCCAACGTCGAGGCAGGACGGTACGGCTCGCAGCGGTTCGATGCCGAAGGCGAGCCGTTCCTCGGCGTCGGCGTCTACCTCGCCGAGTTCGACGCCCTGTACTTCGAGGCGTTCCCGATGGCGAGCACCGACCGCACGTTGCAGGCCATCGCCACCGCCCTCACCGTCGGCGCCGCAGTCACCGCATTGCTGGCTGCGGCAATCGGGTGGTGGACCAACCGACGTCTGCTCCGGCCGCTCAGCCGGGTCGCGACAGCAGCTGGCGAGATCGCATCGGGTGGGCTCGACACGCGCATGCCCCCCGAGACCGACCCCGACCTCGCTCGGCTGGCGGGCTCGTTCAACGACATGGCCGACACCGTCCAGGCCCGCATCGAACGAGAGGCCCGGTTCGCATCCGATGTCAGCCACGAACTGCGCTCGCCCATCACAGCGCTGTCTGCTGCGGTCGAGGTGCTCGACGCCCGACGTGGCGACCTTCCCGAACGCACTCAGCAGGCGCTCGACGTCGTCGTCACGCAGGTGCGGCGATTCGATCAGATGGTCATGGACCTGCTCGAGCTGTCACGCATCGACGCCGGTTCGACCGAACTGCACCGCGAAGAGGTCAACATCGAAGACCTCATTTCACGCATTGCCCACCGGTACGGCTTCGGTGACGTGCCGATCGAGGTGAGCCACAAGGTGCCGGACACCGTACGCATCGACAAACTTCGCTTCGAGCGCGTGCTCGCCAACCTGCTCGACAACGCGAACCAGCACGGCGGCGGGCCCACCAAGGTGGCGGTCGGTCTTCGCGGCCGCCACGGGATCGCGGTCGCTGTCGAGGATGCCGGGCCCGGCGTGGCGCGGGGCGAACGCGCACGGATCTTCGAACGGTTCGCCCGTGGCAGCGCGGCGCGACACAAGATCGGTACCGGTCTCGGTCTGTCACTCGTGGCCGAGCACGCCCAGGCCCACGGTGGCGAGGCGTGGGCCGAAGACCGCCCGGGCGGCGGTGCCCGATTCGTGGCGACGTTCAGCGAGGTGTGGTGACCATGAGACGAGTCGTCAGCATCACCATCGCGGTCACCGCCGCCACAGCGGCGTGCGGTGTTCCTCAGTCGAGCGAGTTCGAGCCGATCGGGCGGGAGAACATCCAGTTCGACATGGATGCCACCACGACAACGTCCTCCAGCACCGTGCCACCCACGACGATCGACGCGACGACCTCCACCCAGCTCGTCACCACCTCGACGATCAGCACGGAGGACGTGCTGATCTACTTCGTGGCGGGCAGCCAGATCAACCCGGTGACCCTGCCGCTCGCCCGCCCGGCATCTGCGTCGCAGGTGATGGCCAAGCTGCTCGAAGGGCCGCCCACCGGCGACATCGGCACCGGTCTGCGGTCGACCATCCTGCCGGGCGCCCAGATCACCGTCACCAAGGCGAGCGGCGTGGGGATCATCGACCTACCGGCCGGCATCTTCGACGCCATGCCGAGCCGCGACCAGCGGTTGTTCTTCGCCCAGATCGTGCTCACCATCGGACGCCTCGGCGGTATCGGCCCGGTTCAGTTCACCCTCGCCGGCGTCCCCACCCGGGTCCAGCGCGGTGACGGCACCACGACCGAGCCGGGTGACGCCGTCACCGTCGACGACTACGCCGTGCTGCTCACCGGCAGCACACCAGCCGAACCCAAGGACGACGCCACGCCCCCGCCCGACGAGACGCCACCGGGTACCACGATCGCCGGCGGATAGCGTCGACGTCGTGCGCAGTGGATTCATCGCTCTTGTCGGTCGCCCCAACGTGGGCAAGTCGACGCTCGTCAACACGCTGTGCGGGTCGAAGGTGAGCATCGTCAGCGACAAGCCGCAGACCACCCGCACCCGGGTGCGTGGGGTCCTCACCCGCCCCGAGGCCCAGCTCGTGTTCGTCGACACACCCGGCCTCCACAAGGCGGTCACGGCGCTCGGTGACCGGGTGAACGCCACGGCCATCGACAGCATGAACGACGTCGACGCCATCGTGCTGGTGGTCGACGGCACGAAGGGCTTCGGCAAGGGTGACGAGTGGGTGGCCTCGCGGTTCGACGTGTCGAAGGCGATCGTGGTCGTCAACAAGATCGATCTCGTCGGCAAGGACCGGGTCATGACCCAGCTCGTCCGGGCGTCGCAGCTGGGCGCCGAGTCGTACTTCCCGATCTCGGCCAAGACCGGCGCCGGGGTCGGCGCACTGGTCGAACACCTCAGCGCGATGATGCCCGAGGGGCCGCTCTACTTCCCCGACGACACCGTCCGAGACCTGCCCGAGGAGCAGTGGGTGGCCGAGCTCGTTCGCGAGCAGTTGCTCGCCGTCACCCACGACGAGCTGCCTTACAGCATCGCCACGCGGGTCACCGAGTGGGAGTGGCCGCGGATCCGCTGCGAGATCATCGTCGAGCGTGACAGTCAGAAAGGCATGGTCATCGGCAAGAACGGTGCCGTTCTGAAAGAGGTCGGCACGCGAGTGCGCGAGCAGCTACCCGAGGGCGTGTACATCGAGCTCTTCGTCAAGGTCGACAAGGACTGGCAGCGTCGCCCCGACCGCGTCGCACGCCTCGGCTACTGACCCGGCGCGAACGTCACCTCAGACCTGGCTGCTGCGCCCTGCCCAGAAGGGGGCGCGGAGCTCGCGCTTGAGCACCTTGCCGCTACCGGTTTTGGGGAGTTCATCTGCGAAGGTGACCGAACGCGGCACCTTGTAGTGGGCGAGGTGCTCACGAGCGAACGTCATCACATCGTCGGCGCTCATCGAACCGCCCTCGCGTACCACGACCACCGCGTGCACGGTCTCGCCCCACTCGTCGCTCGGCACACCGAAGACGGCGACCTCGAGCACGTCGGGGTGATGCTCGAGCGCTCCCTCGATCTCGGCGGGATAGACGTTCATGCCACCGGAGATGATCATGTCCTTCTTCCGGTCGCAGATGTAGATGTAGCCCTCGTCGTCGCGGTATGCGATGTCGCCAACGGTCTGATAGCCGTGCTTGCTGTCGGCGAGGAACGTGTCGTGCTGCTTGTAGTAGTCGGCGAACACGCTCGGGCTCTTCACGAACAGCTCGCCGGTGTGCTCGGGGCCGATGCCGGCGACCTCGTTGCCGTCGTCGTCGAACAGCTTCACCTCGACCATCGGCGCGGGTTGACCGCACGAGCCCGGCTTGCGGAGCTGGTCCTCGGGTCGCAGGATGCAGTTCACGCCGAGCTCGGTGGAGCCGTACACCTCGAACAGCGAGTCGCCCGGGAAGTACGCGAGGTACATCTGCTTGAGGGCGAAGCTCCACGGCGCCGCGTTGGCGATCATGCGTTTCATGCTCGACACGTCGTACCGGCCCTTCACCTCGTCCGGCAGGTTGCAGATCATGCGGATCGGCGTCGGCGCCGCGAACGTCGAGGTGACCCGGTACTTCTGGACGAGGCGCAACCAGTCGTCCGGGTTGAACTTCCGTTGCAGCACCGTGGTCTGGCCGAGCGCCTGGGCGATGCCCATGAACCCGCCGGGACCCGAGTGGTACAGGGGTCCTGTGGGGATGTACACGTCGTCCGGTGTGTATCCGATGAAAGCGATCATGGCCGCCGACTGTGCAGCACCCGATGTCCCCCGACGGAGCGCGCCCTTCGGCTTGCCGGTGGTGCCGCTGGTGTAGATCATCGTCGACCCCGGCTCGGTGGCCGGGGGCACGTTCGGCTGATCGGGCGACGCCTCCTCGATGAGCCGGTCGACGTCGACCATGCCCTCGGGCACCGGGCCGTCGAACACCAGGTAGCTCGTCACCTGCGCGAGATCACCCCGGATGCGCTCGAACATCGGGGCAAACTCGGCGTCGACGTAGACGACGGTGGCATCGCTGTGGTCGGTGACGTACGCCGCCTCCTCGTCGCTGAGGCGATAGTTCAGCGGCACCGCCGTCACGCCGAGCTTGCGCGCCGCGTTGATCATGAGCACGAGACCGATCGAGTTCTGGCCGCACCACACGACCTTCGCGTCGCCGGGCCGGACGCCGAGATCGAGCAGGACGTTCGCCAGCCGGTTCGACTGCGCCTCGAGTTGGCCGAACGTGAGCGACCGGATCGTGCCGTCCGGGCGGTCGTCGACCATGGCGAGCTTGTCGGTCTGGGTCAGTGCGTAGGCGCTCAGGAAATCCCCCATGAGCACACTGCGTAGCAGCCGCGCAGAGGCCGCCGTGACGCGCAGCGGGGCAGTGACCAATCGGAGCCAATCCATCGGCTTCACGGTACGCCGCTGCGGCGTGCCAAGCTTCCACCATGGCAGCACGCATCATCAATGGCAGCGCAGAGCTCAAGGCCCTCATCGGCGAGCACCTCGGCTACAGCGAGTGGATGGAGATCACCCAGGAGCGCGTCAACCAGTTCGCCGACGCGACCGGCGACCACCAGTGGATCCATGTCGACCCGGAGCGCGCTGCGAAGGAGAGCCCGTTCGGCGGGCCCATCGCCCACGGGTACCTGACGCTGTCCCTCGGCCCGGTACTCATGCCGCAGGTCTTCATCTCGACCGGTTTCAAGATGGGCGTCAACTACGGCTGCAACAAGGTCCGGTTCATGTCGCCCGTTCCGGTGGGCGCCAAGCTCCGCCTCGGTGTCACGGTCATCGGCGTCGAGGACATCCCTGGCGGCATCCAGAGCACCTACGGGTTCAGCTTCGAGTGCGAGGGCGCAGCGAAGCCGAGCTGCGTCGCCGAAGTCATCTTCCGCAGCTACGAGTGAGGACGTCGTCATGACCAACCTGCAGATCCCCCGCTTCGGCGAACTGCTCGCCCCATACATCAGTCAGGTGCCCGCCGCGGTGAAGCCACGGTTCCTCGCGCTGCTCGAGCGTGGGGCCGCGGCCCGCTACCGCGCCTGGGCCGAGGCACTGCCCGAGCACGCCGAGCTGCTGCTCGCCTGCTCGGCCAGCGAGGACGAGATCGCCGACCGCATCGAATCGGTGTTCGGTGTGCCCGAGACACTGGTCGAAGCACTGCACGCCCCGCTGCCCGGGGCAACACAGACGTACTACGACGCCTTCGACGGCATGGACGTGTGGGACCAGCTGCGGGTGCAGGCCAACGCAGAGCGACAGGGCGCACAGGCGTGGCGCACGATCTCGGCGGCAATCAGCGACCCCGCCGTGCTGGAGCAGCTCGCAGCGTGCTCGGCCCTCGAGGAGTTGGCCGCCGACCGGCTCGACGCGTTGATCGCCACCCACGCGCACTGACCACGCCGCACCGGGGTCAGCGGAAGTTGGGCATGACCTCGCGGGCGAAGAGCTCGAGGGTCTCGGTGCTCGGGTAATCGCTGCACCACGGGATGAAGCCCGTGCAGCCGAGGTCGACGTAGCGCTGAATCTTCTCGCACACCTGCTCGGGCGTACCGACCAGGTTGGCTTCGCGCCACGACTCGAACGGCTCACCCCAGAGGTTCTGCGAGCCGGCGGCCACGATCTCGGCCTCGGTGCTGCGCACGAACACCTCGGGCGACCACGTCTTGCCGATGGTGTCCTCGTCGCGACCGACGACCTTGCAGTGACCCTTGAGCACCTCGCGCTTGCGCGCCCATTCGGACGGCGACCCACCGAAGTTGCTGTAGTCGGCGTACTTCGCGACGACCCGCAGCGTCAGCTGCTCGCCACCGCCACCGATCCAGATCGGCGGGTGCGGCTGCTGCAGCGGCTTCGGGTCACAGTTGGCGCGTGACATCTTGTAGTAGCGGCCGTCGTAGCTGGTCTCGGGCTGCGTCCACATGCTGCGCACGATCTCGACCGCCTCGTTCAGCATGCCGATGCGGTCCTTCGGCTTCGGGAACTCGAAGCCGAAGCCCTTGTACTCGTTCTCGTACCAACCGGCGCCGATACCCCAGTCGAGGCGGCCGCCGCTGATGACGTCGACCGTGGACGTGATCTTCGCGAGCACCCCGGGGTTGCGGTAGCTGTTGCAGCCGACCATCTGACCAAGACGCACGCGTGACGTGCGCTGGCTGATGGCGGCGATGGTGGTCCAGCACTCGAAGACGGCCTCGTGCGCAGGCCGCGGCACGTTGTGGAAGTGGTCGTACACCCAGATCGAGTCGTAACCGAGCTCCTCGGCGAGGACCGCGACCTCGACGGCCTTGGCCCACTTGGCGGCCGCACCGTCGATGCTCGCCAGCTCCATCTTCCAACCCTGTGGCATGAACACGCCGAAGATCATCTTGCTCATGCCGGCGACGTTACCGGGTGCGATTCGATCTCCCGTGAGCAGGAGCTTTAGGTTCGCGCCATGGAGTTCGCCGTCGCAAACATCCACGAGGCCATCGCCGCATCGAGGCCCGACGACGACTGCATCGTCTTCCGCGGGCGGCGCTTCAGCTGGGCCGAGGTCACCGACCGCACGCGTCGGCTCGCCAACCACCTGGTGTCGGCCGGATTGGGTGTGCGTGTCGAGCGTGAGCATCTCGCCGGCCACGAGAGCGGTCAGTCGCACCTCGCCATCTACCTCCACAACGGCAACGAATACCTCGAGGCGATGGTCGGCTCGCTGAAGGCTCGCGTGGCGCCGTTCAACGTGAACTACCGCTATGTCGCCGAGGAACTGCGCTATCTCCTCCACGACGCGCGGGCCGAGGCCGTCGTGGTCCACAGCCAGTTCGCCCCCACCCTGGCCGAGGTGTTGGCGGACCTGCCCGACCTCCGCGTCATCCTGCAGGTGCCCGACGAGTCCGGACATCCACTCCTGCCCGGGGCGGTGTGGTACGAGGACGCCCTGGCCGCGGCCTCGGCCGAGAAGCCGCCGGTCACGCCGAGCCCCGACGACCTCTACATCCTCTACACAGGTGGCACCACGGGCATGCCGAAGGGCGTGCTATGGCGTAACGGCGACGCCAACGTCGAGTGCTTCGGCGGTTCACGCGCCGAGACGATGGACGAGATCGTGGGGGAAGCGACCGGGGGTCTGAAGGCGTTGCTCGCGCCGCCGTTCATGCACGGTGCCGGACACTGGATGAGCTTCCGCACGTGGAACTCCGGCGGCACAGTGTTCGTGCAGTCGGTGCCCGAGCGGCTCGACCCAACCGATGTGTGGGGCCTCATCGAGCACGAGGGGCTCAACTTCCTCCTCATCGTGGGCGATGCCTTCGCCCGCCCGTTGCTCGACGAGCTCGAGCGTGGCCACTACGACCTGTCGACCCTCACCGTGCTGCTGTCCGGCGGCGCTCCGCTGTCGGCCAACCTGAAAGACGAGTTCCTGCACCACCTCCCGACGCTGATGATCGTCGATGGGCTGGGGTCGTCAGAGGCCGGGGGTCAGCTCTCGCACGTCTCGGCAGGCAGCGGTGCCACCACCGGCACGTTCCCCATCTCGCCGGGCAACCACGTGCTGTCGGGTGACCTCGACCGCGAGGTCGAGCCGGGCGAGGACGAGCTCGGTTGGCTCGCGAAGAGCGGTCGACTGGCGCTCGGATACCTCGGCGACGAGGCCAAGACCGCGCGCACCTACCCGGTGGTCGACGGCGTCAGGTACGCGGTGCCGGGTGACCGGGCCAGGCTGCGCGACGACGGTGTCATCGAACTGCACGGCCGAGACTCGGTCACGATCAACTCGGGCGGCGAGAAGATCTTCGCCGAAGAGGTCGAGGCCGCCATCAAGCGCCACCCGGGCGTGTACGACTGCGTGGTGGCGGGTCGGCCGAGCGACCGATGGGGCAACGAAGTGGTCGCCATCGTCCGCCTCCGTGACGGCGTCACCGCCGACCGGGCGTCACTGGTGGCCGAGGCAGAGAAGCACATCGCCCGGTACAAGCTGCCCAAGGCGATCGTCTTCGTCCCCGAGATCGTCCGCTCGCCATCGGGCAAGGCCGACTACCGCTGGGCCAAACAGCAAGCCGCCACCCCCTGATCAGCGGGGGTCGATGGGGGTGAGGGCGGGATACGCGTCCTCGAGGAGCTGGGCGGCATACAGGGCGACGAGATCGCCGAAGCGGCGGGCGGTCAGCTGAGCGCCGACGGGCATGCCGTCAGCCAAGCCCACCGGCACCACCGCGGCAGGCAGGCCGAGCAGGTTCGCCGGCAGCACCGGGCGCATCGTGTCGAACGTGTGCAAGCCACCGTCGAGCGACGCGACATCGGCACCATGACCAAAGGCCTGGTGTGCCCACGTGGGGGTGAGCAACACGTCGTGGCCGTCGCCGTCACCATCGAGGAAACGGCGGAACACCTTCTCGACACCGAGCCGTTCGGTGAGCCCAAGTGCGAATTCGGAAAGCGTGAGCGGCGGTGTGATCTCCTCGGCGAAGCGAAGAAACGTACGGGCATCGGCACCGAGCACCATGTCGAGCAGTGGCAACTGCTCGCGGATGTCGACGTTGAGCAGGGTGCTCCACAGCTCGATCGACCGCTCGTACGTGTCGGGCACGTCATCGACCACGTCGGCGCCCGCGTCGCTGAGCGCGTCGGCGGCGCGACGAATGGCGTCGACGATCGCCGGGTCGGTGGTGCCTCCGGGCGGATCAGCGCACACAGCCACACGAAGGGGACGGCCGGTGGGCGCTTCGTCGAGGCGGACAGGCAGTGCGAGCGGGTCGCGGACGTGCGGCCCGGCGATGGTGAGCAGGCCG
>JBBDMO010000187.1:0-9392 GCA_040878255.1 Ilumatobacteraceae bacterium
GGGCGGACACGTCAGATCGGAGACCCGTGGCCGATCCCGCCGACATCGCGCATCTGTTACGACGCACCGAGTTCGTCGCGCGCCCGGGTCGGGTCGCGGCGCTGTCGGCCGGCACGATCGCCCAAGCCGTCGATGACATCATGGACATCGGTCGCAACGGTGTCACGACCATTCCGTCCAGCCTGACGTTCGATGACCCGGGCCGCGGCTGGGAGCAGTACACGGAGGCCACCAACTGGTGGTTGGGTGAGATGCTGAACAAGCAGCGGCCCATCCAGGAGAAGCTGACCCTGTTCTGGCATGGGCACTTCACCAGCTCATGGTGGGATGGCATCGGTCGCGCCGATCACATGATGCACCAGAACCAGCTGTACCGCGAGCTGGCCATGGGCAACTTCCGCACGCTCACCCAGCGCATGGCACTCGAGCCGGCGATGCTCGTCTACCTCAACAACGCCGAGAACGTCGCCGCCGCCCCGAACCAGAACTTCGCTCGAGAGCTGCTCGAGCTGTTCACCCTCGGAGTCGGGAACTACACCGAGGACGACGTCGTCGCTGCTGCCCGGGCGTGGACCGGCCACAACGCGCTGTGGCCGGCGTATGCGTACACGTTCCGGTCGAACAAGCACGACAACGGGAACAAGACCTTCTTCGGGACCACCAAGAACTGGGACGGCCCCGACATCATCAACGAGGTGCTGCGCGACAACGCCGGCAAGAAGCTGATCGCGGCGCGCTACATCACCAAGAAGCTATGGGACTTCTTCGCTCATCCCGGCGGATCGTCGACCGTGATCAACGAGCTGGCCGACGTGTTCCTGGCCAACGACTTCGAGCTCGCACCACTGTTGCGGGCACTGTTCAACCGGCCCGAGTTCTACAGCGTGAGCGCGAAGCAGGGGCTGGTTCGCACACCCATCGATGCCATGGTGGCGCTCTCGTTCCACTCGGGCATCACCTTCGGCACCCTTGGGGCGGCCTGGATGGGTGAGCGCATGGGCCAGTCGGTCTACAACCCCCCGAACGTCGCCGGATGGAAGGCGAACGCAGCCTGGCTGAACACGAGCGCGCTGAGCGCTCGTGCGCAGATGGTGCGCGGCATCACCTGGCGCCTTCGGCTGAACGGCGGCTTCGACTACCTCCACGACCTGAGCGTCGAGGCAGCGGTCGACTCCGTCGCCACGTTCTTTGCTCTGTCGCTCAGCACGACCAGCCGCAACGCGCTCATCGCCAGTCATCGAGCCGAGCGATCGGTGCAGACCTGGAAGAGCTACTGGTCGCCCACCAACCTCCTGACCATGGCGATGCTGACGCCCGAGTTCCACATGGCCTGACGGCCACGGAGACCACCTCATGCTCGATCCTGACATCTCCACCACCGACGCCCTCCGGCTCCTGTCCGTCGTCGACCGCGACGACCGTTCCGGTCCCGGCGGCTGGACGCGTCGCGGGTTCCTGCAGGCGATCGGTGCCGGCGTCATCGGTGGCGCTGCGTTGGGCACGCTGGGCGAGATGCTCGTGCCGGGCGATCTGCGCGATGCGTTCGCCGCGGCACCGATCGGCCCGACGGACGGCATCCTCGTCACCGTCATGCTCTACGGCGGCAACGACGGATTGAACACCGTGATCCCGTATGGCAACGGGCTCTACTACTCGCAGCGGGCGAACATCGCCGTGCCTGCGGCGCAGGTGCTGCCGCTCGACGGCCAGGTGGGACTGCATCCGCGACTGCCCTATCTGAAGAGCCTGTACGACCAGGGCCAGGTGGCGGTGGTCCAGGGCGTGGGGTACCCGAATCCTGATCTGTCGCACTTCACGTCGATGGGCACGTGGATGAGCGCCCGTTACGGCCTGGGTGCAGCCACGAGCGGGTGGATCGGCCGCTGGCTCGACGGGCTCTCGCCCGCAGCCGCCGAGCTGGCCGTGGCCACGATCGACAGCTCGGTTGCGCTGCACCTGCAGGGACACCAACGGCGGGCGGTGGCGATCTCGCCCTACGGCGACATGTTCGGGTCCACGTCGACGGCCCCGGATCTTCGCCTGTATGCCGGCGTCAGCTCCATGGCCGCACCCGCCGGACGGGGCCAATTTCACGACATGTTCGCGAGCACGATGAAGACGCAGATCGCGATGGCCCAGCAGGTGGCGCCCGTGTTCGTGCAGGCATTGCCGAACGCCGAACTGGTGAAGAAGATGACCATCGCGGCGCGGCTCGTGAACGCAAACATCGGACTGCGTGTCATCGACGTCAGCCTCGACGGGTTCGACACACATGAAGGCCAGACCAGCCGGCACCCCGATCTGCTCGGCCAGATCAACGACGCGATTGCATCCTTCTACGCAACGCTGTCCCCGACCTTCCGCGACCGGGTGACGATCATGACCATGTCCGAGTTCGGCCGCACGTCGTACTCCAATGCGTCGAGCGGCACCGATCATGGGACCGCCAGCCCGATGTTCGTCCTCGGCACGCAGGTGCGCGGCGGGTTGTACGGTCAGGCGCCATCGCTCGCAGTGACCGATCGGTGGTCGCGGCTGCAGCACACGGTCGACTTCCGGTCCGTGATCGGCTCGGTCATCGACGGGTGGATGGGCGGCGGCGCGAGCACCATCTTGAACGGAACGGGCGAGAACCTCGGGCTGTTCCGGAACGCCCCCCTGCCGCTGCCGGCGGGCCCGGTCGTGGTCCTGCCGCCGGCTTTGGCGAGTGGCCTGGTGTCCACCTCCCCGGTGCGTGTCTTCGACACACGTGACGGCACGGGCGGGCGTCGAGGAGCGCTGGGCGCCGGTGCGACCTGGCGGTTCCCCCTGGCCGGCCGGTTCGGCATCCCGTCGGACGCTGTTGCGGTGGCGATCAACCTCACTGCGGTCGACGCGACACAGAGCACGTATGTCACCGTGTACCCGTCGGGGGAGGCACGACCCATCTCGTCGAACCTCAATCCCGTGCCGGGTGCGGCGACCCCGAACCTCGTGATCGCGCGTCTCGGCGTCGGCGGATCGATCGAGCTGTTCAACAATTCCGGGGCCGTGCATCTCGTCGGTGATGTCGTCGGCTGGTTCACGGCGTCGAGCACGGTCGGGCTCCGACCGTTGACGCCAGCACGCCTTGCTGACACCCGCGATGGCACGGGTGTGGTGCCGGGCCCCCTCGGGCCGGGCCAGTCGATCGACATCGAGGTCGTCGGGCGGGGCGGGGTGCCGGTCGGTGCCACCGCAGTCGCGCTGAACGTCACCGTCGTCGAGCCGTCGGCCCCCAGTTTCCTGACGGTCTGGCCGAGCGGTCAGGCACGTCCGCTTGCTTCGAGCGTCAACATGGGGACCGGTCAGACCGTGGCGAACATGGTGCTTGCGCAGGTGGGCGCGAACGGCAAGGTCAGCATCTTCAACAACACGGGCAGCAGCCACGTGGTAGTCGACGTGCTGAGTGCCTTCACGCCCGGCGCCGGCTCGCGTTTCGTCGCCGTGTCGCCGTCGCGGGTGCTCGACACACGCGAGGGCAACGGTTCCCCGATGGGCCGTCTCGGGTCAGGGTCGCTGACGTTGCCGCTCGTCGGGCGGGGCGGTGTGCCGGCGGGCGCGACCGCGGTGCTGCTGAACGTGACAGCCGTGGTGCCGTCGGCGCCCACCTACATCACGGTCTTCTCGACCGACGTCGCCAGACCACTTGCCTCGAACGTGAATGCCAGCGCTGGGCAGGTGGTCCCGAACATGGTGATCGCCCGGCTCGGCCCCGACGGTGCAGCATCGGTGTTCAACTCCAGCGGCGATACCGACGTCATCGCCGACGTGATGGGCTACTTCGTCGGCTGACGAGCGGCGTCGGCAGGTCCGGGAGGGCCGCCGGTAACCTGCCCACGATGTCGTCGACGCTCGATCCTGCACGTCGTGCCGCTCTGGTCGGCTCGTCGCTCCGTGCGCTGGTGACCGACGCTGGTGCCACACCGATGGGCGATCCCGTCGGCATCGGCACGGGTGCCGCGATCATGGCCGACGACGGTACGGCGTGGGTGTTGCTGGTCGACGAGCCCATCGGTGGCCTCGGTGGTGCGCTCGCCTGGGCGATACGCCGAGCCGCGTCGGGGCTGCACGTGGTGGCATCCGGCAGGACCGGCGTGCTGGCGCGACGGGCCACTTCGTTTGCGTTCCCGGTTGCCATCTCGCACCTCGAGGGGCGAACGATGGTGCCCGCCATCGCCGAGCCGCTTGTGCCGGCGGTGCCGCTGACGGAACGCCACCGGGTGCTCGTACCGCTGATCATCGCCGGTGGTGCCGAACCGGTCGAGGAACACGGTGTCCTCGTCGGCGAGGTTGCCGGGCTCGAGGTGTGCCGGGTGGTCGACGACCCGCAGACCGGTGAGGTCCGACTCGAGGTCGGCATCGGCGCGCACGACCGCGAGACCTTCCAGATGTTGCACGGCGACCGCCCCACCGTCGAGGCGCTGGCCGACGTGGTCCGTTCCGTCGGAGCGCACCGTTGTGTCGGCGCCCCGCAGCATCCCCTCAACCAGCTCGCCGCCAGTCGGCTGCTGCGCGCCCGCATCATGGCCGACCCGTCCCTCGTGGGCACCGGGCCGCTCGTCGGCGTCGCACCGCCAGCCGCCCGGACGAACCTGAAGGACGAGGTGCCCTGCGTGGCCCGCGAGACCGATGGCGATCGCATCGTCGTGTTCACCACCGGCGTCGACCTCGACGCCGTGCCGTGGGCCGGTGACGCTGCAACCATCCACGGGGCAACGGAGTGCATCATCGCCGCGCCGGCGCGAGACGTCATCGACATCCAGCAGCGGCTCGCTGCGCTCGTCATCGTCCCCACCCGGTTCGTACCGATCGACCCGCTCGCGGGCGCTCGATGATCGAGCGACTCGGCAACATCGAAGACGAGTACTCGCTGCTCGAGACCAGCCTCGGTGACCCCGCTGTCCTCGCCGATCCGGCGCAGTTGCGCGTGCTGTCGAAGCGATACAAGGACCTCACCCCGCTCGTCGAGGCGCTGCGCGCCTATCGCGTGCGCGTCGTCGATGCCGCCACGGCACGCGAGGTGATGAACGCCGCATCCGGCGACGAGCGCGAGTTGTGGCGCACCGAGACCAACCAGGCAGACGCCGACGTCGAGCAGCTCGAGGACCGGATCCGCACGCTCATGCTCCCGAAGGATCCCAACGACGGGCGTGCCGTCATCATGGAGATTCGTGGGGCCGAGGGTGGCGAAGAGGCGAACCTGTTCGCGCGTGACCTGTTCGAGATGTACCAGGGCTGGGCGGCGAACAGGGGCTGGAAGCTCGAAGTGCTGTCGAGCGATGCGAGCGACCTGGGCGGGCTGAACCAGATCACGTTCGTCGTGCGCGGTGACTCGGCGTGGAGCCACCTCAAGTTCGAGGGCGGTCCGCATCGCGTGCAGCGCGTGCCGGTGACCGAGAGCCAGGGCCGTATCCACACATCCTCGGCCACCGTGACGGTGCTGGCCGAAGCCGACGAGGTCGAGGTCGACATCGATGAACGCGACCTCGTGGTCGACGTCTACCGGAGCAGCGGTGCAGGCGGGCAGAGCGTGAACACCACGGACTCGGCGGTGCGCATCACGCACAAGCCGACCGGCGTGGTGGTCACCATGCAGGACGAGCGGAGCCAGTTGCAGAACCGCGCCCGGGCGATGCAGGTGCTGCGCGCTCGGCTGCTGCAGCGTGCACAGGACGAGCACGATGCGGCGCTGTCGACCGAGCGTCGCTCGCAGGTGGGTGGCGGTGGTCGTGGCGAGAAGATCCGCACCTACAACTTCAAGGAGAACCGGGTCACCGACCACCGGATCGGCTTCACGATCTATCGGTTGGCCGACGTGCTGTCGGGGAACCTCGACGACGTCGTCGATGCACTGCTCGCCGACGAGCGTTCGCGGCAACTCGCGACGTCATGACGGCTGTCCGGTGAGCGCCTGACATGAGCGACGACGGCACGATCACGTGGCAGGCACTGTGGCTCGAGACGACGGCCCTGCTCGGTGACCGGGTGGTCGCGCGATGGCTGTGCGAGGAGGCGAGTGGGGCCGAGGGCGGTGAGTTCCTCGACCAGCTCGGCGCGCCGGCAACGCAGCGCATGGTGGCGCACCTCGACGCGATGGTCGGGCGCGTGCGGGCCGGTGAACCGGTGCAGTACGTGCTCGGACATTGGTCCTTCCGGCGGCTCGACCTGCTCGTCGATCGTCGCGTCCTGATCCCTCGGCCCGAGACCGAGCTGCTCGTCGAGCACGCCATGCGGCTGCTGGCGGGACGACCACGGCCACTGGTGCTCGCCGACCTCGGAACCGGCAGTGGTGCGATCGGACTGTCGTTCGCGATGGAACTGCGCCACGACGACCTCGAAGTGTGGATCAGTGACGCCTCGCCCGACGCGCTCGACGTGGCCAGGGCAAACCTCGCCGGTATCGGCCGTGCGGCTACGAACGTGCGGGTGGCGCACGGATCGTGGTTCGAAGCCCTCCCGGCAGACCGCCGTGGTTCGTTCGACCTGATCGCGTCGAACCCGCCCTACGTGCGCGCCGACGCCGACGCGCTCGAGCCGATCGTGCGCGACTGGGAACCCGCCGCCGCGCTGTTCAGCGGAGGGGACGGGCTCGACGACGTCCGGCAGATCGGTGCGGGCGCGCCGGAATGGCTCTCGCCCGGCGGCTGGCTGATCATGGAGATCGGTGCTGAGCAGGGCGCGCCTGCGCAGCAGGTGCTTCGCGAGGCCGGCCTGGGGGACGTGACGGTGCTGGCGGACCTCGCCGGACTGCACCGCTTCGTGGTGGGCCGCCGCCCGTAGGCCGAGTGGCCGGGTGATCAGTCGGCCGGCGCGATCCTCGATCCGTCGGCGCGGTGGGTGGTCCACACGCCATCGTCACGCAACCGGGTCTGGGCCCGGGCGGTGTAGCGCCAGTTGTTGTGGTGGCGGCAGCCCGGCCCACCGTTGTCGACCTGCGTGGGACCACCGTGCGAGTGGGGGACCAGATGATCGACCTGGCAGTGGGTCGTGAGTACGAGGCACCCCGGATGCGTGCACGTGGTGGCACCCATCAGTGCCGCCTGACGCAGGTTCCCGGTGAACAACCGTGATGCCGAGGTCATCTGCACCGGGCGGCCGAACTCGTCGGTGACGACGAGGCGCACGGTGCCGTAGAGGGCGGCGAGCGCCGCATCTCGTGGGTGGATCGACACGCCGTCGAGCGTCTGGCACCTGGCCCGGTCCGGGCCGAACGGAGGGCGCTGCGCCAGGTTGCCCGGGATGCCGAAGACCCGGTCGAGTCCATGCAGGAACGTCTGCAGATCGACCACGATGTCGACGACCGTGGTGACGGCACCGTCGGGTCGGCCCTCGGCGGGCCGTGCCCGTGCCGGCTCGGAAACAGCGTCAGCCTCGCCGCCGCCGCCGCCGCCGCCGCCGTCGCCGTCAGCGAAGACGTCGGCATCCGCCGCGTCGACGGGCTCGTCACGCTGGCCACGAGGCGGCAGTGTGACGTGGGATCGGAGGTTCTGAAGGGCGTCGTAGCGTCGTTGTTCGCTGGTGCGTGCCAGCAGCGCCGAGCAGGCGTCGTCGCCGTGCACGGCCCGGGCGTGCTCCCAGTCGAGCTCCCACTCGATCCGCTCGAACCGGGCGAGGAGGGCCTGCCACTTGGCGCCGTCGGCGGCGGGGCCCGACATCGACAGCAGGAACTCGTGATCGGTGAACCCCAGGCGCGCCCTGCGATCCCAATCGGCCGGCTTCGAGCCGTCCTGGTCCATCAGCAGCTTCCACGCACGACAGTGCTGCTCGAAGCCGACATAGTCGTGCTCGGCTGCGAAAGCGAGGAAGTCGTCGATGAACAGCGGCACGAATCGGCCAATGCGAGGGGCCTTGAAGAGGCGGCCGAGCAGATGCGCCTGCGCCACACCCAGGCCACCGGCGAGCAGGCGCTCGAGGACCTGCGGGCAGGCGATGACGAGCTTCACCAAGTTCCGCCGTGACCGGGCCTCGAGCGGCTCCCACCGATGCGCGCCGCGTCCCCACGCTGCCAGGCAGGTGTACCCGTCGGCCACGTACAGGCGCCGACGGTCGAGCTCGATCATCCGCTCGATCAGCCGGCCCTCGGCCACCCGCCGGCCGAGCTCTTCGCTCCGGCATTCGGCAAGCAGTTCGGCGTCGGACAGTCCGACGACCGCATCGACCGCTCGCAGGTCATCCAGCAGGTCTGGCACCAGGTCATCCACGCACACTGTGCTCATGCACACCCCCGTCTGCTCGCGAGACGCGAGCGTTCGACCACGCACTTCGAGGGGCTCGTGATGAGCCCGATTTGATCGAGAGCCGGGGGAAGTCGGACCTCTGAGTTCACCCTACGTCGGGGGTATGACACGGTTTCGGGGCGAACCCGGCAGGATCTTGGGGTGAGTCGACGTGGTTGGGTGCTGTTCTGGGTGTTGGCCCTCATCTGGGGCATGCCCTACTTCTTCATCAGCGTTGCGGTCGACGAGCTCGAGCCGGCCTTCGTCGTGTTCGGCCGTACCGCTCTCGCTGCGCTCGTCCTGCTGGCCATCGCCGGGCGTGCCGGTGAGCTTCGACCGGCGCTGCGCGAGTGGCGATGGGTCGCGATCTTCGCGATCATCGAGATGGCGATCCCGTGGATCCTGCTGACGACCGCCGAGCAGCACATTGCGTCGGGCCTGGCAGCGCTGATCATTTCGTCCGTGCCGATCTTCGGTGCCCTCACCGCCTTCGCGCTCGGTGACCGGTCGGCGCTTCGGCCGGCGCGGCTCGCCGGCATCGGACTGGGCGTCGCCGGTGTCGCACTGCTGGTGGGCAACGACCTCACCGGTGATGGCGCGCCGCCGTGGTCGAGCATCGCGTTCGTCATCGTGGTCTGCGTCTGCTACGGGACGGCACCGTTCATCATCAGCCGGAAGCTGGCCGACGTGCCGGCGCTCGGGGTGATCGCGATCTCGCTCAGCATCGTGGCGGTGCTCTATCTGCCGTTTGCCGCGGCATCGCTGCCCACCACAGCGCCCTCGGCCGGTGCAGTGGCGTCGGTCGTCGTCCTGGCGCTCGTGTGCACCGCTGTCGCGTTCGTCGTGTTCTTCCGCCTGATCGACGAGGTGGGGGCGGCACGCGCGAGCGTGATCACGTTCGTGAACCCGTTCGTCGCCGTGGCCCTCGGTGCAGCGTTCCTCGACGAGCAGCTCGAGCTCGCCATCGCCGTTGGTTTCGTGCTGGTGCTCGGTGGGTGCTGGTTGGCGACCCGTCCATCCCTGCATGCGGCCGACGACCTGACGATGGCCGCCACCGAACCGGCCCCCGCGACCGCCCCGTAGCTGACCCGTAGCTGCGCTGGGTCAGGCGAAGCGGGCGGCCACCTGGGCCAGGAGGCTCTCCTCTGACGGGTC
>JBBDMO010000188.1:0-9348 GCA_040878255.1 Ilumatobacteraceae bacterium
GGCCGAAGCGGACCTTCAGGCGGCGCAACGCCTCCACGGGCAGCTGCCCCGCACCGGGGAGCCCAAGGCGGACCGGGGCGAAGCGGTCGGCCGGCGCCTCATCGAAGTGGCTGAACGCGAGCCACAGCGGCGGGGCACCCGGCACCACGGGGACGGTGCGCGCGCGGAATGAGGCGCGTGCGGTGGACGGGTCGGAGCGCTGCACCAGCACCAGCGCGGCACCGCTGGCGAGCGTGAGCCCGAGCACGACGTTCAAACCGAAGATGTGGAACAGCGGCAGCACCCCGTAGACGACGTCGGCGGGCTCGATCTGCACGTTGGCCGACGTGCCCTGCTCGAGGTTCGCGAGCAGGTTGCCGTGGCTCAGCATCGCGGCACGTGGCGAGCCGGCCGTGCCACTGGTGAACATCAGCGCGGCCAGTGCGTCGGGCTCGACCTCGACGACAGGGACCGGCTCGACCTCGAGCAGCGAGCCGAGGTCGACGGCGCCATCGATGGTCACACCCTCGGTGGTGACGACGGACCGGACCGACGCGATCGTGGCCCGGTCGATCGCCCGCCACGCCTGTGCGGCCGCCGGCTCGACCACGACGACCGACGCCCCGACGGTCGCGATCTCGCGCTCGATCTCGGGAGCGGGGCTCGACGGGTTCAGCGGCACGGCCACCGCACCGATGCCGATGGTGGCCAGGTAGGACAGGACGAAGTAGCGGCCGTTGCCGCACAGCAGGGCGACCCGGTCGCCGGGCCCGACGCCGAGCGACGCCAGGCCACCGCGCAGGTGCGCCACCTGGTCTCGCAGTGCGGCATAGGTGGTGGCGCGGCTCCGGCTCACCAACGCGATGTGGTCGCCAGGGTGCTCGTCGATGATGTGTGCGAGATTCACGTGCGTCCCCCGGACCCCTCCGCCAGCCGCTGACCGACCTCGACGGACTCTAGTAGCGCAGCAGGGCGATGAGGCCCGACGCGAAGATGGCGAGCAGCAGCAGCCCGAGCGTGAGGGTGGTGGCAGGACGCATCGGCGATCACCCTACCGCTGGGGCGGACGCAGCGAGATCGGGGTGGTGACCCCGGCCGACGGTCGGTCGTCACCCGACGACAGCACCACCAGATCACCTGCCGCGACACCCAACTCGTCGGAGGCCGACCGACGGTCGAGGGCCAACGTCAGCATGCCGTACGCATCGACCAGCATGCCGATCGCTCCGACGCCGACGTCGGCGAACCGGCCGACCATGGCGGCCGAGCGCACGGTGGGTGACGCCGGGTCGCCGGCCTGCACCCTGATCCGGTCGCCGAGGTGGACGACCTCGTCGGGCCCCACGTTCAGCTGGCAGTTGCCGAATCGGTCGATCCAGAGCACTTCGCACACGATCGTGCCGTCCTCGTCACGAGGCAGCGGCACGATGCCGGGCACCAGCGCGCCCGCGTCGACCTCGGTACCGAGGGCGGTGAGGTCGACGCCGTTGCAGAGCTGGGCCGCCACCGGCGCCAACACGTCACGGGCAGCGAACGTGGACCCGGGCGCCCCCAGGTGATGCGTGTCGTCGTCGAGCAGCACGCACCGACCGGCACCACCAGCCATCGCGACCGCCGGCGCGAGCAGCCCGTTGTCGGGCCCGACCAGCACACCGGCACCGTCGGCCACCTCGACCGCCACGCACGGTCGGTCGATGAGTGCACCGGGATCGACCGAGGCGAGCACCACGCCGGCGGGCACGTACGAGATCGCACGGGCGAGCGCCAGGCTGCCGGCGCGGATGTCGAATGGTGCGATCTCGTGGGTGAGGTCGAGCAGGCGAGCGTGCGGGGCCAGGTCGGCGATGACCGCCCGCACCACCCCGATCAGCTCGTCACGCGTGCCGAGGTCCGACAGGAGCGAGACGGTGTCGTAGCGGCGGCCCATGCGGCGAGGCTACCCAGGCCGCCATCAGGGTCGAGTGGCCGGGTCGAGCGGCCCGGTCGAGCGGCCGGAAAAATCGAACGGGCCGGTGCCAACCCCCCGATGGCACCGGCCCGTTCGGCGCAGCCCTTGCGGGGCGCGACTCCGGTTGAAAGATCAGCCGGTGGTCTTGCGACCGAATGGCACTGTAGGCGCACATCGGCGATGAGAAAAGAGTCACGTCACTATTTTTCGGCGATCATCGTCCGAGCTCTCGGCTCCGCTCGGTGGCGGCGGTGACGGCATCGAGCATCGCGGCGCGCAGCCCGTGCTCCTCGAGCTTGCGAAGGCCCGCCGCGGTGGTGCCGCCAGGCGAGGTCACCATGGCCCTGAGCTGCGCGGGGTCACCCCGTTCGGCGAGCAGGGCTGCCGACCCGACAAGGAGCTGGACCACCAATGCCTCGGCCGTCGGACGGGCCAGGCCGGCGAGCACACCGGCGTCGATGAGCGCCTCGGCCATCATGAACACGTACGCCGGGCCCGATCCGGCGAGGCCGGTGACCGCGTCGAGTTGGTACTCGGGCACGCGCACCACGGTGCCGACGGCACCGAGGATCGATTCGGCCCACGCGAGGTCGTCGTCGGTGGCACGGCTCCCTCCGGCGATGGCGGCGGCACCCTGGCCGACGAGTGCCGGCGTGTTCGGCATCGACCGAACGACGGCGGCGGTGCCGGCGGCCGACTCGAGCCGTGCGATCGACACACCGGCGGCGATCGACAGGATCCGGGTGGCGCCCGCCGCCACCGCGGCAGCGGTGGCTGTCTCGACGTCGCCGGGCTTCACGGCCACGAGGGCTGCGCGGCACGGGCCCACGTCGGTGAGCACACTGACACCCGGGAACTGCTCGGCGAGCTGGGCGCGACGTGGTGCCGACACCTCGACCACGGCGAGCTCGTCGGCGCTCGCCCATCCGGCGGCGAGCAGGCCGCCCAACAAGGCAGCGCCCATGTTGCCGCCGCCGACGATCGCGAGGCGGAACGGGAGTGTGTCGGTCATGGGCGCCGAATCTAGGTGTTCGTGCACGGGCGAACGGCGCGTCTTCCCCGATCCCGCCACCCGCCCGTGCGTTGCAGTGACAGGCATCGGGCAGGCCCGATCGGAAGCTCAGTCGTCGGAGTCGGCGAAGTGGCGTTCGTAGCCGAGCCGGATGAGCGCGGGGAACGTGCGCTCGACGTAGGCATACAGCGACCCCACGACCCGATCGAGCTCGTCCTCGTCGAGCGCCGCGAGGGGCAACTCGCCGCGCAGGAACAGCGCATCCTCGACGCCGATCGCGAAGTGCGCGCCGACCAGCCGGTCGTTGTGGCGCAGTGCCATCTCGTAGACGCCGGCGTGATTGTCGACCGGTGCCGGCATGACGTAGCACTCGTAGCGCAGCGTGCGCTGGCCGAGGGTGAGCCACACGGTGGTGTGCTCCTTGGCCTCGCCGGCCAGGCGCACGTACCAGCGGAGCTCGCCGGCCTCGCCGCGATCGACCGCCTCGATGGCCGGATTGGCGGCGCGCAGCGCGCCCAACCACTCGTCGATCTGGCGCTCGATGACGGCCAGCGACGATGCGTCGAAGACGTCGGTCATCGGCAGGCCACCAGTTCTCGGACATGGAGGTCGCCGTAGAGGCGGCGCAGGCGGGCGGCCGCGAGCCCCCACGTGTACCGGCGCGACCGGCGCGCGCCGTTCGCCCCGAGGCGGGCGGCGAGGGCCGGGTCGTCGAGCAGTTCGGTGATGTACCGGGCGAACATCGCCGGGTCGCGGTCGGGTACCAGGAACCCGGACTCGCCGTGGTCGACCAGGGTGAGCAGGCCGCCGACGGCACTGGCCACGACCGGGATGCCGCACGCCGACGCCTCGAGCGCCACGAGACCGAAGCTCTCGCTGCGGCTGGGCACCACCACGACGTCGGCGGCGCGGTAGTAGGTGCTCAGGATGTGGTGCGGCTGCGGGGCGACGAACTGCACCTGCCCACGGACGCCGAGCTCGTCGATGAGGCGGTGCAGCATGGCGACCTCGCGCTCGCCCTCGGTGCCGCTGGCGCCACCCACGAGCAGGAGGATCGCGTCGGATCGGCCGAGCTGCGCCAGGGCGCGCACGGCGACATCCGGCCCCTTGAGCGGCTGGATCCGGCCGACGAACAGCAGCACGGGGGCATCGGCCGGCAGGCCGAGCGCCTGGCGGGCACCGCTGCGCTCGCCGGGGGCGAAGAACGCGTGCTCGACGGCCGGAGCGACCACCTCGATGCGACCGGGCGGATCGCCGTAGAGGCGCCGGAACTGGCTCTCCTCCTCGCTGCAGTTCACGCAGATCGCATCGGCACAGCCGATGATCTCGATCTCGGCCTGCTCGCGAATCGCGCTCTCGGCGTCGCCACCTTCGGCCTTCACCCGGGCGAGGGTGTGGAAGGTCGAGACGAACGGCAGGTCGAGGTCGTGCTTGAGGCGGTGCGCCGACAGCCCGCTGAGCCAGTAGTTGGCGTGCAGGACGTCGGCGGGGAACTCGCCCGTAAGATGGGCGGCGACGCGGTCGGTGAACTCGGGCACCACCGACAGCAGGTCGTCCTTCGGTAGGTCGAACCCACCGGCCGGCACGTGCACGACCCGGTGGCCCGGCTCGACCTGCACGACCCGGCGCTGATCGGGGTGGGTGGCCCGGGTGAACGTGGTGCAGTCGATGCCACCCTGGGCGAGCGCCGAGACCAGTTCGCGCACGTACACGTTCATGCCACCACTGTCACCGGACCCCGGCTGTGCCAGGGGCGAGGTGTGGAGCGAGAGGAAGGCGACTCGTTGCACGGCGACGGAAACCCTAACGAGCTGGTCGGGATTCCGGCTGGGCGGCGCTGCTGGCGACGAAGCTCTCGTAGACGTTGATCAGGGCGTGGCGCTGCTCGGGGGTCAGCTTCGGATCGCGGGCGACGGCGTCACGGACCTCGTTGTGGTCGCTCGGCTCGTCGGAGAGGAAGCCGGCCCGCACGTACAGCGTCTCGGCACTGATCTGCAGTGCCTTGGCGATCTGCTGGAGGATCTCGGCGCTCGGCTTGCGGAGGCCGCGCTCGATCTGCGAGAGGTACGGGTTGCTGACCCCAGCCAGATCGGCGAGTCGTCGGACGCTCATCCGCGCGGTCTCGCGCTGGGTGCGGATGAAGTCGCCGACGTCGACGATGCGCTTGTCGAGCTCGTGCACGGTCACTCGTCGGCGAGCAGACCCTCGACGTCGGCCTCACCCTCGCGATAGCGGCGAACCAGCTCGGCGCTGAGGGCATCGATCCGTCCGAAGAGGGTCTTGCGTTCGGCCGACCGCAGGTGCTCGAACACCCGGAGGTCGGTGCGGAGGGTGACGAGCTCGTCGTCGGTGAGCGTGTGGAGATCGATGCCGCCGTGCTCGGACCACAGCGACTCGAGGGCGAGTGCGAGCGGGTGGTCACTCGCTTCGACGGCCGGGCGCGGCGGCCGTGCCGGGCCGCCGGTGAGGTGCGCACCGAGGATGACCGGCAGCTCGCCGGTGGTGACAGCCGCCGACTGCGATCGGTCGCGGTGCTGGATCTCGGCCTCGAGCAGGTCGAGGCGGGCTTGCGCCACGCGCCGGACGTACGAGATCGCGTCGTCGTCGTGCTGCAGTTCGACGCGCAGCGAACGGAGCTCGTCGAGCGGAAGGAGCGTGGGGTCGAGATCGGTCACAGGAAACCTCCACTCACGGGCGGCAGGATCGCCACCTCATCGGATGCCGAGACGGGCGTGGCGCGCTCGGCAGCGTCGCCGTTCAGCCACACGCGACAGGTGGCGAGCACCGACGCGAACTCGGGGCCGTGGCGCTGGACGGCACGATCGAGTACGTCACCCACGGTGACGCCGTCGATGATCTCGGAGCCCGTGCCGGCAGCCTCACGGGCCGACGCGAACAACCTCAGGACTGCCACGTGTCGGATCGTACCCCGGGGCGGTGGCGGTACCCTCGCACACGTGCCGGCCCCGACCTCGACACCCCAACGGACCGAGCACCCGACGCAACTGCTCGTGGTGCGTCACGGCCAGAGCGAGTGGAACGCATCGGGCCGCTGGCAGGGTCACGCCGACCCGCCGCTCGACCGGGCGGGGCAGCTCCAGGCGGTCGCTGCGGCCGAGGTGCTGGGCACGTTCGACGCCGTCTGGGCGAGCGACCTGCAGCGCGCCACGCTGACTGCCCAGATCATCGCCGAACTGCTCGGCATCGGCCCCGTGCAGATCGATGCGCGGCTGCGCGAGACCGATGTCGGCCCCTGGCAGGGACTCACGCGCACCGAGGTCGAGGAGGGCTGGCCCGGCTTTCTGGCCGACCATCGACGACCAGACGGCTTCGAGTCCTACGACCTGGCAGCGGAGCGGCTCGAGGCTGCCCTGATCGACATCGCGGCCGAGCACCCCGGCGGCCAGATCCTGGTGGTCTCCCACGGTGGCGTCATCCGGGCGCTGCGGCGCAGCCTCGGCGTCTCCGACCCCCGCCTCCCCAACCTCAGTGGTTCGTGGATCCATGCCCACGGACCGCGAGGTGGCCTGCGCGCCGCCGATGATGTGGTGACCCTCCTGCTCGAGCCCGAACCGGCCTCCGACGTCCTGTGACCTCACCGTTCCGCATCGAGGTCACCCGTTCGAACAAGCGCAAGCGTTCGGTCGGCGCACAGCTCGTCGGAGACACCCTGCGACTCGCGATCCCGGCGTGGATGAGTCACGCCGAGGAGGAGCACTGGGTCGGCGAGATGAGCCGCCGCTTCGAACGCAAGCAGTCCACCAATCGCATCGACCTCGTGCAGCGAGCCGCGTCACTCGCCCGACGGCACCAGCTGCGCCGTCCGGCAGAGATCCGTTGGTCCGACGACATGACCACGCGCTGGGGGTCGTGCACACCGTCGACCTCGACGATCCGGATCTCGACCCGCATCGCCGCGTTCCCCGACTGGGTGGTCGACTACGTCATCGTGCACGAGCTCGCCCACCTCGGCGTGGCCGGGCACGGTCCTGACTTCTGGGCGTTGGTGCAGCGCTATCCCAGGGCGGAGCGAGCGATCGGCTACCTGATCGCGAAGTCCGGCGAATCCGACTGAAGCCGGATCGGGTTGACCGACCCGAGCACGACCGACAGGCCGATCAGTGCTGCGAGCAGCACCACGAGCAACGCGCCGAGGTTCGAACCGCCCCCGCCGCCTCCGGCATCTCCACCGGCTTCGGGGGCGACGTCGATGACGGCAGGGGCGGGAAACGCCGATTGCGACGACCCCGTCTCTGCGGCCTCGGCCACCGCGACTGCCGTGGGACGCAGCCCGATGGCAAGGTCCGAATCGGTGCCCGCCAACACGACGAACGACGGGCCGAGGCCCGACGGCGTCGGTGGCACCGCGTTCGGCGGCACGTTCGACACGGCGAGGCGGTAGCGCCCATCGGGCACCGCCAGGAACTGGAACCGGCCGTCGGCGTCCGACAACGTGGTGGTGTACACCGCACCGGATCGATCGACGAGCGCGACCGTCACGTCCGACACTCCCCGTTCGTCGTCGCCGACCATGCCGTCACCGTCGGCGTCGAACCACACCATGTCGATGACGTCGGTGGTCGAAGCGTCCGCGGCGGGGGCCGGCGGCGCCGATGACACGAGGCGCACGGGGTCCAACGTCGACTCGCCGGGCTCGACGACCCGAGGGTTGGAGGGCGACTCGGCCTCGGAGGTCTCCCCGCGCACCATGGTGCCGAGCGGCGGGGCGACGGACCACCAGCACACGTCACCATCGACCGGCAGCCGGAACGTGCCATCGGTGCCAGAGACAATGGATGCAGGTCCGGTGAAGGAATCGTCCATCGTCCCGAACTGCACGTCCGCACCCCGATCGACCGAGCAGACCACGGTGGCGAGCGCACCCGCAGCCGGACGGACGGACCCGTCGTCGATCACGACCGAGCCATCGATCGAGCGGTTCTCGCCGCTGCTCGTCGAGGCCTCTGCCCGGGGCGGCACGGCACTCACCATGGCACCCATGACCGCCACGAGGGCAGCGGCCCGGAGACCGAGGCGGCGGGGACCCACCGACGAGATGTCGCTCACCATCACCGGCCGGAGATCGGCGATGGACTGGTCGATCGGCACACCGCCGAGCACCTCGAGCGCCGGCTGGACGATGCAGTACTCGACCAGTGCGTCGGCCACGTACGACTCGACCACGCCGAACTCGACGCCGATGTGTCGCTCGCCGCTGAAGTCGCTGCGGATGTTGCGGATCACCACCGGCACCGATGCCGACACGCAACCGCTGGCGGTGGGCACCACCACGTCGAGGAGCTGCCGTGAGCCGATGTCGACGTCCGCGTCGGCCATGACACCCGCACCGAGCGGTGTCAGGTCGACCACGATCGAGGCACGGTCGGCCAGCGTGCTGGGCAGCGACGACACCACTCGCGCCGCCCGGCGGTGCTGCGCCCGACGGGCGAGCATGCGGAGGGCGTCGAGCGCTCCGGCGAGGGTCCACAGCGACAGGCCGAGCAACGGCACGAGCTGATCGAGCGTCATCGCGTCGAGCGTGTGGGTGACGCGGTCGCTCAGTGCGCGCAGTCCGAGCACCACGCTGAGGGCCGCCACCGCAGCGGCCGGTGCCCCACCGTGGGCGAGGCCGAACGCGTCGGAGAGGACCGGCTGGCGACGATCGAGCCGACCGTTCGGCGACAGCAGGCCGCGCCACGAGGCACCGAGCATCCGCATCGACCAGCGAAGCCGATCACCGGGCCGCAGGGTGCCGCGCGACAGCAACCAGAGCCCGAGTGACGACAGGAGGATCCACGGCGCCCACAGGAACGCCATCCCCTGCCACGACGGTTCGAAGGGAAGGCGGCCCGACAGCAGCGAGGCGCACAGGATGGCCACC
The DNA here is from genome assembly GCA_040878255.1 of Ilumatobacteraceae bacterium. Classification (GTDB taxonomy): domain Bacteria; phylum Actinomycetota; class Acidimicrobiia; order Acidimicrobiales; family Ilumatobacteraceae; genus VFMC01. Next base: position 8,821 of record JBBDMO010000188.1, read on the forward strand.
ACGACGCTGCGGCGCACCCCGGCCAGGGGGCGCAGGGACATCGCGACGAGGGCGAGGCGTTGGTCGACGCCGAGGCCACGGCCTCGGACGGCGCCGTCGTGACCGAAGAGCAGGTGGCGCGCTGCGCTGGCCTCGCACGCACGAGCGTGCTCGACCTGGTCGGGTTGCGTCGCCGGCGACGTGGCCACCAGCGGCATGCCGCCCGGTGCGGCGATCCGCCACCCCGCTGCCAGCAGCGCCGTGGTGACGTGCGCATGCACCATCGGCAGCGACGTGTCGCCCGTGGTGACCTGCGCAAGTGCCGCAGGCCGAATGAGCGCACCCGAGCCCGAGAACGCGGCGGCACCGCGCACGCCCAGTGCGGGCACGAGCATCCGACGCTCGAGGTCGTGCTCGTGACGGCCGTCGACCGATTCGGCGTCACCGGGATCGAGCTGGCCGACCACCATGCCCTGGACCACTGCGACCGATGGGTCGGTGAGCCACGGGACGAGACGACGCAGGATGTGTGGGTGCGGCACGTCGCCG
>JBBDMO010000189.1:0-9345 GCA_040878255.1 Ilumatobacteraceae bacterium
AAGTGGACCGGTGCGAAGTGGACCGGTGCGAAGTGGACCGGTGCGAAGTGGACCGACGCAGGATGGTCCTGACCTCGAGGTAGCGAACACGAACCTGGTGGTGTGGCCGGCCGGTGCTCAGCGCCGGCCGGACGGCCGCGTCTCGGCCGGATCGGAATGTGACCCGTTGTCGGGTTTTTCCTCAAGGGGAACCACAAATCGCCCGATACGAGACAACGAGTCCGTGAGAGTTCGGAGATGGACGGCGTGATCAGAGCGAGCGAGGAGACCGACGAGGACCCGGCCGTTCCGTCACGGGCGCGTCTCGACCCTCGCACTCCGGTCCGCGTGGTCGTGTTGCTCAGCATCGCCCAGGTCGTCGGCGCCGTGGTGCTCGTCACCCTCCGACCGACGATCCTCGAGCCCATCGTGCCGTGGCCCCTGTGGACCGTGGTCCTCATCGCCGGGGGTTTTGCCGCCGCCGAGGTGATGGTGTTCCACATCGAGTTCCGTCGCGAGGCGCTCACCTACACGCTCACCGAGGTGCCGACCGCGTTCGCTCTGGTGTTCCTCGGGGCGGCCCATGGGCTCGCCGCCTGCCTGCTCGGCACCTTCGCCGTGATGCTGTTCGTCCGTCGCGTGGCCTGGTTCAAGTTCTTCTTCAACTCCTCGATGTTCGTGTTCGAGATGGCGCTCGGCTACTTCCTGCTCGACGTGCTGCTGGAGAGCGAACGGGTGGCCGGCCTGCGGCTGCTGCTGTCGCTGCTCGTGATGCTCCCGCTCCTGACGACGCAGTCGTCGGCGCTCGTGCTCGTCGTGATCTCACTCTTCGAGGGCGGCTTCCGTGAACGCCTCAACGCGAACTGGTCGGTCTTCTGGCTCTACGGCATGAGCGGCATCATCGCGACGGTCGCGGTCGCCGTAGCGCTTCGCTGGCCGGCCGTGTCGGTGTTGGCCGTGGTGCCGATCTTCGCGGTGTGGAACCTGCTCCGCACCCACACGAAGACCTCGCAGCGCCTGCGCGACCTCGAAGAACTGCACCAGCTCAGCTCGTCGGTTGGCCGGTCGCTGCACAGCGACGAGGTCGCCTCGCTGGCGATCGACGAGGTGCAGCGGTTGCTCCGCTGCGACCGTGCCGCCCTGGTGCTGTATCCGTTCGACAATGCGCGGGGCGTGGTCGCTGCCAGCGTCGGAGCGGCCTTTGCCGGGCTGCCCGACCGCGTGGACGACGCGAACTGGGTCGATCTCATCGGCAGTCGTTCCAATGCCCTCGTACCCCTCAGTTCGATGCCCTCGTCGCCGTCATCGCCGACGGCCGGTGATGGGAACATCATCCTCGCCGTCGTTCGGGACGGGAACCGGGTGGTCGGCCTTCTCGCCGTCGGCGACCGCGCTGGCGTAGCCGACTCCTTCGACGACGGCGATGCCATTCGCGCCGGCGCTATCGCCGACCGCCTCAGCCTCGCGCTGCGCAACGCCGAATTGCACGGCAAGATCGAGTACGAAGCGTGGCACGACAGACTGACGGGCCTGGCCAACCGCACGTTCTTCGAGCGCGCGCTCGACGACGCACTCGACGGCGACGACCCGACGGGTCGGGTGGCAGTGCTGATGATGGGCGTCGACCAGTTCCGTGAGGTGAACGCCACCCTCGGTCACCAGGCTGGCGATCGCGTGCTGTTGGAGTTGACCCGCAGGGTGTCGGCGCTGCTCGGACCCGACGATGTCCTCGGCCGCATGGCGGGCGACGAGTTCGCACTGTTGGTGCGCGTGGCGGACGGCGACGACAGCGAGACGCTGGCGCGGCAGATCTTCGTTGCTGCGCAGGCGCCGTTCACGATCGATGGCTTCGACGTCGTCGTCACCCTCAGCATCGGGTCCGTCCTGTGCCCCAACGCAGCGATCAACGCGTCGACGATTCTGCGTCAGGCCGACATCGCGATGCACTGGGCGAAGACCCACCACACCAGCCCCGAGCAGTACCGCGACGAGATCGACCGGCGGACGCCGGAGCGTCTCTCGATGCTGACCGACCTCCGGGCCGCACTCGAGCACGAGGACCTCGAGGCGTACTTCCAGCCGAAGCTCGATCTGGTCTCCGGCCTCGTGGTGGGTGCCGAGGCATTGGTTCGTTGGCGGCATCCGACGCGTGGCTACGTGCCCCCGCTGGACTTCGTCCCGCTGGCAGAGACCACGGGTCTCATCACCCTGCTCACGAACCAGATCCTGCGCAAGAGCGTCGCGACGATCCGACTGCTCGACGATCTCGGCTTCCGCCTCAACGTGTCGGTGAACCTCTCGACCCTCGACCTGGTCGACGAGCAGATCATCGATCGGGTGTCGTCGTGCCTGAGCGACAACCGTGTCGCCCCCGAGCAGTTGACGCTCGAGATCACCGAGACCGCACTGCTCGCCGATGGCGCGCGCTCACTGGCGATCGCCGAGGGGCTCCGCGCTCTGGGCGTGCACCTCTCGATCGATGACTTCGGCACCGGGTTCTCATCGCTCAGCTACCTGCGCATGCTGCCCGCGACCGAGCTCAAGGTCGATCGGAGCTTCGTCACCAACATGCTCCTCGACGACCGCGACGAGGTCATCGTCCGTTCGACCATCGACCTCGGCCACAACCTCGGCATGCACATCGCCGCCGAGGGCGTCGAGGACGAGGCCACCATCGATCGTTTGCGGTTACTCGGCTGCGAGCTGGCGCAGGGCTATGGCATCTCGCCCCCGTTGCCGTTCGATCGCTTCCTCGTGTGGTTGAACTCGGGCCGGTATCCGGTGGCCCGCAGTCGATCCCTCGTCGACGATCGCCTGCTGCCCCTCGCCTGAGGGCTCCGAGTCCAGCGGGCTACGGTTCAGCGGTGACCCCCCGTCTCACCACCGAACGGCTCGTGCTGCGTGGCTGGCGCGACGACGACAAGCCTCCCTACGCCCAGCTGAACGGTGATCCGGCGGTGATGGAGCACTTCCCGTCGGCGCTCACGCCTCGCCAGAGCGACGAGATGGTCGACCGGATGGCGGTCGCGTGGGAGACGCGCGGGTACGGCCTGTGGGCGGTCGAGGTGGTGGATTCCGGCGAGTTCATCGGGTTCGTCGGCCTCTCCTCGCCGAACTGGACCGCACCGTTCACGCCGTGCATCGAGGTCGGCTGGCGTCTTGCCCGCGCCGCGTGGGGTCACGGATACGCGCCCGAGGCGGCGCGGGCTGCACTCGGCTGGGGCTTCGACTACCTCGACCCTCCGAACGACGAGTTCGTGAGCTTCACGACCGTCGACAACCTCCGGTCTCGTCGCGTGATGGACAAGGTCGGGATGGTCCGATCGCCGGCCGACGATTTCGATCACCCGATGCTGCCCGAGTGGGCGGGGTCCCGGCACGTGCTGTACCGCATCGATCGGTCGCGTGCCGCCGATCTCCTCTGAGCGATCAGCGACCGAGCACGGCTGCAGCGAGCACGGCCGGGTCGATGTTGCTGCCGCAGACGATGGTGGCGGGCCGGGCACCTGCCCCGCGTACGGCCCCGGCCGCGAGTGCCGCAAGACCGGCGGCACCCGCCGGCTCGACGACGAGACCGTGGTCGAGTGCGAGGGACCGCACGGCACCCAGGATCGCTTCCTCGCTCACCAGGACGACATCGTCGACTGTGGTGGCCATCAAGCTGACCGCCTCGGCCACCGGCACCCGGACAGCGATGCCATCGGCCGAGGTGTCGACCGACGGGGTCTCGATGACGCGTTGCTCGAGCCACGACGTACGCATCGACGGAGCGCCCGCAGCGCACACCCCGATGATCCGCACGTGCGGCGCGTGGGTCCGGGCCCAGAGGCCGATCCCGTTCACCAGCGCCCCGTTGCCGACAGGGACGACGATCGAGGTGAGGTCGGGCCGACGCTCGAGCAGTTCGGCTGCGATCGTGCCGGCACCCTCGGTCACGTAGGGGTCGCGACCGTCTTCGACGAAGACGTCGCCGTCGATGGCCGCCTGTGCGATACCGGCCGCCTTCGCCGCATCGAAGTCGTCGCCGACGGTGATCACGGTGGCGCCGAGGCGTCGGATCCGTTCGAGCTTCAGGGCATTGGCGTTCACCGATGCGTACACGACCGCCTGCACCCCGGCGCGCCGTGCCGCGTGCGCGATGCCCTGACCGAAGTTCCCGGCCGACGCACACGCCACCCGGCCGGTGCCCGAAGCCGGCAGGTTGACGACGAACCACGAGGCGCCCCGGCCCTTGAACGAGCCGATGGGGTTGAACGACTCGATGATCAGCGAGACCGGTCCGACGTCGCGTGCGTCGACGTCGATCACGGGTGCGCCGGTGAACACCGGATCGATCCCGTTGCGCGCTCGCATGATGCCCTCGACCGTCGGTGCTGTCATCTGCGCAGGCTAGGTCGTCGGTGGCGTGCCACGATGGGGAGGTGGCGATCATCTCTCTGCTCCACGGGCCGAACCTGAACCTCCTGGGTCAGCGCGAGCCCCACATCTACGGCACGGCCACGCTCGCCGATCACGTGACTGCGGTGCGCCGCGCCGCCGAGCCGTACGGCTTCGAGATCGACGACCTGCAGTCGAACCACGAGGGTGCGCTCGTCGATGCGATCCACGCGGCACGAGGCTCGGCTGTCGGCATCATCATCAACCCCGGTGCGTTCACCCACTATGCGTGGAGCATCCACGACGCCCTCGCCGCCTTCGACGGGCCGGTCATCGAGGTCCACATCTCGAACCCGAATGCCCGCGAGCCGTGGCGGCACACGAGCGTGGTCTCGCCGGTGGCGACCGGCACCATCGTCGGTCTGGGCATCCACGGCTACGAGCTCGCCGTCGCTGCGATCGCACGGAAGCTCCAGGCGTGACGCCCATCGACGTGTCCGCGCGCGCCCACGCCGTGCGCGCCGGTTTCGAGGGCATCGATGCGCTGATCGTCGTCGACCTCACGAACATCCGCTGGCTCACCGGCTTCACCGGGTCCAACGGGATTGCGGTGGTGCTGGCAGACAGCGTGGTCCTCGTCACCGATGGGCGCTACGGCGCGCAAGCGGAACGGCAGCTTGCGGCCGCGAGTTGTCGGGGCGATGTCGTCGTCCGGCGGACCGCCGCCGAGGTCCTGGCTGCGGTGGCGGCGGCGGCGGCGGTGTCGGGGGCCACACGCGTGGGGTTCGAGTCGGCGCACACCACGCACCAGCGTTTCGTCGAGCTCGCCGCCCTCGTGCCCGATGCCGAGCTCGTGCCCACCGTCGGACTCGTCGAGGTGGGTCGACGCACCAAGGACGCCGCCGAGCTCGAGCGGATCGAGCTCGCGTGCAGCATCGCCGACAATGCGCTCGCCCGTGTCGCGCCCACCATCGTGCCAGGCCGGACCGAGATCCAGATCCGTAACGACCTCGAGGCGATCATGCGCGAGCTCGGTGCCGCCGGGCCGAGTTACGAGACGATCGTGGCCACCGGCTTCCGCAACGCGCCGTTGCCGCACCACCGTCCCACCGACACGCCGGTCGAGGACGGGCACACGGTCATCATCGACGTCGGTGCACTCGTCGACGGCTATCACAGCGACATGACGCGCACGTTCCTGGTCGGCCGCCACAGCCCGCTGCAGCGCGAGGTCTACGACGTCGTGCTCGCCGCGCAGGTCGCTGGGGTGGCGGCGGTTCGGCCGGGGATCACCACCGCCGAGCTCGACGCGGTGTGCCGCGGCATCATCACCGACGCTGGCTTCGGGCCGTGGTTCACGCACGGCACCGGCCACGGTGTGGGTCTCTTGATCCACGAGGATCCCTTCGTCAACAGCGCGGGCCACTGGGTCCTGCAGCCCGGTGACGTGGTGACGGTCGAGCCGGGGGTCTATCGTGATGACCTCGGCGGCGTCCGGGTCGAAGACCTGGTCGAGGTGACCAGCACCGGTTGTCGAACACTCACCAGAACTCCCAAGGATTTCCCATGCCTGCCATCAGCACCAACGACCTGAAGAACGGGATCACGCTCGAGCTCGACATCGGCCTCTTCCAGGTCGTCGAGTTCCAGCACGTGAAGCCTGGCAAGGGCAGTGCATTCGTGCGTTCGAAGCTCCGCAACCTGAAGACGGGCAACATCCTCGAGCGCACCTTCAACGCCGGCGTGCGCGTCGAGCAGGCGCTGCTCGACAAGAAGGACATGCAGTTCCTCTATCGCGACGGCGACGACTACGTGTTCATGGACAACGAGAGCTACGACCAGATGAACGTGGCACCGACCGCGCTGGGCGATGCCGCCGATTACCTCGTCGAGCAGGCAGTTGCGCAGATCGCGTTCTACAACGGCGACATCGTCACCGTCGAGATTCCCGCTGCGGTCGAGCTCACCATCGCCGAGACCGACCCGGGCATCCAGGGCGACCGGGTCAGCGGCGCGAAGAAGCCGGCCACGCTCGAGACCGGCAAGGTCATCCAGGTGCCGTTGTTCATCAACGTCGGCGACCGGGTGCGCGTCGACACCCGCTCCGGCGACTACATCACGCGGGTCTGATGCCCGCCTCCGACGAACCGACCGACCGGTCCCGCCGCGACCGACCGCGACCGGCCGGGCTCGATGGCGACGCCCGCACCGATGCGCGCGAGCGTGCGATGCTGCTGCTCTACGAGGCCGACTCCAAGAGTCTCAGCCCGGCAGAGGTGCTGGCCGGACAGGTCCTGCGTCCCGACGAGCTCACCTGCGAGCTCGTCATCGGTGTCGGCGAGCATCGCGAACGACTCGACACGGTCATCGCCGCGCAGGCCAAAGGCTGGACGCTGGCACGCATGCCGCTGATCGACGCCACGGTCATGCGCATCGCGGGGTATGAGCTCATCGGACGGCCTGACGTACCGGTCGCCGTCGTCATCGACGAAGCGGTCGAGCTCGCGAAGCGATTCTCCACCGACGACTCCGGTCGGTTCGTGAACGGGGTCCTGTCGGCCCTCGTGCCGGTGCTGCGCCCGCCGGGCTGATGAACGCCCTCCGCCGCATCACCGTGTGGCAGTGGGTCCTCGTCGCGATGGTCGCGGGGTACACCTCGTATTTCACCCGCGTCACGCTCGACGTCCACCACGGTCTCGGCACCTCGGCCTACGACTTCGGTCTCTACGACCAGGGCGTGTGGCTCATGTCGCGCTTCGAGGCGCCGTTCGTGACGTTGATGGGCCGCAACCTGATGGGCGACCACACGTCGTTCATCCTGATCTTCCTGGTGCCGGTGTACTGGCTCTTCCCGAGCGCCGGTGCGCTCTTGTTCAGCCAGTCGCTCATGATCGCGCTGGGCGCTGTGCCGGTGTTCCTGCTCGGTCGCACGCTCCTCCGCAACGAGGGCTACGCCGTCGCGTTGGCGGCGTGCTATCTGCTCCACCCTGCTGTCGCCTGGACCAACCGCGAGAACTTCCATCCGGATGCGTACACCGCGCCGCTGCTCGGCATGGCGATCTACGCGGCGGTCGAGCGGCGTTGGCGGATGTACGCGGTGTTCGTGTTCCTGTGCCTGCTCGTGAAGGAGGACGCGTCGCTCGTGCTCGTGCCGCTCGGTGTGTGGGTCGCCGTCAAACGAGACCGCCGGATCGGTATCGCGACCGGGCTGTTCTGCATCAGCTACATGCTCGCGGCGATGTTCTTGGTGATGAAGAACCTCATCGGCGTTCCCACTCGCAACGGATGGCGCGTGCCATTCGGCGGTCCGGGCGGCTTCCTGAAGACGGTCGTCACCGACCCGGTTGCAATCGTGCGGCACTACTGGAGCGACAGCCGGCCGTTCTACTTCTGGCAGATGACGTTTCCCTTCGCCTGGGCATTCGCGCTCGCCCCAAGCGTGGCCATGATCAGCCTCGTGGTGATCGCCACGAACATGTTGAGCACCTTCTGGTACCAGTACCAGATCGAATACCACTATTCGCTCGTTGCGGTGCCTGCGATCGCGATGGGCACCGTGTGGGCGGTGTCGAAGCTCGACGAGCGCCGCCGCCCCACGGTGATCGGTGTCGTGTGCTGTACGGCGCTGTGGAGTGCGTGGGCGTGGGGTGCGGTGCCGTTCAGCCGCGATCTGCCGTACTCGTGGCCGCCGAGCCACCCGGTGGCCGTCGACGCCCGCGAGATCATCGCAGGCATCCCATCCGACGCGGTGGTGTCGGCCCAGTACGCGATGACGGCGCAATTGTCGCGGCGCACCGAGATCTACATGTTTCCGACGCCGTTCTCGGCCGAGCTCTACGGCCCTGACGATTCCCTCAGCGGAACGCGCCTGCCCGCCGCCGACCGGGTCGAGTACGTCGTACTGCCGGCCACGCTCGAGCCCCACCAGGACGCGGTCTGGGCGCGCGAGCAGGGCGCCTTCACCCTGGTGGCCGACAACGGCTGGTGGCGCCTCTTCCGTCGCACGTCGATGATGTGACGCCGTGTACCATGGCGAACGCCGTGAAGCGGGTCCCGTGAGGCCCAGACGGCAGGAGAACCATCGTGATCGACCGATCGTCCTGCGCTGCGCCCCGTCACGGGGTGCTCGCTGTAGCCGGGCCCATGGCACTGAGTGATCATGCAGTTCGTTGCATGATCATGCAGGTATGGTGGTCCGCATGATCCGTCCAGGTGCCCTCGTGCTGGCCGACGGCAGCGTCTTCGAAGGCGATCTGCTCGGCGCCGCCATTCCCGGCGGTGTCGCCGGATCCGGCGAGGTGGTGTTCAACACCGTCCTGTCGGGCTATCAGGAGGTGATCACCGACCCGTCCTACGCGGGGCAGATCATCACCTTCACCACCCCGCACATCGGCAACTACGGCGTGAACGCCACCGACTTCGAGTCCCGCCGGCCGTTCTGCAGGGGCATCGTGGTGCGCGAGCCGGCACGTCGGCACAGCAATCACCGGGCGCAGGCCTCACTCGACGACATGCTCGTCCGGTACGGCATCGCCGGTATCGGTGGCATCGACACCCGACGGCTCACCCGCCTCCTGCGCGACAGCGGCGCGCTCACGGGCGCATTCGGTGACGCCGACGAGACGACCCTCCGGGCTGCCGCGATCGCCGAGCCGGGCACCGACGGCGTCGATCTCGTCGCCCAGGTCACCGCGCCGTCGACTTACCTCGTGGGTGACGGCGAGCGGCTCATCGTGGCGTACGACTTCGGCATCAAACACAGCATCCTGCGCGACCTCGCCGGCCTCGGCCGCGTGGCGGTCGTGCCGGCATCCACCTCGGCTGCCGAGGTGCTCTCGATGCGGCCGTCGGGCGTGTTCCTCTCGAACGGCCCTGGCGACCCAGAGATGGTGCCCGACGCCGTCGATGCCGTGCGCGGCCTCCTCGGCGAGGTGCCGGTGTTCGGTATCTGCCTCGGCCACCAGCTGCTCAGCCTCGCCATCGGTGGAA
>JBBDMO010000190.1:0-9300 GCA_040878255.1 Ilumatobacteraceae bacterium
TGCACCTCGGCCCCGAACGCCTCGCGGTAGTACGCAATGGCGGCCTCGAGGTCCCTGACGGCAATGGCGACGTGATCGATCTCGGTGAGCAGCATGCATGAATGTTGGCCGCGCCCGCAGGGCCGCGCCAACCCGCAGGTCAGCGGCGGAACAGGTGGAGCTTGTCGCCGACCTTGGCGCGCAGCTCGTGATCGGTGACGCCCAGGCCCTCCTCGGGCGACAGGCAGAGCACGCCGATCTTGCCCTCGTGCATGTTGTGGTGCACCTGGTAGGCGGCCTCGCCAGTGTCCTGCAGGGCGAACACCTGGCTCATCACCGGGTGGATCATGCCCTTGCTGATCAGCCGGTTCGCCTCGTACGCCTCCTTGTAGTTGGCGAAGTGCGAGCCGACCAGGCGCTTCAGCCGCATCCAGAAGTGGCGGTTGTCGAACTCCATCATGAAGCCGGAGGTCGCGGCACAGGTGACGACCGTGCCGCCCTTCTTCGTCACGTACATCGACGCCGCGAACGTGTTCCGGCCCGGGTGCTCGAACACGATGTCGGGGTCTTCGCCGACGAGGTCGCGGATGTCCTTGCCAAGACGACGCCACTCGGTCTCGTCGTGGGTGTGCTCGTCCTTCCAGAACTGGTAGCCGGCCGCCTTGCGGTCGATGATGTGCTCGACACCCATCTTCCGCAGGATGTCGGCCTTGTCGGGCGAGCTGACGACGCACACGGGGATGCCGCCGCCGTTCAGCACGTACTGCGCCGCGTAGGCACCGATGCCGCCGGTGGCGCCCCAGATCAGCACCACGTCGCCCTGCTTCATCGCCGCACCGTTCTTCGACACGAGCATGCGGTAGCTCGTCGAGTTGCACAGCGCACTGACGGCCGCCTCCTCCCACGTCAGGTGGGCGGGCTTCGGCATGAGCTGATTGGCCTTCACCACGGCGAGGTCGGCGAGGCCGCCGAAGTTGGTCTCGTAGCCCCAGATCCGCTGGTTCGACCCCATCATCGAGTCGTCGTGCGCTGACGGGTCCTGGTCGTCGACATGGTTGCAGTGCACCGTCACCCGGTCGCCTGGCTTCCAGTTGCGAACGGCCGACCCGACGCGCAGCACGACGCCCGATGCATCGCTGCCGACAACCTGGTACGGCTGGTCGTGGCGCTTGGCCCAGTCGCTCTCGCGGCCGAGGCGCTTCAGCGAACCGAAGGTACTGATCGGCTCGAAGATGCTCGTCCACACGGTGTTGAAGTTGATGCTGCTCGCCATGACGGCGAGGTACACCTCGTCCGGCGCGAGCTCGGGCGTGGGCACCTCACCGACGTGCAGGCTCTGGCGCGGGTCCTTGTCGTTCGACGGCGTGCCGGCCCACATGTCCTGCTCGGCCGCCAGCACGTGCACGGCCCGGTAGCTCTCGGGGATCGGCAGTGCGGCAATGTCGTCGGCGGACGCGCCGGACTGGATGGCATCGAGGAAGTGCTGCATGTCGGGATGTTACCGATGAGTAGCAACGCGTGGGAAACCAGCCGCCCAGCGCAGTTCTGGTCGCGATCTCGTACGGATTCCGCACCGGAGCGCGACCGGAACCCGACGGGGGGCAGGGGTAGCGTCGGGGCATGCGATTCGGGAGGGGCGTGGCCGGCGTGTGTGCGCTCGTGTCGGTGCTCGGCGTGGCATCGCGCGATCCCGCCGATGCCGCCACGCCCACGAAGTACGTCACCGGTTGGATCCCGAGCTGGGGGATCACGGCCGGTACGGCGGCGCTCGCCACCAACGCCGGGATCATCTCGGGCGTGTCGCCGTTCGCGTACAGCGCGATCGGCCCGGCGACGTTCGCGGGCGGGGCCGACACGCTGATCGACCAGATCGAGGCGAGGGTACCGGCCGGCATCGCCGTCATCCCGAGCATCACCGACGGCACCGGCAAGGGCGTGCTGGCCGGCATCCTCGCCGACACGGGCACCCGCCAGCAGCACATCGACGCGATCGTGTCGCTCGTGCAGACGAAGGGGTACGACGGGATCGACCTCGACTACGAGGGGTTCGCGTTCACCGACGGCTCCGCCAGCTGGGCCGGCACCAGGCCGAACTGGGTCGCCTTCGTCACCGAGCTCGGGACCCGGTTCGACCAGATCGGCAAGACGCTGTCGGTCACCATCCCACCGGTCTGGGCCAACGGCACCCGCGGCTACACCGTGTACGACCCCAGAGGCATCATCAACTCCATCGATCAACTGCGACTGATGGTGTACGACTGGAGCGTCGGTGTCGCCGGGCCCATCGCTCCGATGTCATGGGTGAACGACGTCATTTCGACCACACGCATGCTTGTCGAAACGGACGCCAACATGGCCAAGGTGCAGATCGGCGTGCCGACCTACGGACGCAGCTGGGTGACGGCGAGAACCGGCACCTGCCCGGCGAACGCCGCCGTGAGCACCGTGTCCGTCCTGCAGCGCAACGCCGACGCCCTCGCCGCCAGCAAGGGTGCCACCGCCGTGCGCGATGCATCGGGCGAGATGCGGTTCACCTACCAGCAGACGTTCACGGGCACGCTGACCACTGCGATTCCCGTGCCCGTCTACGCACCGCCGGCCTCTTCGACAGGCGTCATCTCACCCGCAGACCCCAACGCGCTCGCACCCGCGCTGCGGCTCTCGCCACCCGGATCGATCGTCACCTGCGTGGTCACGCGCACCATCTACTACCCCGACGAGTTCGCCGTCGCCCAGCGGGCGCAGGCGGCAATCACAGCCGGCACAGCGGGTATTGCGATCTGGGCGCTCGGCTACGAGAACGACCGCCTGTGGGCCACCCTGCGCTCGATCGCCTACTAGATTTCCCGGCTGTACCCGTGGGTAACCCTGCGGCCTACGCTGGCACCAGGGTTCATCCGAGGAGGACATCGTCATGGCTGGTTCGTACATCGTTGCCGGGGCACGCACGCCGATCGGGAAGATGAGCGGCGCGTTGGCCTCGTTCAGCGCCGCCGAGCTCGGCGGCTTCGCGATCAGGGCGGCACTCGAGCGAGCGGGCGTCTCGCCCGACGAGGTCGAGCACGTCCTGATGGGTCAGGTGCTCATGGCCGGTCAGGGTCAGGTGCCCTCGCGCCAGGCCGCCGTCAACGCCGGTATCCCCATGAGCGTCCCCGCCGTCAACATCAACAAGGTGTGCCTCAGCGGCATCAACACGATCTACCTCGCCGACCAGATGATCGCTGCCGGTGAGGCCGACATCGTGGTGGCCGGCGGCATGGAGAGCATGACGAATGCCCCGTACATCGCTGCGGGCGCGCGTGGCGGCTTCCGCTACGGCAACACCGAGCTTGCCGACGCAATCATCAAAGACGGCCTGTGGTGTGCGTTCGATGCCTGTTTGATGGGCCTCGGCACCGAGCGCTACGCAGCCGGCAACATCACCCGCGAACAGCAGGACGAGGTGGCGATGAAGTCCAACGAGCGTGCTGCGAACGCGATCAAGGAGGGCCGCTTCGCCGATGAGATCGTGCCGGTCAGCATTCCGCAGCGCAAGGGCGAGCCGATCCTCGTCGAGACCGACGAGGGCGTGCGGCCCGGCACCACGATGGAGTCACTCGGCGGCCTGAAGCCCGCCTTCGACAAGGCGGGCACGATCACCGCTGCCAACGCCTCGCAGATCAGCGACGGCGGCAGCGCCCTCGTGCTGATGAGCGAAAAGGCGGTCAACGCCCGGGGCGTCACACCGCTCGGCCAGGTCGTGGGCTACGGCATGGTGGCCGGCCCCGACAATGCGTCGCTGCTGCAACAGCCGAGCCGCGCGATCATGAAGGCGCTCCAGCGCGCCGGCAAGACCGTGGCCGACGTCGACCTGTTCGAGCTGAACGAAGCGTTCGCCGCCGTGGGCATCGCCTCGATGGCCGACCTCGGAATCACCGACGAGATCACGAACGTGAACGGCGGGGCGATCGCGCTCGGCCACCCGATCGGCATGAGCGGCAACCGCCTCGCGCTGACGATCCTGCACGAGCTGCGCCGCCGTGGCGGCGGCCTCGGCGCTGCCGCCCTGTGCGGTGGCGGTGGGCAGGGCGACGCCCTGCTCGTGCGTACCGTCTGACGCTGCGACGAATCGCCCGATCGGGCGAATGTCGTTCGAACAGTTGACATGATTCCGTCATAGTTGTAACGTATCCGTCATACAGAGGTACCGCCTCCGGAGCTGGCTCGTCCGCCCGCTACCAGGTCCGAGGGCGGTGCCTCTGTACTCGTTTTCCACCGGGATGCTGCAAGATGTCGGCCGTTTCCGTCGATCACTCGGATTTCCGCTGCAGCGCCGACTCGCAGCTGCCGATGGACATGGGATGACGATCTTCACGCGAGACCACCCCACGGCCGCTGCGACCGCCGTACCGCTGGCCGAACCCGGAGCATCCAGCGCCAGCATCGACCACGCCGCACAGGTCGGCAACGCCATCGTGGGCGCCGTCGACACCGTGGTGGCCGGACGCCGGGCCGTCGCCGAACTCGCCACCGCTTGCCTCCTGTCGAGCGGACATCTGCTCATCGAGGACATCCCCGGTGTGGGCAAGACCCTGCTGGCCCAGGCGATGACCGCGGCGGTGGGTGGCACCTTCCACCGGATCCAGGGCACGGTCGACCTGCTGCCCGGCGACGTCACCGGCACCCTCGTGCCCGACCACGACCACGATCGGTTGCGCCTGCGGTTCAGACCAGGCCCGATCTTCGCGAACGTCGTCATCTTCGACGAGATGAACCGCACGGCGCCGCGCACCCAGTCCGCCCTCCTCGAGGCGGCCGAGGAGGGCACCGTCACCGTTGACGGTCAGAGCCACGCACTGCCGGATCCGTTCTTCCTCGTGGCCACGCAGAACCCGGTCGACATCGCCGGCACCTACCGCCTGGGCGAGGGCACCCTCGACCGCTTCGCCGCCGTCATCTCGCCCGGCCGCGCCTCGTTCGAGGACGAGGTCGCTGTGCTGTCGGGCCGTCGCGGGCGTCGCCAGCTACACGACGTGGCACCCGTGACAACGCTGACGGCTCTGCAGCAGGCGCGGGCCACGGTGAGCCGCGTGGTCGTGCCCGACGTCGTGGCGCGCTACGTGGTCGAGCTGCTCGAGGCCACGCGTACGCACCCGCAGGTGAAGCTCGGCGCCTCGACCCGAGGCGGCCTGGCCGTGCTGGGGTTGGCACGTGCACTCGCCGTGCTTCGCCACCGCACGTACATCGTGCCCGACGACGTCGCCGCAGTCGCACTGGCCGCGCTCGCCCATCGCGTGATCGTCCACGACGGCGACGGTTCCACCACGGCCGGACGACACGTGATGACCGACTGCCTCGCCCGCGTCCGCCCTCCCACCGTCTGATCGACCCATGACCACGCCACCGGCCAGCTCGGGCACCCGCCGACCGGTGGGACTGTCACGCGGTGTCGCGCACCTGGTGTTCGCCGTCGGCGCGGTCTACGGGCTGATCCGGCTCACCGGGGCGGTTGCGCTGGTGGTGATGCTGGTCGTGGGCGGCGTCTTGGCCGTCGGCTCGTCGCTGACCGGATGGTGGCGTCTCCGATCGGTGCGGCGGCTGTCGGTCGATCTCCCCCGCGTCGTCACCGTGGGCGACGTCGTGACGATCCGCCTGCTCGCACCCCGTCCGGATGGCCCCGTCCACGTGCGCCTCCTCGCCCTCGACGACGAGCTTGCGACCGGCTGGCTGCGCGGCGGCGAGCTCGAGTGCACCGTCACCTTCACGCGGCGCGGTGTGCTCGACGAGCTGTCGGTCGTGTGCACCACGGCCGGCTCGGCCGGCCTGCTCTGGTGGCGACGCACGGTGACCGTGCCGATCGACGAGACGCTGATCGTGCCGCGACCCGTGACGCCCGGAACGCGACCGACGACCGAGGCGGAGCCGACCACGCAGCCCGACGACGCGGTCGTCGCGGCACGATCGCTCGACGGCGACATCGATGGCATCAGGCCATGGCGCGACGGCGACCCGCACCACGCGGTCCACTGGCCGACCTCGTTCCGCACCGGTGCGCTCTCGGTGTTCGAGCACCGGCCCGGCGCGGCGGTCCGGCGATGGATCGTCAGGGCCGACCCGCTGGCGCCCGACCGGAGCGTCGAGATGGGCCGGGTGCGCGCCACCATCGACGAGGGACGTCGCCGGAACCTCGAGGTCCTTGCTGCGGTGGGCCAGGAACGCCCGACGCCGATGGCCGATCACGCCACCGTCGAACGGTGGACCGCGGTGAACCTGCCGGACCACCCCGGGCTGCCCGCAGCACGCCTCCCATGGCGCCAGCGCCTCGGCGAGCCCGACACCCACCTCAGCCGTTCGGCGCGATGGTGCATCGCTGCGGCGTCCGCCATTGCGCTCATCCTCCTGGCCGACGGCCTGAACCGCCCGGCCTCGGTGCGCGCCGGCGTGCTCGTCGGGTCGTTGCTCACCGCAGCGCTGACGGCCACGCGCAAGCCGCACCGGCCCCTCGTCCGGACGCTGTTGCGCGTGGTGGCCGGCATGATCGGAGTCGCGGGCATCGCCCTCGTCGTCATCGACGCTGGTGGGATCACCGACCTACGGGTCGTCTTCACCGGTCCGCTGCCGGATCTGTTGATGCTGCTCGTGGTGGTGCAGGGCTTCGAGTGCACCGACCGACGGGCCGGGCGAGCAGCGCTCGGGTTCTCGGCGGTCGTCGCCGCCTACGGCGCAGCGCAGCGCGTCGACCCCGTGCTGTTGGTGTGGCTGGCCGGATGGGGCGTGGCGTGGCTGGTGTCGATGGTCCTGGTGGCAGGACCGGCACCGCGCCCCTCGCGAGGGTCGAGCATCGCGCGACGCACTGCGGTGACCCTCGTGTCGCTCGTCGTCGCCGCAACGGCGACGGTGCTCGTCCTCGGGACGGTGACGGTGCCGGACGGCCCGACATCGCTCGGTCGTCCGTCGTCGTTCGACTCGTTCCGTCCCGTGGCGCAGCCGGGTTCCCTGGCGTCGTCGAACGGTGACGTGGCACCCTCGGCACCGTCGTCGGGCTCACCACCGCGGACCGGTGGGTTGGGCGGCTACCCGGGGTTCGGCCAGTCGCTCGACACCTCGGTCCGCGGCGAGATGAGCACCGCGGTGGTGATGCGCGTGCGTGCCCCCGAACCCGACTTCTGGCGCGGTCAGACGTTCGCGAGCTTCGACGGCCGGTCGTGGTACGCCGACACCGGCACCGGTGCAGCTGCCTTCGGCCCCGACGTCTCGGTAGCACCCGCCGATGGGGACATGCTGCGGCCCGTCGGTGTCGACGTGCGCGAGTTCATCCAGACCTACTACCTCGAGGTGGACCATCCCAACGTGGTGTACGCGGCGTACCGCCCGACGCGGGTCCTCATCGAGGCCGGCGTGTGGGCACGACCCGACGGCGCCCTCCGCACGTCGGTCGTGATGACGAAGGGGGCCGTGTACACGGTCGTGTCGGAGCGGCCGCTCGTGACCGACGAGGCGCTGCGCGCGCAGGGCGATGTGGCGCAGGCGATCACCTCGCAGTGGCGTCCGGAGATCGGGCGATACCTCGAGGTGCCGTCATCGACCACCGCCCGCACGAAGGAGTTGGCAGCACAACTGGCCTCGTCGTCGCCGACGACCTACGACACCGTGCGGGCGATGGAGGCATGGATCGGCCAGAACACCCAGTACGACCTCGACGCACCGCTCCCCGCTGACGGCGCCGACGCGGTGGACGACTTCCTGTTCACGTTGCAGCGCGGCTTCTGCGAGCAGATCGCGAGTGCGCTCACGATCATGCTGCGCACCCAGGGCGTCCCCGCCCGCCTCGCCACCGGCTACGTGCCGGGCGAGCGCGACGGGCTGACGGGCGTGTGGACCGTGCGTGCCCGCGATGCGCACGCCTGGGTCGAGGTGTGGTTCCCCGGCACGGGGTGGCAGGCGTTCGACCCCACCGCCGAGGTACCCCTGGCCGGCGAGGCCGGTCGCACATCGATCGGTGGTGACATCGCCCGCAACCTGCAGGAGTTCGGATCGCTGCACGGTCGCACCGCGCTGGCGGTGCTGGTCGTCGGGCTGGTCGGCGCGTGCTCGGTCTGGCTCATCGCCCGGGTCGTTCGCAGCATGATCCGTCGCCGCCGGCGCGGCCGGTGGGGCCTGCTGCTCGACAGGTGGTCGGCGCTGGCCGCCCGCAGCGGTGTCGACACCGCCTGCGCCACCCCCGAACTGGGCCGCCGCTGGGCGGCCGCCAGACCGGCGGACGAGACGCTGGCCGACGAGCTGGCGGCCCTGTTGGATCGCGTCGCGTTCGACCCGGCGTGGACCGACGACGACGAGGCGTTCATGCGCGCCGCAGCGCTGCTCGACCGACTCTCAGCCTGAGACGTCGCGCCGGCCTTCGAGCGCGCGGCCGAGCGTCAGCTCGTCGGCGTACTCGAGATCACCACCGACGGGCAGACCGCTGGCGATGCGGGTGACCCGCACGCCGAACGGCTGCAGCATCCGCGCGAGGTACATCGCCGTGACCTCGCCCTCGGTGTTCGGGTTCGTGCACAGGATCACCTCCTCGATGCCCTCCGGCGTGATGCGAGCGAAGAGCTCCTTGACCTTCAGCTGCTCGGGCCCGATGCCTTCGAGCGGGCTCATCGCACCGAGCAGCACGTGATAGCGACCGCGGAACTCGCCGGTGCGCTCGATGGCGACGATGTCGCGGGCCTCTTCGACCACGCAGACGACCGTGGGGTCACGACGGTCGTCGCTGCAGATGGGGCACAGCTCGTCGTCGGCGATGTTCCAACAGCGCGAGCAGAAGCGCACCCTCGCCTTGGCGTCGGTGAGCGCGTGCGCCAACCGGGCGACGTCATCGGCCGGCACCTTGAGGAGGTGGAAGGCGATGCGCTGCGCCGACTTCGGTCCAATGCCGGGCAAGCGTCCGAGCTCGTCGATCAGGACCTGGACGGGCGTGGTGTACGCCGCCATCAGGAGCGCTCGTCCATCAGCTCCGAGCCGGGGAACGCCTGAGCCAGGCGGTCGATGGGCGTGACCACCGACTCGGGCGGCGCATCGACGAGGTCGTGGATGTCGACGTCATCGTCGGCGGGCGGCGGTGGGACGGGGTGCAGCGGCACGACCGTGGCACCGGTGCCCGACGCATCGTGCTCGTCGCCGAGCGGCGTGGTCTCGGTGACGATTCGCACGGCCACGGGTCCCCCCGCTGCCGTTGCAACCGCTGCCTCGACCTGTGCCCGGTACTGCTCGCACTTCGCGCGGTGCGCATCGTTCGGCTGAGGCGGTGGAGGAGGTGCACGCTCGTCGGCGCGTGCTGGGGGAGGTCGTGGAGCT
>JBBDMO010000191.1:0-9286 GCA_040878255.1 Ilumatobacteraceae bacterium
CCTCGTCGGTGACATCGCAGTGGCTCGCGATGACCTGGGCACCGAGCGTCGAGGTCAGGTCGTCGAGGGCGGCGCCGTCGATGTCGCCGGCGATGACGGTGGCGCCGTCGCGCACGAAGCGCTCGCTGATTGCCCGCCCGATGCCCGAACCGGCACCTGTGACGAGCGCGACCTGTCCGCCGAGTCGCTGGTCCATATGCCCGAACTCTAGTGGCTCACGCTGAGTGGGCGCGCGACAGCGCGGTTCTGATGACCTTTCCCAACACGGTGCGAGGGATCGACGAGACGAGTACAAGTTCTTTCGGAGCCATGAACGTCGGCAGCGACTCGGCGACGAACGCCCGCAGACCGGCGAGTGACGGGTGTGCGCCGGCGAACGGGACCACCCAGGCCACCACGCGCTGGCCCCACTGGTCGTCGTCGACCCCGGCGACGGCCACCTCGCCCACGTCAGGATGGGCCTGGAGCACACGTTCCACCGTGTCGGGCCAGACGTTCTCGCCGCCGGTGACGATGAGGTCGCCGCGACGACCGTCGACCTGCAGACGCCCATCGGCGAGGCGTCCCACGTCATCGGTGTGCAGCCAGCCGTCGGCGTCGATGGGTGTGGTGCCGTCGCGGTAGCAGCGCAGCAACATCGGCCCGCGCACCAGCACCTCGCCGTCCGGGGCGATGCGCAGCTCGACGTCGTCGAGCTGCACACCGTCGTAGACGATGCCGCTGCCGGTCTCGGTCATGCCGTACGTGGTAACGCAGTTGGGCGGACGATCAGCAGGCGGGCGGCTGCCGCCGAGGACGATGACGCGGAACAGCGACGGGTCGATCCGCTGGAGCGCGGTCGCCACCAGTGACACCAGCGTGGCGCCGTCGCGTGCGGCCACCTCGACGGCCGTTGCCTCGAAACCCGGCAGGATCGTCAGCGGCGTGCCGTTCATGATCGCCTTGGTGATGACCGAGAACCCGCCGATATGGGCGAGCGGGAGGCATGCCAGCCACCGATCGGTTGGGCCGACACCCAGGCGTGCCGCGGTGGCGTGAGCAGATGCAGCCATCGCATCGTGCGTCAGCACCACACCCTTGGGGATGCCGGTCGAGCCGCTCGTGGGCATCACCACCGCATCTCCGGGCTCAACAGGGCGGCCACCGTCGAGGGCTCGTTCGCCGTCGGCATCGACCAGGCGCGTCGGTTGCATCGCGTCGAGCAGCGCGGCACGCGCAGCGGGCGGCAGCCGGCTGTCGATCGGCATCACGGCATCGCCACGGTCCCATGCAGCCCGCACCGCCTCGACGAACGGCATGCCCGCCGGCAGGTCGATCGCAATGAGGTCTGCCATCCGAGCAGGATACGGACGAACGATCATCGGCCGCCCGGTCGTGGTGCGCCAGACTCGCTGCCGTGAACGACGCACCGACGACGAACAAGTGGGTCCTCGGCGCCCGCCCGCGCACCCTGCCCGCAGCGGTGGTGCCGGTGGTGCTCGGTGCGTCGGTGGGCGCGGGCGAATGGGGTACTCGTTGGTGGACGGTGGCGCCGGCGCTGATCGTGAGCCTGGCCCTCCAGGTCGGTGTCAACTACGCCAACGACTACAGCGACGGCGTGCGGGGCACTGACGAGGTGCGCGTGGGACCCGTGCGACTGGTGGCGAGCGGGCTCGCGACACCGGGTGCCGTCAAACGCGCCGCCCTCGTGGCCTTCGGCGTCGCCGCGGCAGCGGGTCTGGTGCTGGCAGCCACGACGTCGTGGTGGTTGCTCGCCGTGGGTATCGCGAGTGTGCTCGCCGGCTGGTTCTACACCGGCGGCTCGCACCCCTACGGTTACCTCGGTCTGGGCGAGGTCTTCGTCTTCGTCTTCTTCGGCCTCGTCGCGACCGCCGGCACCACCTTCGTGGTCCTCGAGCGGATTCCGGCTGACGCATGGCTGCTCGGGTCGGTGGCTGGTGCGCTGGCATGCTCGCTGCTGGTCGTGAACAACCTGCGCGACATCCCGACGGACCGAGAGGTCGGCAAGCGCACGCTGGCGGTGCGTCTCGGTGACCGACGCACGCGCTGGTTCTACGCCGTGCTCATCGGTGCGGCAGCAGTGCTCGTGGTGGTCGTCGCGGTGAACGGGCACAGCTGGGCTGCGATCGGGCTGGCGGGCTTCGTGCTCGCAGTCGCACCAGTGCGGTCGGTGCTCGGCGGCGCGTCGGGGCGCGAGCTCATCGCCGTCCTCGGTGCCACGGGCAAGGTGCAGCTTGCCGTGGGTGCGTTGACCGCTCTGGGCATGTTCCTGAGCTGAGCAACGCGAATCGACGGGTCACGCCGTTTGCCGGTTCCGGGCGAGGACGAAGCCGATCAGCATCGAAAGAGCGCACGCGACGGCGAGACCGGGAGTGGTCTTCCATGCGCGCCTCATCGGTCATGAAACCGCCCGTGGCGGCCGTTGCTGACTGGGGTGTCAGGGAATGACGCGTCACCCGTCGGTTCGCTGTCAGGCAAGCGGCAGGCGCGCCGGGCCGTTGAACGCCCGCTCGAGCCGGGTGATCACCTGCAGCGGCTGCTGGAGGTGCGCTGCGTGCCCGGCGTCGTGGATCGTGCCGACGGTGCCGTGCGGCACCGACCTGGCCACGCGTTCGGCGATCGCGACGAATTTCTCGTCCTGACCGCCCGCCATTGCGAGGACCGGCATGTTGAGCTCTTGGAGCCGGTCCCACAGGGGCATCTGCGTGCCGGTGCCGGAGAGCCGCAGGCTCGATGCCAGGCCGAGCGCAGTGTTGCGATAGCGCTCGGCACGATCGTCGTCGGTCAGGACGTGACCACCGAACAGCGACTGCGAGCTCCACTCGTCGATGAAGCGCTCGACGCCGATCTCGACGATGCGCTGCGCCAGTGCCTCGTCGGCGGTTCGCCGGACCGCCCGCTCGTCGTCGTCGACGATGCCCGGCGTCGCGCCGAGCACTGCGAGACGCTCGACCACGTGCGGGTACATCAGGGCGAGGTGCAGGCACACCCGACCGCCGAGGCTGTAGCCGACGTAGGTGCCCGGACCTGCGGTCGAGGCCACGAGATCGGCCGTGCGGCGAAGGTCGGCGCGCACGGTGCCAGACCCTCCGTGGCCGGGCAGGTCGACGATGACGACCTCGTGTCCGCGGTCAGCGAAATGATCGGCGATCGGGCGCCACGACGAGCCCGTCTGTGTGAAGCCGTGAACGAACACCAAGCGCCGACCCTGACCGGCCACACGTGCGGCCAGCGGTCCGGCGAGCGCCCGCCACTCAGCCATCGACACCGGCGACATCATCGGCGACGCCATCGAGTGCCGCAGCCCGGCGCGCGGCGAGCCTGCGGAGCACCGTGACGAACACATCGGTGTCCTGCGCCCCGGGCACCATCCAGGCCTGACCCTCCGGTGCGCCGGCGAACACGAACGTCGGGACGGCCGTGATCTCGTGGTCGCGGGCGACCTCGATCATGAGACGGACCTCGGCGACCCCGTCCTCGCTGTCGAGGAACTGGCGCACCGCTGACCGCTCGAGACCGATGTCGGCGGCACAGTCCGCCAAGACGTCGGGGTCGCCGACATCGAGTCCATCGTGGAAGTACGCCTGCAGCAGACGCTCTTTCATGGCGGGCTGATGGCCCGTCGACTCGGTGAGCCACAGCAGCCGGTGGGCCAGCAGTGTGTTCGCCCGCAGTGCGAGGTCCATCCGGAACTCGAGGCCGTCGGCCGCAGCCACATTCGTGACGTGGCCGATGATCTGCGCGGCACGTTCGGGTCCCCCGAACTTCTTGGCGTAGGTCTCGAACACCGGGGCGGTCATGCCGACCGAGGCCGTGGGGTCGAGTTGATAGGGCCGGTACACGGCCCGCACCTCGATCTCGTCGGCCACCGCATCGACGGCTCGCTCGAAGCGACGCTTGCCGATGTAGCACCAGGGACACACCACATCGGACCAGATCTCCACGTCGATCACCGTGCGCATGGCGTCACGATAGGGCCGTATCGTTCCCGGTGTGTCAGCAGCCGAGCCCGTCAACCATCCGGAGCGCGTGCAGGCCACCTTCTGCGCCGCACTGGTCGATCAGTGGATCCGTGACGGCGTCCGCCACGCCCTCATCGCCCCCGGGTCACGCAGCACGCCGATGGCGCTCGCCATTGCCGCTCGGGCCGAGCTCCGCGTCGACGTGTTCCACGACGAGCGGTCGGCGTCGTTCGCTGCCCTCGGCTCCGCTGCGGTCAGTGGCATGCCGGCGCTCCTGCTCTGCACCAGCGGCACCGCTGCCACACACTTCCACGGTGCCGTCGTCGAGGCCCATCTGTCCGGCTTGCCGATGCTCGTGCTCACGGCCGACCGACCGCCCGAGCTTCGCGACGTGGGTGCGCCGCAGACCATCGACCAGACCAAGCTCTTCGGCAACGCCGTGCGCTGGTTCCACGACCCCGGCGTGCCCGGTCCGGAAGCGGCTGGCACGTGGCGAGCCCTCGCCAGGCATGCGCTCGAGGCAACGCTCGGCATCCACGCCGGACCGGTGCACCTGAACCTGCCGTTGCGAGAACCGCTCGTCGGTGAGCCGCTGCCGCTCCCGGCACCGCTGCTGGGAAGTCGGGCGGCCGAGTCGGCCGCTGCCCTCGTGCCGGAGGACTGGGTCCCGATCCTGTCGACCGCGCGTGGCCTCATCGTGGCCGGCCGTGGCACCGATGACCCCGCTGCGGTCGAGGCCCTCTCTGTCGCAACGGGATGGCCGGTGCTGGCTGATCCGCGATCGGGCTGCCGCGGGTCCGCCGTTGCCATCGCCGCCTTCGACGGCATCCTCCGGCTCGCATCGTTCGCCGATGCGCACGTGCCCGACGTCGTGGTGCACCTCGGCGAGCCGCCCGCGTCGAAGGTGGCGGCTCAGTGGCTGGCCGCCTCCGGTGCCGTCCAGGTGCGGGTGTCGCCGCGAGCAGGTGTGATCGATCCGTCGCACACCATCACCCACCGCTTCGTCGGTGTGGTGTCGTCGTTCTGCACCTCGCTGGCGGCCTCGCTGTCGATCGCCGTCGACCCGGCGTGGGGTTCGGCCTGGACGGTTGCTGGCTCCGCCGCCGATGCCGCAGTCGGTGCCGCCGTGGAGTCGTCCGTCGAGCTCGACGAGCCTGCCGTGGCACGCGTGCTCAGCGAGGTCGATGGTTTCCTGGTGGTCGCGTCGTCGATGCCGGTCCGTGACCTCGAGTGGTTTGGCGCTGCCGATCAGCGAGCCACGGTGTGGTCGAACCGCGGTGCGAACGGCATCGATGGCACCGTTGCCACGGCGATCGGCATCGCAGCCGCCACGGGCGATGCGGTCACCGTTCTGCTGGGCGACGTCGCCCTGCTGCACGACTCGTCGTCGCTCACGGCACTCGCCGCGCGCGACGTCGTCGTCCGCATCGTCGTGGTCGACAACGATGGGGGCGGCATCTTCTCGTTCCTCCAGCAGGCCGGGGTACTGGAAGCAGAACGAGTAGAGCAGCTCTTCGGCACGCCGCATGGCACCGACCTGATCGCCCTCGCGCAGGCGCACGGCCTCCGTGCGCACACCGTCCGCACCGCCGACGACCTCCGCCAGTGCCTCGGTCGTCCCGGCTCGCAGCTCGTGCGTGTCGTCAGTGAGCGCACCGCCAACGTTGCCCGCCACGCCGAGCTCCACGCAGCGATCACCGCCTCCATCACCCCCTGACCGTCGATGCGGAGTTCCAGCGCGTCACCCTGACGCGCTACGACTCCGTGTCGGCCGGACGTAGTCAGGAGCGGTGTTGCCGTGGATCGTGGACCAGCCCAGCAGCTCGCGAGCGCGCCGGGGAAGCCGGGCGGCGACCGCAGGGGTGATCGAGCGAGCGACGGCCTCCTCGGGTGTGAGCCACCCCACGAGGAAGCCGATGTACAGGGCCTTGCGCCACCGGTTGGTCGTCGTGTTCGCGCCGCCGCCGTGGACGAGGTTGCCGAGGTAGACCAGTGCATCGCCCGGCTCGAGCTCGACCGACCTCGCTGCGGACGGATCGACGTACTCGTCGAGCGGTCGGCCGCTGCTACCGGGCACCACCATCGTCGCGCCGACGGCGGCGTCGTAGTCGCCCAGCGCCACCAGCACCGAGACCTGCAGGTCGATCCCGAGCGTGGCAGCGTGCGACCAGTTGAGATCGTCGCGGTGCAGGGGCTGCGCCGTGTTGCCGGGGCCGATGTAGATGGTCTCGGCCTGGCTCATCCAGTAGTCGCCGCACGACTGCAGCAGGATGCGGTCGGCCAACCCGAGCAGCACGTCGTTCAGCAGCACCATGTCGACGAAGGTGGGGCTCTTCACGGCCAGGCCCTGGAGCCGCTTCGTGTTGCCACCGTAGAAGCTGTCATCGCCGTGGTGGCGAAAGCCTGGGTCGCGGCGGTCGACGAACGGGTCGAGTTCTTCGGCCAGCGAAACGATCGCGCTCGAGTCGACGAGGCGCTCGATCACGAGGCCGCCATCTCGCCGAAGCACGTCGGCGAGCTTGCCGAGCTCGGTGTCGAGGGGCAGCCGCTCGAGTCCGTCATGGGCGACTGGTGGTGGAGGCACGGCTGTGACCGTACCGGCGCCCGCAGATCCCACCGGTCATGCCCTCGATCGGAGTGTGTCAGGGACGGACGATGGCAGAGAGCATCGCCTGCAGCTTGGCCTGGGTTTCGGCCAACTCGAGGGCGGGTTCGCTGGCCGAGACGATCCCCCCGCCCGCGACCAGTCGCGCCGTGCGGCGGTCTGCCGAGAGCTCGGCGCAGCGGATGGTTACCGCCCAGGTGCCGTTGCCGGCCGCGTCGACCCAACCAACGGCACCGCCGTAGCGGCCGCGTTCGAATCCCTCGGCTGCGGCAATGAGGGTGAGTGCCTCGTCGCGCGGAAACCCGCCGAGGGCGGGGGTGGGGCACAGGGCCCGGACGAGCTCGAGTACATGCGGGCGCGGATCGCTGAGACGACCCTCCATCGCGGTGCCGAGGTGTTGGACGTTGGCGACCGTGACGATCGACGGCTCGGGCTCCCAGTCGAGGTAGCTGCACCACGGGAGCAGCGTGTCGTGGATCATGTCGATGACGACGCGGTGCTCGACCTGGTCCTTCGTGCTGGCGATGAGGTCGGCCGCCACGCGTGCGTCGGTGGCCGGGTCGCCCGTGCGCGGCGCCGTTCCAGCCAGCGGGTGTGATCGGACGATGTGCCCGTCGACAGCGACGAGCAGCTCGGGTGAGGCGCCGATGAGGCCATCGATCGAGTAGCGGTGGCTCGATCCGAACGAGCCCCGCAAGCGCAGCAGCACGGCGTGGACGTCGATCGGCTCGTCGCTCGAGACGCTGACCTCGCGGGCGATGACCGCCTTGGTCAGCGCTCCGGCGCGCACCGCGTCGCGGGCGGTGGTCACCGCTGCCAGATAGCGCTCGATCGGCGTCAGGGGAGCGACGGTGAACGCCTGCGCTCGTGGCGCCGGGCGAGGTGCGCCGGTCAGCGCCGGTGCCACCTCGTCGCCGCCCTCGATGCGCGTGACCCACTGGGTCCCGTCGGCGGCCTTGCCGACGAGCAGGGCGGGCAGGATCACCTCGCCCCGACCGCCCGGTTCGAAGGGCACCCATCCGATCGCCACGGGCGATCGGCCACCCACCTCGTCACGGTGCTCGATCGACGCAAGCAATGCCGGTGCGTCGTCGACCGAGACGCGTGCGGCCACGCCGCGGCCGGCCACGCCCACTCCGTCGCGTACGAACAGCACGCCGTCGCCGGCAGCCACGTCGTTCAGATCGATCGGTGCCTCGAGCGGGACGGTGGTGGCGCGCATGTCAGTCGCGGGTGCCGACCATGAGCTGCGTCAGGCCGCCCGAGAGCTGGCGGTGCGTCGCGTCGGTGAAGCCGGCTGCTTGCAGATCGGAGAGCATCATCTCCCTGGGCGGGAGGTACGCCACGCTCTTGGGCAGGTAGCGATACGCCCCGCCGTCGCTGAGCAGGGCACCGAAGCGGGGGACGACCTTGCCGAAGTAGATGTTGTTGCCCCAGCGGACGAGAGGGTTGTGAGGGATGCCCACGTCGAGCAGGGCAATGCGACCACCGGGCCGCACGACGCGGGCGAGTTCGTGGAAGAAGGTGGGCAGGTCGAGCAGGTTGCGGAGGGCGAACCCGCACGTGACGCCGTCCACCGACGCGTCGGGCACCGGCAGGCGGAGGATGTCGGCCTGCATGCGCGGTGCGCCACTGCGGTCGGCAGAGAGCATGCCGAAGCTCAGGTCGGTCGAGATCGGCACCAGCCCGGCGGAACGGAGGTCGACGCACAGGTCGCCGGTGCCACTGGCGAGGTCGAGGACCAGGCTGCCGGGGGCCAGCGCGAGGTCCTTCACCGCGATCCGCCGCCAGCGGACGTCGAGGCGGAAGGTCATGATCCGGTTCACCATGTCGTAGCGCGGGGCGATGGTGTCGAACATCTGGCGGATCGCAACCACCTTCTGCTCGCCCTGCGGCAAGGCCTCGCTGTCCCACGGTCGCTGATCGGTCACGACGCGAGGCTATGCCGTTCGTGCCCACGCCAGAGCTTCGGTGTGGCAACATCGACCGCCATGAGCAACGACGAGCTGTGGCGGCGTGGGGCACTCGAGCTGGCGGGCATGATCGCCTCGGGCGAGGTGTCGAGCACTGAGGTCGTCTGGGCGCACCTCGCTCGTATCGACGAGGTGAACCCGGCGTTGAACGCCATCGTGCGTCGCCTCGACGAACAGGCCCTCGCTGCTGCTGCTGCCGCCGACCGCGCCGTCGCCGCGGCCGATGGTCCGCTGGGGGTCTTTCACGGGGTGCCCCTCACCGTGAAGGAGAACATCGACGTCGCCGGCACGCCGACGACCAGTTCCCTCGTGGTGTTCGCCGAAGCGGTCGTGACCACCGATGCGCCCGTCGTCGAGCGCATGCGCGCCGCTGGCGCAATCCCGGTCGGACGCACGAACCTGCCCGACCTCGGCCTGCGCGTCGCGACCGAGTCGTCGCTGCACGGCATCACCCGCAACCCCTGGAACGCTGCCCTCACGGCTGGTGGCTCGAGCGGTGGTGAGGCGTCG
This sequence comes from Ilumatobacteraceae bacterium, assembly GCA_040878255.1. Lineage (GTDB taxonomy): Bacteria > Actinomycetota > Acidimicrobiia > Acidimicrobiales > Ilumatobacteraceae > VFMC01. The sequence continues at coordinate 9,051 of JBBDMO010000191.1, forward strand.
GCGCTCGCTTCCGGCATGAGCCCGATCGGCCTCGGCAACGACCTCGGTGGCTCGTTGCGCAACCCTGCACACTGCTGCGGCATCGCCTCGATCAAGCCGTCCACCGGGCTCGTGCCGGCTGCGTCCGAGCTGCCGCCGCCCGATGCGTCGATCATGTTCCAGCTGATGGCGGTCGAGGGCGTGATGGCCCGGCGCGTGGCGGACGTGCGCGCCGGCCTGCTCACCATCGCCGGGCC
>JBBDMO010000192.1:0-9286 GCA_040878255.1 Ilumatobacteraceae bacterium
GCTGCGCGCGGCCTCGACCAGCGGCGCAGTGAACAATCGCTCGATGAGCTGCTGGGCGGCCGTGACACCGCCGTCGAGGTAGACCGCCCCGATGACCGCCTCCATCGCATCGCTGAGGATCGATGGCTTGGCGCGACCGCCGGCCGCCGCCTCGCCCTTACCGAGCAGCACGAACTCGCCGAGCCCGATGCCGGTCGCGACCTCGGCGAGCGCCGTGGCGTTCACGACGCTCTTGCGCAGGTCGGTCAGTTTGCCCTCGGGCAGGTCCTGGTAACGGTTGTAGGCGATGTCGGCGATGACCCAGCCGAGCACCGCGTCACCGAGGAACTCGAGCCGCTCGTTCGACGGCCGGCCGGTGTTTTCGGCGCACCACGACCGGTGCGCGAGCGCTCGGTCGAGGAGGGTGACGTCGCGGAAGTCGTGACCGAGGACGGTGCTGAGCTGCTCGAGCTGGTCGGTCGCGACCGCCGGCTCAGGCGCCGACGACTCGGGCATGCACGTAGTCGACGGCGTCGCGGACCGTCTTGAGATCCTCGAGATCCTCGTCCTCGATGCGGAAGTCGACGGAGCGCTCGGCCATCTCCTCCTCGAGGGCCTCGACCAGTTCGATCAGTGCGAGCGAGTCGGCCTCGAGGTCGTCGACGAACGACTGGCCCTCGGAGATCGTGCTGCCGTCGATCTCGAGGATGTCGGCCAGGCTGGCACGGACAATCTCGACGATGGCGGCTCGATCGAGCGGGGCTGAGGGCTGCGACACTGGGATTCTCCGGTCTTCGTCGTGGGCGGGTACCCACACGGCCCCGTGATGATACGTCAGGCGGATGCGGCGATCGCAGCACGGAGCTCGTCGACGACACCGCGCTCGACCATCTCCTGGGCCACCTTGATGCCGTTGAGCATCGCCTTCTCGTTCGACGAGCCGTGACTGATGATGCACACACCGTCGACGCCGAGCAACATCGCGCCGCCGTAGGTGTCGGGGCTCATGGCCTCGTACAACGGCAGCAGCGCTGGCAGCAGCGCATCGGCATGCGGGCGGTAGCGCTCCTCAGCTGCGAACGCGCCGAGGATCGCCGTCATGAGCACCTTCACCGCACCCTCGAGCGTCTTGAGTACGACGTTGCCGGTGAAACCGTCGGTGACGATGACATCGGCGGTCTTCAAGAGCATGTCGCGCCCCTCGATGTTGCCGATGAAGTTGATGCCCGGCGCGACGCTGAGCAGCTCGAAGGCTTCCTTGCGGAGGGAGTCGCCCTTGCCCGGCTCTTCCCCGATCGACAGCAGGCCGACGCGTGGGGCCTCGACACCGAACCGGTGGCGGGCGAAGACGGAGCCCATCTGCGCGAACTGGACCAACCACTCGGCCTGGACCTCGGCGTTGGCACCGGCGTCGAGGAGGATGTTCGGCTTGTGACCCGGCACCGGCAGCGGTGTGGCGATGGCTGGACGGCTGACGCCTTTGATCCGACCCATGCGCAGCAGCGCCGATGCCATGGTGGCGCCGGTGTTGCCGGCCGAGATCATGGCGCTGGCCTTGCCGTCACGCACCGCTTCGGCGGCGCGAACGAGGGTGGAGTCCTTCTTGCGACGCACACCCTGGGCGGCGTCGTCGTCCATACCGATGACCTCGGATGCCGGGATCAGCTCGAGGTCGCCGATGCCCTCGAGATCGGCCGGGCCGACGAGGACGACAGGGATGCCCAGTTCGGCAGCGGCGTGTGCCGCGGCAAGGATCTCGCCGGGGGCACGATCGCCGCCCATCGCATCAATGGCGATCGGCAGCATGGGATGTGGGGTGACCGTTCGGTCGATCAGCCGACGTCGACGGCGACGCGGTCCTTGTACCAACCGCAGGAGGGGCACACGGTGTGCGGCAGCTTGGCCGAACCACAGCGCGGGCAGTTGCTCCGCGCCGGGGCGGCGAGCTTCCACGCGCCAGCACGATGGCTGCGCGTCTTCATCTTGGACTTCTTCTTCTTGGGAACTGCCACCGTGGTTCTCCCTACGCGAAATGGGCTGCGTCAGGCTAGCGGACTTGCCGTCCATTTCGACCGGTCGAAGCCATTCGGCCAGATCGGCGGCGTTGGCTCAGCTGTCGAGCAGACCCTTCAGGTCGTCGAGCGCCGACCACGGCGAGTCGTCCGGCTCGACTTTGCAATCGCACGTGGCGGTGTTGCGGTCGATGCCACAGCCTGGGCACAGGCCGGCGCAGTCGGCGCGGCACAGCGGTGAGACCGGGGCGTCGAGGATGAGCACTTCTCGCACCATCGGCTCGAGGTCGAGCTGGTCGCCGGTGAGCTCGAAGGCCTCGGGGTCGGTGACGACCGACTGGTACAACTCGTGGACGTCGCAGTGCAACGACCCCGCTGCCGGCATCGCGCACCGACGGCAGGTGCCGTGCCACGTGGCATCGACACCGCCGTTGACGACGACGCCGCCGATGAGCGACTCGAGCACGAGGTGGATCTCGACGGGCTCGGCCGCCTGGAAGCGGTCGTCGTCGAGGCCGAGGTCGGCGATGGTGACCGCGAGGTCGAACGGCTTGTCACTGCCGGGCCGCCGGAGCAGTTCGGACACCTGGATGCGGAGCGGATTCGCCATAGAGGCGGTCGAGGCTAACGGTCCTGGTCGAAGAAGCCCTTCGTTGGATCCTCGTCGTCATCGCCGCCGAACTCGTCCCGGTGAGCGCCGATGGAGAGCCTGGAGCGGCCAGCGAGGACGGTCTTGTTCAGCTTGTCGAGCAGGATCTCGAAGCTGGCGAGCCGCTGATCGAGGAAGTCCTCGGTCTCGTGGCGGAGTCGGCGGGCGTCGCTCTCGGCGGCCTCGTTGAGCTGCCGGGCACGTGCCTCGGCGGCACGGACCACCTCGGTCCGCTGGACCATGCGCTCGGCCTGCACCCGAGCCGCCTCGAGCAGTTCATCGGCCTCACGCCGGGTCTTGTTGACGAACTCCTGGCGTTCCTTGATCATCCAGCGCGCCTGGCGCATCTCCTCCGGCAGGCGGTGGAGGGCCTCGTCGAGCAGTTCGATGATCTCGTCACGATCGATACGCGGCGACGACGACAACGGCATCGTGGGTGCGTTCGCAATGACGTCGACGGCTCGCCGGAGCAACTGCTCGGCGTCACCGACATAGCCGTTGGTGGTCTTGACGTACGCGTCGGAGTCGTCGAAGTCGGTGTCGAACTCGTCGTCGTAGTCGTCGTCGTACTGATCGTCGTTGGTCATCGCCTGCTCACTCGCTCGAGGTGAGCGGCAACGTCGGCCGTGACCATCGCGCTCACATCCCCACCGTAGTTCGCGATCTCGCGCACGAAGCGGCTACTGATGAACGACAGTGCCGGTTTGCAGGGCAGGTACACCGTGCGGACCCCCGACACGACGTGGTTGGTCTGTGCCATCTGCTGCTCGACCTCGAAGTCGCCACCGGTGCGCAGGCCCTTGACGATGAAGTCGGCACCGAGGTCGCGCGCGGCGTCGACGGCCAGGCCGGGGAAGGCGCACACGTCGATCATGCCGTCAGTGCGCATCGGATCGACGGCGTGCTCGATCATGGCGAGGCGCTCGTCGAGGGTGAACATGCCACCAGGTTTCGAAGGGTTGTGCATCGCAGCGATGACGACGTGCCCGAACAGCTCGAGCGCCTGCTCGACGACGTCGAGGTGCCCGAGGTGGATGGGGTCGAAGCTGCCCGGATAGAGAACTTTGGCCATGTGCGGGCGACGTTAGTGCGTTCAGCCGTCGAGACGGGTGAGCAGGGTGGCAGCAGCACGGCCGTAGCGCTTCGCGCGCACGACGCCCCAGCCGTCGGGCGCCGCCACCTCGCGCGCCGATTCGCACAGCGCGTACGACACCTGCACCTTGGCGAGCAACTCGGGCCACGCCGTGAATGCGTACGGCGGATCGATGAGGGCCAGGTCGACGCCGCGCATGGCCGGCACCCACGCAATGACGTCGGAGGTGACCACGATGCAACGGTCGGTGATGCCGAGTGCAGCGATGTTGTCGCGCAACGCCTGCAGGGCCGCACGATCGCGCTCGACGAAGATGCACCGACTCGCACCGCGCGACAGCGCCTCGATGCCCATCGCACCCGAGCCCGCGTAGAGGTCGGCGACCACCGCGTCTTCGAGGATGCCCATCGACGACAGCGAGTTGAAGACCGCTTCGCGCATGCGGTCAGTGGTGGGCCGGGTCGTGGTGCCAGCGGGGGCGATCAGCTTGCGACCACCGAACTCTCCCGCCACGACGCGCATCGCCCGGAGGTTAGCGACGGCAGACTGTGGTCATGCTGGTCCCCGAGCCCCAGATCGTCTGCATCGACTGCGGTGGCCGCTGCTTCCTACTCAGCCATCCCCCCGAGGACGGCATCTGGGAACCGGGCGACATCGTCGCCTATCGGTGCGAGGACTGCCGCGACCGCTGGGACCTCGTGCTCCCCGACGACGAGGACTGACGGCTCGAGTGATGGACCGCCGCCACCGCCACCGCCGCCGCCGGTCCGTCAGCTCTTGAAGAGGAACTCTTCGTCGGCGGCGCTGAAGAGCAGCGCCAGCTCGTCGGCGAGGAGCGTGTTCCGTTCGAACGTGGGGTCGGCGTCGACGATCTCGAACGCCACCTCGCGAGCCTGTTCGATCATTTCGCGGTCGCGGCGTAGCGATGCGAGACGGAGATCGCTCCGGCCCTTCTGTGCGGTGTTCATGATGGTGCCCTCGCCGCGCAGGTCGAGGTCGACCTCGGCCAGCACGAACCCGTCCGTGCTGTCGACGAGCGCCTGGATGCGGGGGCTGTCGGCAGGCGCGTCGGGGTCGGGCTGGGTGACGAGCCAGCATCGCGACTCGTGGATGCCGCGGCCCACGCGGCCGCGCAGTTGGTGCAGCTGCGCGATGCCGAACCGGTCGGCGTCGAGGATCACCATGATGGTTGCGTTCGGCACATCGACGCCCACTTCGATGACCGTGGTGGCGACGAGGACGTCGGTGTCACCGCGCCGGAAAGCATCCATCACCGCCTCCTTCTCGGCCGACGGCATCCGGCCGTGGAGCAGGGCCAGGCGCAACCCGTAGAGCTCACCCCCGGCGAGGTCCTCGTAGGTCTCCTCGGCGCTGGCGAGCTCGAGCTTCTCGCTCTCGCCGATGAGCGGGCAGACCACGTACGCCTGACGGCCGGCCGCGACCTCGTCGCGCACGTCGGACCACACCAAGGCTTCGTCGAGCGGCCCGTTGGCCCAGTGCGTCTTGATGGGCGTGCGACCGGGCGGCAACTCGTCGAGGATGCTGACGTCGAGGTCGCCGTAGACCGTCATCGCCGCCGTGCGCGGAATGGGCGTCGCGGTCATGACGAGCACGTCCGGGACCGCTCCCCCACCGGCCTTGTCACGCAGTGCCGCGCGTTGCTCGACACCGAACCGGTGCTGCTCGTCGACGACGACCACGCCGAGGCTGCTGAAGTCGACGCCCTCCTGGATGAGCGCGTGCGTCCCGATCGCGATGTCGACCGAGCCGTCGGCGAGACCGGCGAGCACGTCGCGCCGGTCGGCGCCCGTCACCCGGTTGGTCAGCAGCTCGACCCGCAGCGGGCGGTCGCCGAACAGGTTGCCCGGGTCGGGCACCGTGACCTCGCTGAGCAGCCGCCGCACCCCCGTGGCGTGCTGCTCGGCGAGCACCTCGGTGGGCGCCATGAGTGCCGCCTGGTGGCCGCCCTGCACCGCCGTGAGCATCGCACTGACCGCAACCAGGGTCTTGCCCGCCCCGACGTCGCCCTGCAGGAGACGGTGCATCGGGTGCACGCCGGCGAGGTCGGCCTCGATCTCGGCGATGACTCGCTGCTGCGCACCCGTGAGCTCGTAGGGCAGCGCAGCGCGCAACCGCGGCACCAGGGGCCCGTCGACGAGATGGCGGATTCCCTTCGCCTCGCGCTCGATGGCTCGCTTACGAGCCACGAGCACCGTCTGCACGCGCAGCAGCTCGTCGAACGCCAGCCGACGACGTGCGCGCGCCTGGTCGGCCATGGTCTCGGGCAAGTGGATGAGGCGGAGCGCTTCGGTGCGGTCGAGGAGGCCGAGGCGTGCGATCACCTCGGGCGGCACCGGGTCGGCGATGCCGCGCGGCAGGCACCGCTCGATCGCGTTCTCGACGAAGCCGGCGATCTCCCAGGTGCTGAGCGCGACCTTCTCGCTCTGTGGGTAGATCGGCACGATCTTGCCGGTGCGGTCACCGATCAGGTCGACGATCGGGTTCGTCATCTGCAACGACCCCTGGAACACGTCGGGCTTGCCGAAGATCGAGATGTTGAGGCCCTCACGCAGCTGCTTCTCGCGCCAGGGCTGGTTGAAGAACGAGATCGTGAGCCGACCGCTGCCGTCGCCGACCACGGCGGTGACCATGGTCTTGCGGTTCTTCGTGACGCGTTTGCTGACGCTGCGGACCGTGACGAGGACCAGCGCCTCCTTGCCGACCTCGAGGTCGGACACGCGCGCCTCGTTGGTCCGGTCGACCCAGCGACGCGGGTAGAAGCTCAACAGGTCGAGCACCGAGGTGATGCCCACCTCGCGCAGGGCAGCAAGCTTTCGGTCACCAACGCCGCGTAGCCGGTCGACGCCGATCGCGTCGAGCTCCGGCAGCGTCAGCGGGCCGAGCCCCACCTGGTCGGTCACGTCACTCGACACCGAAGAGGTAGGGGTACAACGGTTGGCCGCCCCGGTGCACCTCGACCTCGACGTCAGGTCGCTGCTCGTCGAGCCAGGTGACGAGCGCATCGGTCTGCTTCGCCGTGGCATCGGAGCCGGTGACGATGGTGACGATCTCGCGGCCCGGCGTGACGAGCTGCTCGAGCAGGGCGACGGCAGCCCCCTCGACCGAACCACTGATCGCGACGATGCCGTCGCCGCGGACGATACCGATCCAGTCACCGGTGGTGATCGCCCCGGCGGGGCTTGCCGCGTCACGAACGGCTTGCGTGACCTCGCCGGCGGCGATCGACTCGGCCGCCTCGGTCATCTCGGCGGCGTTGGTGGCGGCATCGGCCTCTGGGTCGTAGAGCACCAGGGCAGCGAGCGCCTCAGGCATCGACCGGGTGGGCACCACGAACACCTGCTTCGCGGTCAATGCTGCCAGTTGCTCGGCGACCGGGATGATGTTCTTGTTGTTCGGCAGGACGACGACCTGCTGCGAGTTGACCGCCTCGACCGCTGCCAGCAGCTCGGCAGTGGAGGGGTTCAGGGTCTGGCCACCGCTGACGACGCCCTGGACCCCGAGGTTGCCGAACAGCTCGACCAGGCCACCGCCGCTGGCGACGGCGACCACGGCGCACGTGACGTGCGGCAACGAGGTGGAAGCGCCCGAGAACGGTGGGTGCGGGCCGGCTGCCGGCACGGCGGTGCCGTGGATCGCCGCCTCGCGCTGGGCGTGCTCGTCGGCGACCTCTTCGAACAGATCGCTGATCCGGATCCGGCGCGGTCGGCCGCCGATGTCGAGCGCCACCTCGATCGCCGCACCGATGTCGTTGGTGTGGACGTGGCAGTTCCAGAGACCGTCACCGCCGACGACGACGATCGAGTCACCGATGGCACCCCAGCCCTGCTTGAACTGCTCGATCGAGGCATCGGGCAGGTCGAGGAAGTACATGACCTCGTAACGCAGCTCGGAGACATCGACATCGCCGGCGGCTGCGTGACGGTGCGCGACGGCGTCGAGCTGCTCGGGCGACGGTCCCGCCGATTCATCGGGCTCGGGCAGTGGATCGCCATCGACCACGTGCAGGGCGGCATCGAGCAGCAGCATGAACCCGGCACCCCCGGCATCGACCACCCCCGCATCCTTCAGCACCGGCAGCAGGTCGGGCGTGCGTGCGAGTGCCTCACGACCCGATGCCTGGGCACCTCGGAGCACGGCCACGAGCGACCCGCCGTCCGACGCGACATCGGTCGCGCCGTCGGCTGCGGCGCGCACCACCGTGAGGATGGTGCCCTCGATCGGCTTCAGCACGGCCTGGTATGCCGCGACCGACGCGGCCCGCAGCGCCTCGGCGACCTTGGCACCGGTCGCCTCGCCCGCGCTGACGAGGCTCGACGACAGGCCGCGCAGGATCTGGCTGAGGATGACGCCGCTGTTGCCCCGGGCGCCCATCAGCGAGCCGTGGCTGATGGCGGCACACGTGGTTTCGAGTCCTGCGGGCGCTTGCTCGAGCTCGGCGACCACCGCATCGAGCGTGCGAGCCATGTTCGTGCCGGTGTCACCGTCGGGCACGGGGTAGACGTTGAGCCGGTTGATCGCCGGAGCATGGTCACGCACGACGTCGCGGAAGGTCACGACGGTCTGACGGAGTGCGTCGGCGGACAGGAGCTCGAGGGTCGCCACGGCCCCACGATAGGGCGCACCCGCATGCGCCCGTCCGGATGGGGCCATCACCCGAAACGATCGGAAGGAGGCCCCATCACTTGGGGAAGCGATCGATGTCGCTGATATCTTTTCAGGGTTCTCTCCGGGGGTAGCTCCGCGGTGGGCGATCGATCGAAAGAAGGCGTGTCATGGCAGCAGTTTGTGAAGTGTGCGGAAAGGGCCCGAGCTGGGGTATGTCCGTGTCGCACTCGCACCGTCGCACCAAGCGGCGTTGGAGCCCGAACATCCAGCGCGTGCGCGCCGTGGTGAAGGGCACCCCCGTCCGGCTGCATGTCTGCACCGGCTGCATCAAGAGCGGCAAAGTCGTCAAGGTCGGCTGAGACCGTGCAGGGCGTCATCAAGTCGTACGACCCAGCAACGGGTGACGGCCTCGTGGTGCGCGACACCGACCTCTCCGAGTACGACCTGGCTGCCGACGCGCTCGACGGCTCGGTCTTTCGCATGCTCCGCCAGGGGCAGCGGGTCGTGTTCGATCTGAATGATCAAGGGCGCGCCTCAGGGCTGCGCCTCGGTAGTGAAGTCGACATGCGGACGCCCGGCCAGTAGGCCGGGCGTTTGCCGTTTTTCGTCCGTCGAGCCCGCATCCAGCGGTGTTCCGTCCCGCCCAGTTCTGCCCACCCTGTTCCCTCCCGACCCCATCGACGCAACGGCGCGTCGACAAAGGAGACCACGAGATGAGTGCCACCACCACCAACACCCGCCTTCAGCAGTGGGTCGACGAGTGGGCAGCGATCATGCAGCCCGACAGCGTCTACTGGTGCGACGGTTCCGCCGAGGAGTACGAGCGGCTCTGCCAGCAACTCGTCGACTCCGGCACGTTCACCAAGCTCGACGAGGCCAAGCGCCCGAACAGCTACTGGGCGCACAGCGATCCGGGGGCCGTCGCCC
>JBBDMO010000193.1:0-9223 GCA_040878255.1 Ilumatobacteraceae bacterium
CAGAAGTCCGCACGACCGCCGAGGGCCACCGCGACGAGATCGACGCGGTGGCGGCAGCCATCGTTGCCGCGGTCCGGCTCGCGGAACCCGGAGCCACCGTGCAGGTCAGCCAGAACCAGGGCCGCGTCGGCCTCGGTGTCGATGCTGCAGATCCGTTCGTGGCGGCGGTGGCGTCCGCTGTCGGCGCTGCGACGCACCGTGAACCGGTGCTCACCGCCGCGCCCTACTGGACCGACGCAGCGCTCCACGACATCGCCGGCACACCTGCCGTCGTACTCGGCCCTGTCGGCCAGGGCCTGCACGAAGATCTCGAGTGGGTCACCACCCGCAGCCTGCACCAGTGCCGCGAGGCGCTGACCACCCTGGCCCGCGACTGGTGCGCCTGACCCCGGTTCATGTCACACGGAATCCACCGTTTTCGTGGTCAGCGGGTGACATGAACGGGCGACGTGGGGGCCGACCGATCACATGAAGGGGGCGAGCACCTCGTCGCGCAGACGCTGGTAGGTCGCGAGGCGGGCCTCGGGCGTCTTGCCGAGGGTGAAGTCGGGGATCGCCAACTCGTCGAGGCCGGAATCGACGTACTGGCCGATCAGATCGGTCAGCTCGGCGGGGCCACCGACGAGGGAGCGTCCTTCGGGGGCGCGCGACCGCAGCCGGTCGCGGGTGGCGTCATCATCGGTGAGGAACACCATGGCCTGCGCCGACCGGCGAACGGTGCTCGGGTCGCGGCCCACCGTGTCGCAGGCTTGCATGAACATCGCGGTACGCTCGGCGAGCTGCACGGGATCGCCCCAGGTGTTCCACACGTCGGCCCACCGCGCCGTGATCCGCATCATGCGCGGGCTGCCCGTGCCGACCAGCACGGGCAACGATGCCGGGCGAGGATCGAAGGGGATCGACGCATCGTGGAGCAGCCCGTGGATCTGCTCGACCGCATGCTCGAAGCGCGTGACGCGCTCGCCGGGCGCGGGCAGTTCGAAGCCGTAGGTGGTGTGCTCGTTCACCTGCCAACCGGCGCCGATGCCGAGTACCACCCGGCCGCCGCCGGTGATGTGGTCGACGGTGGCCACACGCTTGGCCAACACGACCGGGTGGTGGATGGTGACCGGCGAGACCATCGAGGTGAGACGCACCCGCGGCACGGTTGCGCCGAGTGCGGCCAGCACCGTCCAACACTCGAGTGCCGGACCGACGCCGGGTGAGTCGTCGTCGGTCTGGGGCATGAAGTGATCGGCGTACCAGACGCCGCTGAAGCCGGTGGCCTCGCCCCAGGTGGCGACCTCGACGACCTCGGTCCACGAACGCTCGTAGGCCGGCCAGACGCAGAGGTCCATCAGCCGGCGTCGGGGCGGTAGACGACGAACACCTTGCGCAGCGTCTCGTGCACGGTCCAGGTGCCCGTCCACCCGATCGGGAAGATGCAGCTCGAGCCGGCGGTGAGCTCGACCGGTTCGCCGCCGTCCTCGTGGACCGTCATCCGGCCGCCGAGGACGTAGATGACCTCGCCGCGGGTGAGGAACTCCCAGCGGGAAGCGCCCGGCTCGCACTCCCAGGTTCCGGCGGTGATCGCGGGGATGTCGAGGTACACCTTGGCCCGGGTGAGGATCGCGGCGTCACCGATCGGCTCGGCCGACGGCTGGCCCAGCGGCTTCTCGGCGAGTTCGCTCGCAGGCAGGTCGGCGGCACGGAAGGCGATGGTCATGGGTTCCTCGATCGTGAAGGGGGAGGGTCGGGAGCATAGGCGCGCCCTACGCTCGACGATCATGGCCGACGACCTGCCCCACGACCCCCGCCGCGACGACCTCTGGGAGACGCACGCCGACTGGTGGATCGACGGCTTCACCGCCGGCGCCGACCCCGAGTACGAGGAGCAGATCCTGCCGCTCGCTGCCGAGGAACTGGCCGGAGCAGCCCGGGTGCTCGATGTGGGCTGCGGTGACGGTCAGGTCAGCCGCCTGGCCACGAAGCTCGGTGCGTCGTTGGTGGTCGGTGTCGACCCCACGTGGAACCAGGTACGTGTGGCTGCCGAGCGCGGCGGGGGAGTCTTCGCGAAGGCGGGCGCGGGCACGCTGCCCTTCGCCGACGGGTCGTTCGATGCGGTCGTCGCCTGCCTCGTGTTCGAGCACATCCGTGACGTCGACGCGGCGATTGCCGAGGTGGCTCGGGTGCTGGCACCCGGCGGCCGGTTCTGCTTCTTCTTGAACCATCCGCTGCTGCAGACGCCGAACAGCGGCTGGATCGACGACCAGTTCCTCGACCCGCCCGAGCAGTACTGGCGGATCGGCCCGTACCTCGTCGAGGACGAGACGATCGAGGAGGTCGAGAAGGACGTGTTCATCCCGTTCATCCACCGCCCGCTCAGCCGTTACGTGAACGCCCTCGCCCTCAACGGCCTGCTGCTCGAACGCATGGTCGAGCCGGCCCCGCCCCCGGGGTTCCTCGCCAAGGCCGAGGAGTACGCGGCGGCATCCACCATCCCGCGGTTGCTGTACCTACGCACGCGCAAGATGCCGCGCGTACCATCGGGCACGTGAGCAACGACGACGTCGATCCGGGTCGCGACGACAGCACCGAACAGGGGCGCGGCACCGAGGTCCTCGTCATCACCGGGCTCTCCGGGGCCGGACGATCGCAGGCTGCCGACGACCTCGAGGACCTCGGCTGGTTCGTCGTCGACAACCTGCCGATCGACCTGCTCGACAAGATCGTCGAGCTGGGTGCAGGACCGAAGACGTACACCAAGCTCGGCCTCGTGGTGGGACCCACGGCGCACCCCGAGGATGTCGTGGCAGCGATCCGCCGGATCCGCAGCCAGCACAGCGTGCGGGTGCTGTTCCTCGATTCGGCGACACCGGAACTGGTGAAGCGATACGGCAGCAGCCGTCGCAAGCACCCGCTCGACGACGGCCGTTCCGGTGTGGCCGAGACCATCGAGCGAGAGCGAGAGCTGCTCGAGTCCGTGAAGGCAGAGGCCGACATGGTGGTCGACACCACCGGGCTGAACGTCCACCAGCTGAAGGCGCTGATCCAGGACACGTTCGGTGACGACAGTGAGCGCGGCACGATGCAGATCGCGGTGACGTCGTTCGGATACAAGCACGGCCTACCGCTCGACGTCGACCTCGTGATGGACGTGCGGTTCCTGCCGAACCCGCACTGGATCGAATCGCTCCGACCGCTCACCGGTCTCGACGACCCGGTGCGCGACTACGTCCTCGGTCAACCCTCCACGAGTGAGTTCCTGCAGCGGTTCGAGCATCTCCTCGAACTCCTGCTCCCCGCCTACGAGGCCGAGGGCAAGAGCTACCTGTCGCTCGCGATCGGATGCACCGGCGGACGCCACCGATCAGTGGCGCTCACCGAGGAGATCGCGAGTTGGTTGCGGTCGCAGGGGCATCGCCCGCGCGTCACCCATCGCGACGTCCTGCACTGATTGGGTAATGTCCTCCCCGATCGGTCGACGATCCTCCCCAGGGCAGTGAAAGGACACGCCGTCATGACGGTTCGCGTAGGCATCAACGGGTTCGGACGTATCGGGCGGAACTTCTTCCGTGCGGCGAAGCAGCGGGGCGTCGACATCGACATCGTTGCGGTGAACGACCTCGGGTCGCTCGACACGATGGTGCACCTGTTGAAGTACGACTCGGTCCTCGGCCGCCTCGACGCAGACGTGAAGCGTTCGAAGAACGGCATCACCGTCGATGGTGACGAGCTGCTCGTGCTGTCCGAGCGTGACCCGAAGAACCTGCCGTGGGGTCAGTTGGGCGTCGACGTCGTCATCGAGTCGACCGGCTTCTTCACCAAGCGCGGCACTGCTGCGGCCCACCTCGAGGGCGGTGCGCCGCTCGTCATCGTGTCCGCTCCGTGCGACGGTGCCGATGCCACGTTCGTCTACGGCGTGAACCACAAGGACTTCGACTTCGCGACCCAGAAGGTCATCTCGAACGCGAGCTGCACCACGAACTGCTTCGTGCCGCTGGTGAAGGTGCTCGACGACGCGTTCGGGGTGGAGCAGGGCCTGATGCAGACGGTGCACGCCTACACCGGCGACCAGCAGCTCGTCGACGGCCCGCACAGCGATCTCCGCCGTGCCCGCGGTGCCGCGATCAACATCGTGCCCACCAGCACCGGTGCGGCTCGCGCGACGTCGTTGGTGCTCGAGTCGATGAAGGGCAAGCTCGACGGCACCTCGCTGCGCGTGCCGGTGCCCACCGGTTCCATCGTCGACTTCACTGCCAACCTGCGTACGCCGGCCACGGTCGAGCAGATCAACGCCGCCTACAAGAAGGCCGCTGCATCGGGACCGCTGAAGGGGATCCTGCGCTACACCGAGGATCCCATCGTGTCGAGCGACATCCAGGGCGACCCGCACTCGAGCATCTTCGACGCCGGTCTCACCATGAGCATGGGCACGATGGTGAAGGTGCTGTCGTGGTACGACAACGAGTGGGGCTACTCGAACCGCCTCGTCGACACCACGCTCTACGCGGGCGCCAAGGCCGCCAAGCGCAAGAAGTGATCGGATGACCGGCCGGATCCCCACCCTGGAGGACCTCGGCGACGTCGCCGGCAAGCGGGTCCTCGTTCGTACCGACTTCAACGTCCCCATGGACGGCGCCACGATCACCGACGACTTCCGGATCCGCGCCGCGCTGCCCACCATCACCTGGCTGACGTCTCGCGGGGCGCAGGTGGTCACTGCATCGCACCTCGGCCGGCCGAAGGGCCAGCCGAACCCAAAATACTCGATGGACGCCGTACGCGCCCGCCTCGCCGAGCTTGCGCCTGGCGTCGAGTTGCTCGAGAACCTCCGCTTCGACCCGGGCGAGGAGGGCAACGACCCAGCGTTCGTGGCGCGCCTCGTCGAGGGCATCGACGCGTACGTCGACGACGCGTTCGGTGCGTGCCACCGGGCGCACGCCAGCATCGTGGGGCCGCCGCAGACCCTGCCGTCGGCGATGGGGCTGCTGCTGCAGAAGGAGGTCGAGGTCCTCCTCGGCCTGCGCGACAACCCGAAGCACCCGTTCGTCGCCGTGCTCGGTGGCTCGAAGATCTCCGACAAGCTCGGGGTGGTCGAGACGCTGCTCGACGTCGTCGATGCGCTCGTCATCGGTGGTGCGATGTGCTTCACCTTCCTGGCTGCGCAGGGCTATCCGATCGGAGCCTCGCTGTGGGAGCCCGACCAGGTCGACACCTGCCGTCGCCTGCTCGAGGTGGCGAAGGCGAAGGGGAAGGCGATCCACCTGCCGGAAGACATCACCGGCGTTGACGCCGAGGGCAACTACGCGACCTTCGGCGTCCGCCTGCCCGAGGGAGCAAAGGGCTTCGACATCGGGCCGGGCTCGGCGGCTGCGTTCAGCGACATCATCATGGATGCGCGCACCGTGTTCTGGAACGGCCCGATGGGCATGTTCGAAGACGACCGGTTCGCCGCTGGCACTCGCACCGTTGCGCAGGCGATGGCCGACACCAAGGCCTTCACTGTCGTCGGCGGCGGCGATTCGGCCGCCGCTCTTGCGCAGTTCCGCCTCGATGATGAGGTCGACCACGTCTCGACGGGTGGTGGCGCGTCACTCGAGTTGCTCGAGCTCGGCGATCTGCCCGGCCTCGAGGCACTCCGAAAGGCCCCCAACGCACATGGCTGACACACCGAGCACGCGCCGCCCACTCATCTCCGGGAACTGGAAGATGAACCTCAACCACTTCGAGGCGATCCAGACCGTCCAGAAGCTTGCGTACCTGGTGTCGAAGGACGACTTCGAGCGGGTGGACGTCTCGATCCACCCGCCGTTCACCGACATCCGCAGCGTCCAGACGGTCATCGACACCGACAAGATGGGGTTTCTGCTGGGTGCCCAGCACTGCCACTTCGAGGACAAGGGTGCGTTCACGGGTGAGGTGTCGCCCGTGTTCCTGTCCAAGCTCGGCGTGCGGTACGTCATCTGCGGCCACAGTGAGCGGCGCGAGCTGTTCGGCGAGACCGACGAGGTGGTGGCGAAGAAGGTCGCCGCGATCCAGCAGCACGGGATGACGCCGATCATGTGCGTGGGCGAGACACTCGCCGAGCGCGAGGCGGGTGAGACCGAGGCGAAAGTGATCGGGCAGGTGCGGGCAGGGCTCACCGGTCGCAGCAAGGCACAGGTCGGATCGCTGGTCATCGCCTACGAGCCGATTTGGGCGATCGGTACCGGCCGCACCGCCACCGCCGCCGACGCGCAGCAGGTCTGCGCCGCGATCCGGGGGCTCGTCGCCGAGATCGCCGGCGCCGAGGCTGCGGCCATGGTGCGCATCCAGTACGGCGGGTCCGTGAAGGCGGGCACCATCGCCGAGCTGATGGCCTGCCCGGATGTCGATGGCGCCCTGGTGGGTGGTGCGAGCCTCGACCCGGACGAGTTCGCCCGCATCGCCAAACTGGGTGTCTAGTGGTCCGTCGCGGGATTGGTGACGTCGTCCTCACGCCGACGATCGGGTCTGCCGCGTGGACGGTTCGTTCGGAAGTCAACCTCACGGTGACAGGGCATTCGAGAAACACACCCGGCCAGACCCTCGACGCTACGAGAACACCGCAACGCCTTGCTTCAGATCCTCCATCAGGGCAATCTGCTCAGGTGCAGCGACTGCGAATCTCGGCGATTGCAGCTGCGATCGGAATGTCTTCGCTCGGTTCGCTGGCGTGCTCCGGGTCGACGGACTCCTCCACGGTTGCGAGCACCACCACGCTTCCAGCGCTTCTCGATTTCACTGATCTCCCGGCCAACGAGCCGCATATCTGGCCGCTCCGAGTGCATTGCGGCGCCGGGGTTTTCAGCTCGCAGCTGAACGGAAACTGGTGGAGAACCGCTGAAGCCAACCATCAACTCAACTGGCTGCCAACAGAGTGGGGCGGCAACGCTGCCGCCGTTGAGCAGCTGAACGTCGTGGTGCAGGTCAACGCTGCGGGCGACAGGTTGGAGGTCACACACGCAGGTCGGACTGTCGTGTACACGCCGACCAAGCTGACCGACGAGGACTACTGCGATTGAGCGTGCCCCACGCGGAACTGTAGATATTCCGGTAATCGAGTGAGGCTGGCGGGGTCCCTCGTCGAGGGTCTGCTTGTGGCTGATCGGAGATTGGGATGTCGCTGGCCGGCGATCGATCGTCAACATGTGTTGACGGTCGGGGTGTTGCGTCGCTAGGGTCGGCTCGTGGACATCGAGCCGTCGGCCCGCAAGCACGGCGTGACCGACGACGACATGGCCATGCCTTTCGGAACCACTGGAAGGCATACCAGACGGATGATCCAGACGTGACGATGTTCATCGGTCCGGCGGCGAGCGGTGACCCGCTCGAGGTCGGTGCGGTCGTCGATGACGACGGCGTCGCGATCATTCACGCGATGCGTGCACGACCGAAGTTCATGAAGGGATGGTGGATGCGATGAGTCCGACACGAGCACAGCGAGCGGCCGCGCTCGAAGCGTGGGCCGACGACATCGACTCAGCCGATCTCGTCGAGATCGACACCGACGAACTCAAGGCGATCGCTCAGTACGCAGATCGTCGCGACCGTTTGGAGACGGCTCTCACCGATGCCGTGCGAGCGGCACGTCGCAACGGCAGGTCGTGGAGTGAGATCGGCACCATGCTCGGAGTCTCGAAGCAGGCCGCGCAACGGAAGTACGCCAAGCTCGCCAGCTAGCGATCCGAACTGTAGATCTGCTCGCAGCAGGGCGCGCTCGGCATTTCGTAGACACACCACTAGCTGGCCGGAACGAACGCGCCAGGTCGACCCGCCCCGGAAACACCATCTGCCCCTGCGGTGAACACCGAGTGCTACGTTGGCCTTGCTCGTGACGCTCGGGGAGGGCGGCGCGAGGGTCCGGAGGGTCACACGTGAATCTCCGGAGGCAACCTCCCTCCGAACCATCATCAGGAGGACACCTACGTGAGCACCACGAAGCGCAGCGCGAAGTTCGCTGCACTCGCCGTGACTCTGTCGTTGTTCGCAGCCGCATGCGGTAGCGACGACGCGAGCACCACGGCCGACACGACCGCAGTCACCGAGGCCCCGGCAGTCACCGAGGCCCCGACCGACACCGAGGCCCCGACCGACACCGAGGCCCCGACCTCTGATGCCGCCATGCGCATCACCATCGACCTCGCCGACGAGGCGGTCTGGGAAGACGGCACCCCGATCACCGTCACTGACTTCCAGTGCACCCTCGACGCCGTTCTCAACACGCCTGGCTCGATCAGCACGGTCGGCTACGACCAGATCATCAGTGTGGAAGCCGGTACGAGCGACAAGCAGGTCGTCGTCGAGTACTCCAGCTTGTACGCGCCGTACAAGACGCTGTTCGGTGGGCTCATCAAGGCCGCCGCCGTCGAGGACTGCAACGACGTGTCCACCGACTTCGCAGACATCAACACGACCTCCGCTGGTCCGTATGTCATGGACTCGTGGAGCCCGAGCCAGGTGGTCTACGTCCCGAACGAGAACTATTGGGGCGACGCTCCCGTGACCGATCGTGTGGTCATGGTGCCGCTCGCCGATCCCGACACGCAGAACGCTGCGCTGCTCGCTGGTGAAGTCGACTTCATCTACCCGCAGTTCTACGCCGGCATCACCGATGCGCTCGCCGATCCCAACGTCACCAACCAGGTGGAGTTCGGCGGCGACTACGAGGGCCTGTACATGCAGAGCGACCCGGCCCGCGAAGGCCCGTTCGCCGACCCGGTGTTCCGTCAGGCGTTCGCCCTGTCGGTCGACCGCACGGCGCTGTTCGAGCAGATCTACGTCCCGCTTGCCGATGGCAAGGGCTCGCTGCTCGAGTGCGGCCCGATCGTGCCCGGCCCCTACTGCCCCGAGGGCGCTTTCGCTGACCAGTTCGACTCCGAGGCCGCCGTTGCGCTGCTCGAGGGTGCCGGCTGGGCGAAGGACGGAAGCGGGTTCTGGGCCAAGGATGGTGTGACACCGGAGATTCGTTGGGTGATCAACACCGGCAACACCCGCCGTGAGAACACCCAGGCGTACCTCATCCCGCTGCTCCAGGCGGCCGGCTTCAACGTCGTCCCCGACAACTGCGATGCGGCCTGCTACTTCCAGCAGAAGCTCCCGGCGCTCGACTACGACCTGGCGATGTACATCAGCACCGCCCCGCCGGACCCGGGCTACCTGACGGCGGGCTTCGTCTGCGATCAGATCCCCTCGGAAGCGAACCAGCAGCAGGGCCAGAACA
>JBBDMO010000194.1:0-9104 GCA_040878255.1 Ilumatobacteraceae bacterium
CCTGACCGTCTACCGCTACCTCATCGATACGCGGAAGCTGGCCGGGCAGCCGGTAGCTGGCCAATGAGCGCCGGCCAATGACCGTCGCTCCGGTCGTGCGGATGGTCTCCGTCGGCGACGGGCTGCGCCTCGGCCGGCACTCTGGCGAACGTGGCCGTCTCGTCCGCGGCGTTCTGAGCCACGAGCGAGCCGGGCAGCACGCTGGCAGCGATGACGACGAACAACGTGGCGAGCGCGACGACGACGAGGGGGACGGCCCAGATCCGGTGACCCCGGCGAGGCGCTGCCACCAGCGCCTCGCTCATCGGTACGATCTCGGGTTGCGTGTCGATCTCTGAAGTCACCACTGCCTCGGCCTGGATCGCCGGCCTGGCCATCATCGCGATGATCGCCGCCGGGTGGCGCAAGCCTGCCAGAGCCACCGCCGCGTTCACACGCGAGCGACGCAGTTCTCGCGCCCCCAGGCCCGTGCCGGTGGCCGAGACACACACCCGCATGCATCGCCGTACGCCGGTGTGGCGCAAAGTGTGGGCGATACTCGCCGGTAGCACGCTTGCCATCGTGCTGGGCGCGGTGCTCGCGACGCTCATCTCGTTCGGGGTGGCGTACTCGGTCTACACGCTCACCCAGATGCTGAAGTCGTGACACGCGACCAGACCGCCGACCGCTGGCGCCAGGTCGTCGAGGCGGGCCACCGTGGCGATGCAGCCACGGCACGGGCTGCCCTGACCGACCCCGATCCCGTCGCTCGCGAGCTCGCGCTCGGAGCGTTGGCACGCTGCAGCCGACTCACCGACGACGACCTCGCCGCAGCGCTGACCGATGCCGAACCAGGTGTCCGTCGCCGCGCTGTCGAACTGGTCGCGCTGCGGCCACACCTCGATCTGTTGCCGTCATTGCACGACCCCGACGACGTCGTCCTCGAGCACGCCGCGTGGGCATGTGGTGAGCACGAGGACGTGAGCGACGATGTCCTCGCCCGCCTGATCCAGCTCGCATCGGCGTCCACCGTCGCGTTGGTCCGCGAGGCTGCGGTTGCCGCACTCGGGGCGATCGGTGACCAGCGTGGCGTGGCGGCGATCCTGGCGGGCTGCGCCGACCAGCCGGCCGTACGTCGGCGGGCCGTGCTCGCGCTCGCCCCGTTCGAGGGCCCCGAGGTCGACGAGGCGATCGAGCGAGCGCTCACCGACCGCGACTGGCAGGTGCGTCAGGCGGCCGAAGACCTCGTGCGCGCGTCGCAGGGCTGACTGCTGGTCAGGCGCAGGTGGTCGAGTCGGGTCCGCAGCATCCGGCCTCGTCAGCTCCGGCGAGCACGATGCCGGCCAGCAGATCGGTCCCGCGCACACCGGCGGCTGGCAGGACGGTGTTCGTCATCTGGTCTGCGTCGCCGGTCTTCACGTACCACTCCCACTGCGTGCCGTCGGGGTCGGTCACCCAGGTCTCGACCTTGGTGGCGTAGCAGCAGATCGTGTCGTCGATGCCGGTGGTGCTGAGGCCGTCGGCGGCAAGCCGCGACTCAGCCGCCTCGACCTCGGCCGCGGAGTCGGTCTCGACGCCGAGGTGGTTGATCGTGCCGCCCTCTGGACCTTCGAACAGCACGAGCTTCAGTGGCGGATCGGCGATCGCGAAGTTCGCGTATCCGGGCTTGCGCTTCGCCGGGGGCGTGCCGAACAGCTTCGAGTAGAAGACCACCGCAGCCTCGAGGTCGGTGACGTTGATGGCGAGCTGGACACGTGACACGGTGTTCCTCCGAGGTTGGTGCGACGTTGTGCACGCCGCTGGACGCATCGACGTTCATCGATGAGTTGATCATGGCCGATCCATCGACGTTCGTCAATGGGTGGGGTACGGTTCCGGACATGCTCCCCGACGTCGGACCCCTCGCCTGCTGTGGCGCGTCGGTGCTCGCTGGCGCACTCGACGAGGGCGACGCCGAACAGCTCGCCCATGGGTTTCGCGCGCTGGCCGACCCGGCCCGGATCAGGCTCCTGTCGATCATCGCGGCGTCACCCACCGGCGAGGTCTGCGCCTGCGACCTCGTGGAACCACTGGGGCGGGCACAGCCAACGGTGTCCCACCACCTGTCGCTGCTCGTCGAGGCTGGACTCCTCACGCGTACCAAACGTGGACGGTGGGCGTGGTACCGCATCGCACCCGACCGGATCGAGTTGCTCCGCGGGGCGCTGGCGCGCTGACCCAACGCGACCGGGCCGGTCCGCGACGAGTGCGACGCGCGACGTCTACGACGAGCGACCGCGGCGGCCATCGGGCCGACTCGGCAGGGCAGTCGGCGCGTCAGGTTGAGCAAGGCCGTCGACGAATGCCGTCGTGAACGGTCGCCAGTCAGCCACGGTCACGTCGAGGAGGTCGCCGAGCAACGCCAAACCGATCGCGATGTCGCGAGATGCCTCGAGCACGGTGATGACGGCGTGCTGCACCGATGGCTCGGGGTTGATCGCGGCAGCAGCGCCACCCAGCGCCATCCGATCGGCGTCGTCGATGACGTGGGCGAGGCGCTTGTCGTGGTAGGCGGCCATGAGGAACTCGAGCGACAGCCGTCGATATCGCCGCGACTCCGGCAGGCTCCAACCCGACATGACCGATGCCACCGAGATCTCCGGATGACCGACGTACACCGGGTGCTCAGGTCCGCGGGTGTGCTCGACGCATCGCGACACGACATCGAACAACATCGCTTCACGATTCTCGTAGAAGGCGTAGGGGACCGACGGCGAGTAGCCGGCCACCCGCCCGATGCGCTTCAGGGTCGCCCGCTGCAGGCCGCTGCGGGCCACCACGTCGACGGCGGCATGCAACAGCGCGTCGAGCGCCGCGTCGTCGGTCGCGAAGTCGTAGTCCTGGGCCGGGGTGGGGGCCGGTGCCGGCCCGGTGATCGCTCGTCGGCCGACGCCCGCGTGTATCCAGCCGAGCGCTCCACTGATGTGGCGCTGCCCACAGCCGTGTACCGGCGTCACGATGACCGCCCCGAACAGCAGCGCGGCAATGCCGAGCCGCATCGGGTCGCCACCCGGCACGTCGGACGCGGCGGCGCGTGCGAACCACGCCTTGACCTCTCGCGGCACCACATCGGCCAGTTCCTCGACGCGTGTCGACACGATGCACAACTGCATCGCGGCAAGGAGGTCGCCGCTCGGCTCCGTCAGCCACTGCCGGTCCTCCGGCGTCATGCTTGCCGAGCTGACCGCTGCTGCCGACAACGTCACGAGTCGCTCGATCTCGGCGCCGAGCCGGTGGATCCACAGATCGACCAGCAGCTCCGGGGCCTTCTCGTACCGTCCGTACAGCGCTCCGTAGGTGAGGCCTGAGGCAACGGCCACATCTCTCAGCCCGAACGAGTCGACACCGCGCGTGACGATCAGCGCCGTCGCTGCGTCGAGGATCCGCCCATCGTTGGCCACCGCCCGTGCCGTGCGCGCCCGGCGCTTCACTTCGAACATCGCCCCCACGATACGAATGGTGAACCACCCGGCGGTGTCCGCCGGCGCACGTTCGCCTTCCATTCACATCGGGGCACGAAGACCGACGTCTCCCCGGCAACGTTGGTCGGGATCAGAAGTCGAATCGATACACGTTCGTCTCGCGCTGGGTGAAGCCGATCCGCTGGTACAGACGGTTTGCGGCTTCCCGGGACGGTCGGCTGGTGAGGCTGACGCCCTTGACGCCACGGCGCTCGGCTTCGGCGAGGGCCGCACGGTTCAACTGATCGCCCACGCCATGGCCGCGGGCCGACTCATCGACCACGACGTCCTCGATCCAGGCCTTCAGACCCGTGGGGATGCGATAGAGCACGAGCGTGAGACTGCCGACGATGCGGCCATCGAGGCGTGCCACGAACACCACCGAACCCGAGTCTGCGACGAGCAGGGCGAGTTGCTCGGCGTCGGGCGGAGGTGACGATGACAGCTGCGGCAGCAGGTGGGCGAGCGCCTGGCGCAGCTCGTCGGTCGGCTCGGACGCGATGTTGATCTCGACGGTCACGGCCGCACGATAACCCGTCCGCTCCTGACGTCCCTCGGGTGCGGCCCTAGCGTGCGGACATGGATGACGCGTTGCTCTCTGCACGGGCCCGACAGTTGGGCTCGGTGCTCGAGCCCCTGACCGGGCAGGTGTACTTCTCTCCCGAGTGCCATGCGAACTACGTGGCCCTGGGGTTCGCCCCGAGCGGCGGCAACGCCAAGGGCGTCGCGCTGCCCGACGGGCCCGCGTACTTCACGAGCCGTGGTTCGGTGATGGGTCAGGTGCCCGGCACCGTGGTGGCTGCCGCCTTCGCGGTCTTCAACCCCGAGGTCGTGGTGGCATGTGTCGATCTGGGGTGGTCGCGCACCGATGCGACCACGATCTGCGCGGCCCGCGACCACGGTGCGATCGCGCAGCTGCGCCGACTGCTCGGCGATGCTCCCCCCGGGCTCGACCGGGTGAACGACCTGCTGACGATCGCAGTTGCTGCGTTGCGGCCCGAGGGGCGGCCGCTCTTCGCCGGGCTGCTCGCCCAGGCGATGCCCGACACACCGATCGGGGCGATGTGGCGCCGTGGCGACATGCTCCGCGAGTTCCGCGGCGACTCGCACACGGCGGCATGGATCAGTGCCGGCTTCGACGCAACCGAGATCGGTCTGATGAGCGAGCTGTACTGGGGCCTGCCGATGCGCAGCTACAGCCGCACCCGGGCCTGGACCGACAGCCAGTTCGACGCAGCGCACGCCCGGCTCGCGGCGGGCGGCCTGGTCGACGACACGGGCTTCACCCCTGCGGGCCGGGCGGCTCGTGAAGAGGTCGAGGTGCGCACCGACCTCCAGATGCGGCCGGCCGTCGCGGCGATCGCCGACGGGTTCGACGAACTCGCCTCGATCCTCGCCCCGTGGGGTGCCACCGTGCGCGACGGCCTCGGTTACCTGGCCTCCGGTCCGCACGACCTGGCATCGGCAGCGCAGGGTCGATAGGGCTACGGTGCGCCGGTGATCCTCACCTCGCTCGATCAGGTCTCGCCCGCCGACTTCGCCGACCGCACCGGCTGGGATGCGAAACCCCAGGGTCTGTGCCGTGGCGAGGTGTGCGTACCGGCCCCCGGTTCGCTGCGCGACGACGGCACACTCGATGTCGAGGTCGCTGCTGCCCGGCTCGGCATGCCGGTGGTCCACGACGACCAGCACGGTGTCTGGTCGATCGGCCCGGCGACTGCGTCGGGCAAGGCACTCGCCACTGCTGCCGCCGCCGACCCGCTCCTCGTCACCCGCAACGGCGAGCCCTTCCGCCTCAGCAGCCTGCACGGCCGCAAGGTCCTGCTGGTCGCCTGGTCCAGTTATTGAGGCTGCCGCACCAGCCTGCCCGGGTGGCAGGCACTGCACGCAGCCCTCGAGCCGCAGGGGCTCACCGTCGTCACCGTCGCCCTCGATGTCGAGCCGGCGCACACCCACCAGTGGATCGACGCTGCAGCGCCGACGCATCCGAGCCTCATCGACACCATGCACGTCACGGGTGAACTGTTCGGCTTCCTCAACATCCCGATGGCCGTCTGGATCGACGAGACCGGCACGCTCGTCCGACCTGCCGAGGGCGCGTCGATCGAGCGCAGCCCGATGCGCGACATGGACATCCCCGAGGGCCTGCCGCCGCGCCTCGACCAGATGTTCCGCGAGGTCAAGAAGATCCCCGACCATGCCGAGGACTATCGCGCAGCCATCGAGGACTGGGTTGCCAACGGCGCTGCGTCACGCTTCGCGCTGACGCCCGACGAGGTCGTCGAGCGATCGCGCCCGCAGGGCACCGACGAGGCACGAGCCGCAGCCTGCTTCGAACTCGGCGAACACCTGCGTCGCACCGTCGGCGGCGAGGCCGCCGTGCCGTGGTGGCGCGAGGCGCACCGCCTCTTCCCTGCGAACTGGACCTACAAGCGTCAGGCCTGGACGCTGGTCACCACGCCCGAGGGTGCCACCGAGAACGACCTGATGCAGGGACCGAACGACGTGTACGAGGGCAACTGGCTCGACGACGTGATCGCCGGTGGTGGCGGCGAGGCCTACACCGTCGTGCCGCAGCTCTGACGGGCCACTCGGCGGGCGACGGTCGATAACCTGCACGCATGGAGCACGTGCGCTGGCTCGCCCAGCCGAAGTTGCAGCGACCCACGGTCATCGCGGCCTTCACCGGATGGAACGATGCCGGTGATGCTGCCTCCAACGCCGTCCGCCACCTGGTCGAGAGCTGGGGGGCGCAGGCCCTCGCCGAGATCGACCCCGAGGAATTCACCGACTTCGCCACGGTTCGCCCCCACGTCCGCCTGGTCGACGGTTTCACCCGCAGCATCGTGTGGCCGACGGTCGGCGCATGGAGCGCATCCACACCCGGCGGTGATGTCATCCTCGTGCTCGGTCCCGAGCCGGCGCTGCGGTGGCGGCTCTTCACCGAACAGCTGCTCTCCATCGCTCGCACCCACGATGCCGGCATGGTGCTCACCCTCGGGGCGTTGTTGGCCGACGTTCCGCACACACGTCCGGTCCAGATCATCGGCACCGCCGCCGACCACGAGCTGATCACCCGGTTCGACCTCCAGCGCAGCCGCTACGAAGGCCCCACGGGCATCGTCGGCGTCCTGCACGACGCCTGCGGTACCGCCGGGCTCGACAGCGCATCGCTCTGGGCCGCGGTGCCGGCCTACGCGTCGCAGGTTCCATCGCCGAAGGCGAGCCTTGCGTTGATCACTCGGGCCTGCGCCATGATCGGCACGCCCACCCCGGTGGGCCGACTCGGTGACGAGTCGTCCACGTACGAGCACCGCGTCGATGCTCTTGTCAACGACGACGACGACCTCGCCGGCTACGTCGCCCGTCTCGAGACCCTCGACTTCGATGAAGACGATGATGATGGCGACGACGACGACGACGACGATGACGACACAGTGGGCGGCGAGTTCGCTGATGGCGCAGTGACCCCCCTCGATCCGGCCGCGCTCGACAGCGACGAGCTGATGGCCGAGGTCGAACGGTTCCTGCGCGACCAACCCGAGGGCTGACTCAGGGTTCGGCCGACCGCCACACCGGCTCACGCACCGGCTCGAACACCGCAGCGAGCTGCGCGCCGTCGATCGCGGCGAACGCCATCGGCCCCCACCAGCCGGCACCGGCGGTCGCCTCGGGGAGCGCATCGCGCGAGAACCAACCGAGGTCGGCGGTCTCGAGCGGGTGCGCCTGCAACGACCCGCCGACCGCACGGCAGTGGAACAGCAGCATGTACATCCCGAAGCGGGTGAAACCCATCCGTTGGCCGTCGACGACGGACAGGAGCTGCACCGGCTCGCACTCGATGCCCGTCTCCTCGAGCACTTCCTTCACCGCCACCTCGGCCGGCGAGTAGCCGACGTCGGCCCACCCGGTGGGGTACAGCCAGATGCCGCTGTCGGGCCGCTTCACGAGCAGCAGCTCACCCGCGTCGTTGCCGACGATGGCGCCGATGGCCACCTTGGGCGTGACGTACCCGGGCACGCCCTCGCCCACCGATTCGAGCCACTCCTGCACGAAATGGTCCTGCTCGCGACGCACCTCGAGCGCCTCGTCGGCCGCGGCCTTGATGTCGCCGGCGACGTGGAGGATCTCTTCGAAGCGCTCGCGCTCGTACAGGCTCTCGGTGAAGCCCAGGCCGGTTCGGGCGATGGCCGAGAGTGTCTCGCTCCAGCGGACGAGGTCGCGGGTGAAATCGGGGGGCGCTGCGTCGCTCACGCCGCCGACCCTAGGACATCGCTCGGCATCTCGTCCTCGCCGGCGCAGGCGTAGGGTCGGCCCGTGCAACCGTCACGCATCGAACCCGGCCCCGGGCAGGAGAGCGTGTGGGACTACCCGCGCCCACCGGCCTGCGTGCCCGCCGACGACCGCATCCGCGTCGTTCACCGGGGCCGCGTCGTGGCCGACACGACTGCTGCGTGGCGAGTGCTCGAGACGAGCCAGCCCCCGGCGTTCTACGTGCCTCGTGCCGACGTCGACACGTCGTTCCTCGTGCCGTCACGCGGCACGAGCATGTGTGAGTGGAAAGGTCGCGCCACGTACTGGTCGATCGAGGTCGACGGTGAGATCACGCCCGATGCCGCGTGGAGCTACGAGTCACCGACGCCACGCTTCACCGCCATTGCCGGTCACCTCGCGTTCTACGCGCAGCGGCTCGACGAGTGTTGGGTCGGCGACGAGCAGGTGCTGGCGAACCCGGGCATGTTCTACGGCGGCTGGATCACCTCGCATGTCGTCGGCCCGTTCAAGGGTGCGGCCGGCACGCTGCACTGGTGATCAGCTCCGAACACCTGATCGAGCCCGCACGCGCCGACGCCGGTCCCTAGAATCCCGCCCATGCGCCCCCCTGTCGTCGCCTCGCTCGCGTGCGTGGCCGTGATGGCGATCGCCGCGTGCAGTGGGTCGAGCGCCGCCCAGGCCCCAACCACCACGAGCACCGACGACCTCGCCGGCGCGCTGCCCGATGACGGCATCCTCCGCCTCGGCGTGCTGCTCCCGCTGACCGGTCCGGGTGCAGAGTTGGGCGGGGCCATGGTCGATGCCGTCGAGCTTGCCATCGACCAGGTCGAGGCCGCCGGTAGCGGCATCCAGGTGCAGCGCATCGTGAAAGACGAGGGCGCCGATGTCGACACGGCCTTGCGTTCGCTCGAGGAGCTGCTTGCCAGCGACGTCGACGCGATCATCGGGCCGGCATCGTCCATCGTGGCCGCCTCGATCGTGCCGATGACCACGAGCGCCAGCGTGCTCACCTGCTCGCCCACCGCATCGGCGATGTCGCTCGACGATCTGCCCGACGCGAACCTGCTGATCCGTACCATCCCGTCCGATTCGCTGCAGGCTGCCGCCATCGCCACGCTCGTCGAGCAATCCGGCGAGCGACGGGTCAGCATCCTCTATCTCGACGATTCGTTCGGCCGCCCGTTCGCCGAGGCCGTGCGGTCGCGCCTCGGTCAGGCGGCCGATGTCGTCTCGTTCATCCCCTTCGTCGCAGACGACGTCGCGTACGCCGACGAAGCTGACCGCTCGATCGCTTCGGACGCTCGAGCGACGGTCGTCATCGGCGACAGCACCGCCGGACCACGCATGGTG
>JBBDMO010000195.1:0-9087 GCA_040878255.1 Ilumatobacteraceae bacterium
AAGTACGCGAGCGGGCTCTACGGCCCGTTCCGCGAAGCGGTTGCCGTCGAGATCGCCGGTGGGGGCAACCGCAAGGGGTACCAGCAGGACTGGCGCAACGCGCGCGAGGCGCTCGTCGAAGTGCACGCCGACCTCGCCCAGGGTGCCGACATGGTGATGGTGAAGCCGGCGCTCGCCTACCTCGACGTCATCGCCGCCGTGCGCGCCGCAGTCGACGTCCCCGTCGCGGCGTACCACGTCAGCGGCGAGTACTCGATGATCAAGGCGGCAGCGGCGAACGGCTGGATCGACCACGACGTCGTCGCCACCGAGCACCTCACGTCCATCCGTCGGGCGGGCGCCGACGTCATCCTCACGTACCTTGCCCGCTGGTACGCCGAGCAGTTCGAGGCAGCACGATGACCACCACCGAGCAGCCGAACCCCGAGATCACCAATGCGGCGATGTTCGCCCGGTCGTGCGAGGTCATCCCCGGCGGTGTCAACTCGAGCATCCGCGCCTTCCGCGCTGTCGGCGGCACGCCGTACCTCGTCGACCATGCCGAGGGACCGTACGTGTGGGACGTCGAGGGCACCCGGTACATCGACCTCGTCCAGAGCTACGGCGCGATCATCCTCGGCCACGCGCACCCCGCCGTCACTGCGGCCCTGTGCGATGCAGCCGCCAGAGGCACCAGCTACGGCGCGCCGACCCCCGGTGATATGCTGCTCGCCGAGGCCATTCGCGACCGCGTGCCCAGCTGCGAGCGCGTGCGGCTGATGAACAGCGGCACCGAAGCAACCTCGACGGCCGTGCGGCTGGCCCGTGGGTTCACCGGGCGCGACCGCATCGTCATCTTCCACGGCAACTTCCACGGTGCCACCGACGCGCTGCTCGCAGCGGGTGGCAGTGGCGTCGCCACGCTCGGTCTGCCCGGCACCGCCGGCGTGCCGGCCGCAGCGGTGGCCAACACCATGGTGGTGCCGTACAACGTGGTGCCGCAGCTCGACGAGCAGGTCGCTGCGGTCTTCGTCGAGCCGATCGCCGCCAACATGGGTGTCGTCGCGCCGGCCACCGGGTTCCTCGAGGGACTGCGCGCCGAGTGCGACCGCGTCGGTGCGCTGCTCGTGTTCGACGAGGTCATCACCGGGTTCCGCGTTGCCCCCGGCGGGGCGCAGCAACTGCTCGGGGTGCGCCCCGACCTCACCACCTTCGGCAAGGTCATCGGCGGCGGCCTGCCCATCGGCGCCGTCGGTGGCCGCCGCGACATCATGGAGACCCTCTCGCCGCTCGGCGCCGTGTTCCACGCCGGCACCCTGGCGGGCAACCCGCTGGCCACTGCCGCCGGCCGCACGGCGCTCGCCCATCTCACTCCCGATGCGTATGCGACGCTTCGCCAGCGCGCGGCGCGTCTCGCTTCGATGCTGCAATCGGCCTGCGACGCCGCCGGCTTCGCTGCCCGCTTCCCGTTGATCGGCACGCTCGTCGGCATGTACTTCGGTACCGGCCCGGTCCCGACGAACTTCGCCGAGGCGAAGACCACCGACGAGCGCGCCTACGCGGCGTTCTTCCACGCGATGCTCCGCGAGGGCGTCGCCATGGCCCCCGGTGCGTACGAGGCGCTGTTCGTCGGTCTCGGCCACACCGACGAGGTGCTCGACGAGATCGGTGCTGCCGCAGGCCGCGCCGCCCGGGCGGCCGCGCTCGCGTAGCGTGGCCGCATGCGGCAGTTCTTCACCTGGGGGTTCTGGGCCTCCATCCTGGCCGTCGCCGCGCTGTTCGCCGGTCTGGTCGCCCTGATGGGCCGCAACGATGCGGGTGCGGGCGACCTGCAGGACCTGGTGCCCGCCGACGTGGTGCTGGGTCCACCGGTCCGTGAGGTCGATCTCGTCGCGTCGATCTTCCTCGTGCAGGCCGACCCAGGTTTCGCGATCGTCGAGGGCAGGGCGAATGGTGCGATGCAGATCCGCATCGATGGCCAGCGCTACATGAACATCCCCGCCGGTGCGCCCGGCGAGAACCGGTGCGCCGGCCTCGATCAGCTGGCCCAGTGCGCGGTGGCCGCCGACCTGCTCGGTGACGCTGTGCTGTGGTTCTCGATCGTGCCGCTCGGTGGGCGCAACAGTGTCGAGCTCCCGGCGGTCACCGAGATCCTCTCCAGCAATCGGGCCCGTCTCGCCAACGGCTGGATCGTGACCCGGGCCGACACGCTGAAGCGCAACTGCGACGAGGACACGAACTCGACCACAGACTTCATCCGCCGCTTCGGCACCGATGCCTCGTCGACGTTCAGCATCGACGAGCAGCGTCTGGTCAGCGTCACCTGTGCCCCGCCGGTCGTGCTGCCCCCCGGCTGAGCCGGCTCGCCGGACGCGCGGTACGTTCCCGGCATGGGGACCCTGCCCGAGTACCACGACCTGCCCACCCGCGCCGGCCTGCCCGCCAGTTGGGGACTGTGGGGCGAAGTCGGCACCGATGTGTTCGGCTGCCTGAACCTGCTCACCCCCGAGCGCATCGCAGCCGCAGCGCAACTCGTGCGGCGCGGCGCCGTGTTCGCGCTCAACTGGGACATGCAGCTGCCGTCGCCGCCGCTGTTCGACCGTCAGCCCTTCACCCACGAGGTCACCGGCGGCTCGGGCACCAGCCACGACGACGTGCTGCACGGCTGGAACACCCAGAGCTCGTCGCAGTGGGACGGCTTCCGGCACATCCGGAACTTCGCAGCGTTGGCCGACGAGCCGGGCACCGGCCACTACGGCGGCGTGCCTGACGACGAGCACGGCATGCACCACTGGGCCCGACGCGGCATCGTCGGTCGTGCGGTGCTGGCCGACGTGGGTCGCTGGCGCGACTCGATCGGCCGGCCGCTGCGTTACGACGAGGCCGACCCGATCGAGCCGGACGAGATCGCCGAGTGCCTCGCTGCACAGGGCACCGAGCTCCACGAGGGAGACGTGCTGCTGCTGCGCACGGGCTGGATCGGCTGGTACGAGCAGCAGCCCGCCGACGTGCGCGCCCGCCTCGCCCAGACCCAACACCTCGCAACGCCGGGCCTGCGCAGCGGCGAGCACCTGGCCGAGGTGCTGTGGAACCTGCACATCGCTGCGATCGGCTGCGACAACCCTGCCGTCGAGGTGTGGCCGCCGGGTGCGATGAGCACGCCCGAGCACGAGGCCGAGGTGCGCGCCGATCGTCGGCGTCTGCACGAGATCTTCACCCACACCCTGCTGTTGCCGATGCTGGGTCTGCCGCTCGGCGAGATGTGGGCGCTCGACGCGCTGGCGGCGGACTGCGCTGCAGATGGCCGCTACGAGTGCTTCTTCACGTCGGCCCCGCTGAACCTGCCTGCAGGCGTCGCCAGCCCGCCCAACGCGCTGGCCATCAAGTGATCGGCGCTAGCGCACTCATCACCGGAGGCGGCAGCGGCATCGGCCTCGGCGTCGGGCCCCCCCCCCCCGGCGCCGCCGTCGTGCTGATGGGCCGGTCGGCCGAGCGTCTGGCGTCCGGCGCAGCGTCGCTGGCCGCCGACGTGCCGGACGCCCAGGTGCACGTCGTCGTCGGCGATGTCACCGACGAAGAGGCGTGCGCTGCAGCGTGCGCCCGCGCCGCCGAGGTGGGCCGGTTCACGATGTGCGTGGCCAACGCCGGCAGGGGTGCCGCCGCACCGTTCCACCTCACCACGCTCGACGAGTGGTCGTCGGTCATCGGCACGAACCTCACCGGCGCGTTCCTCACCGTGAAGCACGCCGTGCCGCACCTGGTGGCCAACGGCGGCGGGTCCATCGTCGCGGTCAGTTCCATCGCTGCGCCACTGACCCACCGATTCATGACGCCCTATGCGGTCAGCAAGGCCGGCCTCGAGATGCTGGTGCGCCAGGTGGCCGACGAGCTCGGCGGCAGCGGCGTGCGAGCCAACGCCGTGCGGCCCGGTCTGGTGCCCACCGACGCCACGATGGCGCTCACCGGCATCCCAGCCGTGCACGCCGACTACCTCGCGCAGATGCCGCTCGGGCGCACTGGCACCGACGACGACGTCGCTGCGCTGGTGCGGTTCCTGCTCGGCCCCGAGAGCGGATGGATCACCGGTCAGTGCATCGGTGTCGACGGTGGGCACTCGCTGCGCCGCGGGCCCGACCTCGGGCCGGTGATGGACATGGTGTTCGGCGAGGCAGCGACGCTGCGGGGTGGCGCGTAACCTCGGCCCGTGCATGACGACCGGGTCCTCGTGGAGAAGCGGATCGAGCGGGAACTGTGGCAGCGTGTCCTGCCCCACATGTACCGGATGCGTGTGCCGCTCTCGGTCGAGGCGTGGCACGCTCCCGCTGAGCCGGTGCCCTACGCCGAGGCCGTGACGCAGCGCTTCGAACCGATCGCGGTCGGCGCGCGATGGGGTCGTCCGTGGGGCACCACCTGGTTCAGGCTGAGCGGGGAGATCCCGAGCGGCTGGGCCGGCCCGCACCTCGAGGCCATCATCGACCTCGGCTTCGGGTCGCGCCACGCAGGTTTTCAGGCCGAGGGCCTGGTCTGGCTCGACGGTGAGCCGCTGCAGGGCGTGCACCCACGCCGCCAGGGGGTGCCCCTCCCGCAGCTCGCCGACGGACCGTGCTCGTTCCTCGTCGAGGGTGCCGCCAACCCGATGCTGGGTGCCGGGTTCAAGCCGTCCCCACTCGGCTCGCTGGCCACGGCAGGTGACCTGCCGCTCTACTCGCTGGTGTGCTCGGACCTTGCGTTCCGCGATGACGAGGTGGTCGGCCTCTGCCTCGATGTCGAGGTCCTCGTGGGCGTGATGGGGGCCCTCGACCTGCGCGACCCGCGGCGCCACCGATTGCTCCGTCAGCTCGAGCGCGCCTTCGACACCATCGACCCCGATCGGGTCTCGGCCACGGCGGCAGAGGGACGCCGCGTGCTGGCTCCAGCGCTTTCCATGCCGGCGCGCGCGAGCTCGATGCGCGTGATCGGTGTGGGGCACGCCCACATCGACACCGCATGGCTGTGGCCGCTGCGCGAGACGGTCCGCAAGTGCGCCCGCACGTTCGCCTCCGCCGTGCGGCTGATGGACGACGACCCCGACTACCGGTTCGTGTGCAGCCAGGCCGTGCAGTACCAGTGGATGGAGGAGCACTACCCGGCGCTGTTCGAGCGGATCCGAACGAAGGTGGCCGCGGGCCAGTTCGTACCCGTCGGCGGGATGTGGGTCGAGGCCGACATGAACCTGCCGAGCGGTGAGAGCCTCGTGCGGCAGCTGATCCACGGTCAGCGGTACTTCCAGAGCCGCTTCGGTGTGCGGTGCCGAGAGGTGTGGATCCCCGACGTGTTCGGTTATCCGGCATCGATGCCACAGGTGTATGCCGCTGCCGGCTGTGAGCGGTTCGTCACGCAGAAGCTCAGCTGGAACAAGCAGAACCGCTTCCCGCACAACACGTTCTGGTGGGAGGGCATCGACGGCACCCGCGTCCTCACACACTTCCCCCCGGTCGACACCTACAACGCCGAGGTCACCGGCGCCGAGATGGCGTTCAGCCAGAGCAACTTCCAGGACCATGGGTGGAGTGACTGGGCGCTGATGCCGTTCGGGTACGGCAACGGCGGGGGAGGGCCCACGCGCGAGATGCTCGGGCGCGCACATCGCATGGCCGACCTCGATGGCGCGCCCCGCCTCACCCTGGGCACCAGTGACGAGTTCTTCGACCACCTCGACGACGAGATCGCCGCCGGCGCACCCGTGCCGGTGTGGCGCGGCGAGCTCTACTTCGAGATGCACCGCGGCACCCTCACCAGCCAGATCGAGACCAAGGTGGGCAACCGCCGTTGCGAGCGGCTGCTGCGCGAAGCCGAGCTGTGGTGGGCCTCGGCCGATGCGGTGCCGGCCGAGGTGCGGGCCGCAGTGCAGGCCGAGCTCGACGAGCTGTGGAAGGCGGTGCTCGTCCAGCAGTTCCACGACATCATTCCCGGCTCGTCGATCGCCTGGGTCCATGCCGACGCCGAGCGCGAGCACGCCCGCATCGCCGACCGCCTCGAATCCCTCATCGCCGACGCCCTCGCCCGAGCCGGAGCCGGAGCTGCAGCCGGAGCTGCAGTGCGTCAGGGTGACGCGCCACAGCTCCCGATGTCGACCGGGCTGCTCGTCGCGAATGCGGCGACGCATGCGCGCACCGAGGTCATCGACGTCGAGGATGCCCCGGTGGTGGTGCACGTGCCAGGGTCCGGGCTGGCTTCGCTCGTTCCGGTCGGGCTCGACGAGATCCACCACGTCGTCGTCACCGAGCATTCGATGGCCAACGGACTGTTGGCGCTGCAGTGGGATCTCGACGGGACGATCACCTCGATCATCGACGTCGTACGCGGCCGCGAGCTGCTGCCGGCCGGACGGACGGTGTCGTTCGATCTTGCCGTCGATCAGCCGGTGGAGTACGACGCGTGGGATGTCGAGGCGTGGACGGTCGCCGGTGGTGTGCCGATCGGTGGCGTCACGAACGTGGCGATGGTCGAGGCCGACCCTCTGCGGGCGCGACTCGAGGTGTCGCGTTCGTTCGGCGATTCGACGATGACCACCACGTACGTGCTGCGCGCCGGCAGCGCGCGACTCGACATCGAGATCGATGTCGACTGGCACGAGCACGAGCGGCTCCTCTCGCTGATGGTGCCGCTCGACGTGCGCGCCGCCGAGGCGACGTGCGACATCCAGTTCGGCCTGGTTCGCCGCCCCACGCATCCGAGCAGCCCGTGGGATGCAGCGAAGTTCGAGGTGTGTGCGCACCGCTTCGTCGACCTGGCCGAGCCGGGTTTCGGGGTGGCGGTCCTGAACGACGGCCGGTTCGGGCACAGCCTGTTCGACGGCGGCATCCGCGTGTCACTGCTGCGCGGGGCGCGGTTCCCCGACCCCGACGCCGACCAGGGCCGGCATCGCGTGACGATCGCCGTGCTCCCCCATGGCCCGGGCCTGCACGAGGTGCTGCGCGAGGCAGAGGCGCTGAACATGCCGCTGCGCGTGGTGCCCTCCGGTGGCACCGTCGCAGCGCCGGTCGTGACGATCGATCACCCCGGCGTGCTGATCAGCGCCGTGAAGCGCGCCGACGACGGCAGCGGAGACCTGATCGTGCGGCTGCACGAGGCGTGCGGTGATCGTGCCGAGGTCCAGCTGCGCACGGCTGCGGGCATCCGCTCGGCCCAGTGGTGCGATGCGCTCGAGGAGCCCCGGTCGGCGATCGACGTCACCGACACGTCGCTCGCGCTCACACTGCGGCCCTTCCAGCTCGCGACCCTGCGACTGGTGCCCGGCACGGCCTTGCCCAACGCCTGACAGACGAGTGGATCAGACCGTGGGCGGGACCATGTTCACCATGTCGGCCTCGAGGCCGGCGAGCACGCGCTCGATGAGCAGGCCGCGCGACTGCGACTTGGTCAGCGAGTACGCGCCGCTGCGGAACTGCCCCAGCCGGGCGGCCTCGGCCCGAGCGATGGCCACCAGGTCGGCCGCCGGCACCACCGCATCGACGTAGCCGACCTCGGCTGCACCGTGCGCGTCGTAGAGCGTGGCCTGCAGCACCGCCGCGGTGAACGCCCGCTTCGAGAGCCGCTCGCGGGCGAGCTCGACGCCGTACACCGGCAGGCCCATGCCGATGGCCGTCTCGTTCAGGCCGATCTTGGCGGGCACGTCGGCGGCGTAGCGGGTGTCGCAGGCCAGCACGAACAACGCGCCGGCGGCCAGTGCGTGGCCGGTGACCGCGATGACCGTGGGTTGCGGGTGACCGTAGAGCCGCATCAGCAGCTCGCCGCCGGCCTGAACGAGTGAGCGCGTGGCGTCGGGGCCCTGGGTCATGACCGACAGGTCGAAGCCGGCGCAGAGCTTGCCCTCGCGACCGACGAAGCAGACCGCGCGTGCATCGGCGCCAGCACGGTCGAGCGCGCCGTGGAGCTGGTCGATCATGCGGTGCGAGAAGGCGTTGGCCTTGCCGTCGTCGAGGTGGACGAGCGCCACGCCGTCGTCGTCGATGGTGACGGTGAGGAGTTCGGGGGCTGCTGGTTCGCTCATGGCGCACGACCGTAGCCGTGGCCGGTGCGTGCACCATCCACGAACGAGCTCGTCGTGTGCTGCTCGACCCAGGCCTGGTTCAGGCGGCGCGGATGGTGGGCCTGGCGCGGGGTGCGGAGGTGAGCGTCGTGCCCGTGATGGACGTGAACGTGGCACTGCTGTCGGCGTGCAGGGTGACATCCCACCGGTCGCGGTGAACGAGGTGGTGGTGACGGTTGCAGAGCAGCAGCAGGTTGTCGAGCTTGGTCTCGCCGTGGTTGCGCCACCATCTGATGTGGTGGGCGTCGCACCAGGCGACGGGCCGGTCGCACCCGGGAAACCGGCAGCCGCCATCGCGGTGGGCGGTGGCGCGGAACAACGGGGTGGGCACCGACCTGGTGGCCCGTCCGAAGTCGAGCACGGTGGATCGGGCGCGCACGACGCGGTGGATGACGCAGTCGCACAGGAAGGCGTCGGTGGCGTGGGCTGGCATTGTGCGCCCGTCGGTGGTGGTGGCGTTGGTGTCGCCGTGGTCGAGGACGAGCTCGAGATGGGGCCGGTGGCGTGGGGTGCCGGCTCGGTCGTGGTTGGCGTTGAAGAACGCGAGGATGTCGACGAAGGCATCGGCGTTCGCGTCGGTGACGGATCGGGTGTCGGTGGTGCCGTCCCAGTGGCGGGCGATGCCGAGTGCCTTGGTGAACGCGGCCGCCGCGGCGGGGTCGAGGACGAACCTCCCGAGCAGGGTGCCGTCGTCGAGCGACGCCGTGCGGAGCGATCGTGTCGGGATCTTCGGTTCGGGGGTGTCGGTGATCGCGTCGGCCCGTTCGCGCCAGCGGTGGCAGGCCTGTTCGGTGTCGGCGGCGGTGAGCAGTTCGAGGGTCTCGATGAGCCAGTCCTGGGTGTCGTCGAGGACGCCGGCGTTCGAGCGGGTGACGACGGAGCGGATCGCGCTGATCTGTGAGCCCGAGAGGCGGCGGCTGATGGCGGCGTCGGCGATGCTCGTGTAACGGAGCAGGAACCGGCCGGAGCGAACCCACTCGCTCGCGTCACGATGCGCGAGACGAGCGCGGTCGCGAAGGTAGGCGGCCATCGAAAGG
>JBBDMO010000196.1:0-9052 GCA_040878255.1 Ilumatobacteraceae bacterium
CCCGCAACCGCAGCCGCAGCCGGGGTCGGCCTGCGGCACCCGCAACGCGCCGCCCGTCACCGGGGTCCAGGCGGCGTCGCCCGCAGCCCGGTTCACGCCCACCGTGCCCGTGCGCCTGATCGACACCCGCGACGGCACCGGTGGGACGGAGGCGTCGCCGCTGGTGGGTGG
The DNA here is from genome assembly GCA_040878255.1 of Ilumatobacteraceae bacterium. GTDB lineage: Bacteria > Actinomycetota > Acidimicrobiia > Acidimicrobiales > Ilumatobacteraceae > VFMC01. The sequence goes on from JBBDMO010000196.1 coordinate 172, forward strand.
CTGCACCCTGGTGGTGCGTCCCTCCGTCCCCGCCGGCACGACGGCCGTGGCGGTCAATTTCGTCACGGTCGACAGCCTCGCCCAGGGCTACCTCGCCGCGTATCCGTGTGGCATCGAGCGGCCGTTCACCTCGATCATCCAATCCCGGCCCGGCTCGGTCGTCAGCGGTTCGGCGATCGTCCCGTTGGGAACGGACGGCACCTTCTGCGTGTTCAGCAGCATCACCACGAGCGTCGTCATCGACCTGACCGGTTCGTACTCGCCGAGCGGCCCGGCGCGCTTCGAACCGATCGTCACCCAACGACGATTCGACTCGCGACGCGGGGGGATCCTGCCGGCAGGCACGGTCGTCCGTGTGCCCACCCGCGGGTACGGCGCCGGTGCCCCTGACAGCACGGCCGCCTCGATCACGATCCATGCCCTCGACGCTGCGGCTCAGGGCTTCATCACCGCGTGGCCGTGCGACGCGCCACGGCCCTGGGCCAGCTCGTCGAACGTCAACGCCCGCGAGTCGTCGACCAACGGGGCCGATGTCGCCGTGTCGGGCGCAACCGGTGAGGTGTGCCTCTTCCTGAGCGTGCCGATGCACCTCGCCATCGACGTCAGCGGCTGGTTCGGGCCGTCTGCCTCGACCGATTTCTACGCCGTCGTGCCGTTCCGTCTGGCCGACAGCAGGATCGGCCTCGGTTTTGCCACGCGGCTCGCTGCTGGTTCGACCCGGCGCGTCCAGGTGGCCTCAGCTGGCGGCCTGCCCGGCGTGGGCAGCGTGCGCGCCGTGGCAGCACAGTTCACAGCGGTCTCACCATCCCGCTCGGGGTACGTGACGGTGCATCCGTGCCTCGCCGTGACCCCGGCGCTGTCGATGCTGCGGTATCCAGCGTCGACGAACGTTGCCAGTCCCGTGAACGTGCGGACCTCGGCATCGGGGGAGTGGTGTGTCGTGTCGAGCGCAGCTACCGACTTGGTGGTCGACGTGAGCGGCTGGTTCGGGTGAGCGTGGGGGTCAGGCTGCGTTGCGGATGAGGCCGAGGACCTGCTTGCGTGCGGCCCTGGCAGCGTCGTGCGCCTGGCCGAGGAGCTGACCGGCCTGCTCGGGGAGGCGGTCTTCGAGTGCGGCGACAGCAGCGTCGAGCTTCGACTCGATCGTCTCGAACCGCTCGTCGAGTTGGCCGAAGCCGGACTCGAGGCGGGCCACGATGTCCTCGAGCTGCTTGGTCGGCAGCGAGGTGGTGCTGAGCTGCTTGACGACCGGGTTCTCGCCCAGGGTGCCAGCAAGCTCGCGGCGGCGCACCTGCAGCTGCTGAACGGTCAGTACTCCGGCGCCGATGAGCACGTATGCGGTGTCGCGGGCGAGGCCGGCGAGCTTGTCGGCGACAGCGTCGAACGATGCGGTGTTCGTGCTGGTGTTCGTGCTGGTGTTCGTGCTGGTGTTCGTGGTGGCGGTCATGGTCGACGTCTCCTCGGTCGGGCCGACGGTGGTCGGCGAACTGCGAGCAGCGTAGCGCACAGTGCTAACTTTTGCAAGCACTCCGACGCGGTTCCGGATTGTCGAGGCCGGCGCTGCGTCCGCAGGGTTCCCCGTTGACCGGTGCGCACGCCCCGGCACCGCTAGCCTCGCATGATCGTGGAACCGGCCAGCACTCTCGCCCCGCCAGTCGTGGCGGTCATGATCGTGCACGAGCCCGGCCCGTGGTTCGACGAAGCTCTTGCTGGGCTGTCGCGCCAGGACTACGCGAATCTGAAGGTGCTCGTGCTGGTGGCCGGCGACCCGGGCGATCTTGCTCGGACCATCACCGAGGCCGTACCCAGGGCGTTCGTCCGAGCCGTCGATGATCTGGGCTTCGGACCGGTCGCCAACGAGGTCCTCCGCCTCGTCGAGGGCGAGAACGGGTTCTTCTGCTTCCTTCACGATGACGTCGCGCTCGACCCTGATGCGATCCGCCTGCTGGTCGAGGAGGTCTACCGCTCGAACGCCGGCATCGTGGGGCCCAAGCTCGTCGACTGGAACGATTCGACGGTCCTGCAGCACGTCGGGTACGGCGTCGACCGCTTCGGTGACGTCGACCCGATGGTCGAGCCCGGTGAGACCGACCAGGAACAGCACGATGCCGTGCGCGACGTGTTCGCGCTGCCGTCGGCGTGCCTGCTCGTGCGGGCCGACCTGTTCACCAGCCTCGGGGGTTTCGACGCCGACATCGCCTATCACGGAGAGGACGTCGATCTGTGCTGGCGGGCACACCTGCAGGGCGCCCGCGTCCTGGTCGTGCCGTCGGCGCGGGCGCGCCACCGCGAGTCGTTGGTCGAGCGTCGTCCCGACCTCGATCATGTGGCGATGCGAGAGCGCCACCGGATGTTCACCGTGGCAGCGCTGACGGGTGCCCGTCGATTGCCGTTGCTGCTGCTCGAGTTGGTCGTCGTCACGTTGGCCCAGTTCGTCGCCTCTCTGTTCTCCGGGCATGCCGCGCGTGGGTGGGCCGGGTTGCGCGGGTTGGTGGGCCTCGTGCCCGACATCGCCCACATCGTGCGACGGCGTCGCGAGATCGCCGCGACGCGCCTGGTCCCCGACCGGGAGGTCGTCGGCCTCCAGATCCGTGGCAGCGCCCGAGTCGCCGCATACCTGCGCTCGCGCGACGCACGGCCCGACCCGACGCAGCAGAACAAGGCCTGGCGTGAGCGGTCTGGCGGTGCGGCGGCGATCGGCTTCCTGGTCCTCGTTGCAGCGGTCCTCATCGGCGGGCGTCACGTCATCGCCGCAGGTGTGCCGCGGTTCGGGCAGTTCCTACCGTTCCCCGACGGGCCGTCCGGGTTGTTGCGGTCGTACGCGAACGGTTGGAACCCTCGCGGCCTCGGTGCGTCGGCCCCGTTGCCCACCGGTTTCGCCGTCGTCGCCGCAGGCAGCGTGGTCACTCTCTTCCGCATGGGCCTGTTCCACACGATCACGATCGTGGGGCTCGTCATCGTCGCAGCGGCCGGCATGTGGCGACTCACCTCGGCGTACAGCCTGACGCGGGCGCGCCTCGTCACGACGGCGCTCTACGCACTGGTGCCGCTCCCTGCCGCTTCGTTGTCGATGGGGCGTTGGGGTGCGCTGCTCGTGTTCGCTGCGATGCCGTGGTCGATCGATCTGATGCGTCGTTTTGCCGGGCTCCAACCGGGCCCGGCCGACGAAACCGGTGAGCGCGTCATCGGGTTCGGTTCCCGTCGACACGTTCGCCTGCTGGCCGGCGGCGTCCTGGTTGCGGCGATCGTTGTCGCGTTCGAGCCGTCCTACCTGCTGATGCTTCTGTCCGTGTCGGTGCTGCTCGCCGTCGCCACGCTGTTCACCGGGGCGCCGATGCGCTCGGCACTGCGGTTCGCGGTGGCCGGCGTGGTGGCGGTGGCCGGCGGTGCCCTGCTCGGCCTGCCGTGGCTCGTGTCGCTCGTGAGCGATGGTGGTTGGTCGTCGTTCGTCGGCCCCACACCCGTTGGTGACCGGGGCAACACGGTGCTTCAACTACTCACCTTCGACCTCGGGCGCACGAGTGCTGCGGTAATCGCCCTTGCGCTGTACCTGCCAGTCGTCGTCTCGCTGCTCGTCGGACGTGGATGGCGCCTGGGATGGGCTGCACGCGGTGGCACCCTCGTGATTGCCTTTGCGTGGTTCGCGGTGCTTGACGACCGCGGGGCGATGCCGTTCCGTCTGCCCGAGCCGGGCATCGTGCTGGTGCCGGTGGCCGTTGGCCTGGCGCTCGCGGCGGGCTGCGTGGTCGGATCGTTCGAGCTCGACGTGCGCGGTGGCAGCTTCGGGTGGCGCCAGCCTCTCAGCCTGCTTGCCTGCGTTGCTGTCGGGGTCGGCATGGTGCCCGGCGTGCTGGCTCTCGGCAACGGACGGTGGAACATGCCCACCACCACGATGGCTGATCTGCTCGGCTGGTTCCCCGACGATGCCTCCGGCGACTATCGCGTGCTCTGGGTGGGTGACGACGGTGTCGTGCCAGCGCGGCCCACCGAGTACCGCCCTGGTGTCGGCTACGCGATCACGAGTGGTGGCGACCTCGACCTGGCTGATGCCTGGCCTGCCCCGGCCACCGGATCCGACGACGACATCGCCGGTGCCCTCGATGCGATCTCGTTCGGCACCACCACTCGCGCCGGCCGGTTGCTGGCCCCGTACGCCGTGCGCTATGTCGTGGTGCCGCTCGTCGACGGCGCCGTGTCCACCAGCCGCGACCCGGTGGCCCCCCCGGCCGGGCTCGTCGATGCGCTGGGCGATCAGCTCGACCTCGCCCAGGTGTACAGCCCTCCCAACTTCCTGGTGTACGAGAACCGTGCCTGGGTGGCGGAGCGGTCGGTGCTCACGGCCTCCGGTGCCGATGCGTCGGGCGCGGCCGGCGTCGAGGCACTCGCCCAGGCCGACATCAGCGGAGCAGCGCCGATCATGATCGGCGCCGACCATCGTGACGCAGCTACTGCGCCGGTCGAAGCCGGTGCCACGGTGCACGTCGCTGTGCCGTTCGACCGGGCCTGGGCGCTCTCCGTCGATGGCATCGATGTGCCACCGCGGCCCGCCTTCGGTTCCACCATGGCCTTCGACACGCCTGCTGCCGGGACGGCCGAACTCGCCTACGAGACGGAGCGAACCCACGCGCTGTGGGTCTTTGCCCAGCTGCTCGGCTGGTGCGTCGTCGCGTTGGCCACTACGAACATCGGTGCCCGGCGTGGTCGTCGCGCCGTGCGTACTCGCAACGAGCCGGTCGAGCCGGTCATCACGCTCGATCCCCTCGTGCAGTCGGCGGTCGAGTCATGACGCCGCGTCGCGCCATCGCCACCGTCGTGGCAGTGGTCCTCGCCCTCACGGGCCTGGCTCTCGCGTCGAGGCGCGAGCCGGTTGTGCTGCAGGCGTCGTTCGCGTCGCTGGGCCGACCCACGATGCCGTTCGTGCCCACCGGATCGTTCATCACGTCATCGTGGTTCTGTCCGGGTGTGCCGGCCGGCGAGGCCGACGTCGGTGGATCGGTCACGATCACGAACCCGAACGACGAAGCCATGACCGGCACCGTCACCGCGTACACGACGTCGTCCGACGAATCGACGGCAGGTCCACCGTCGGCGTCGCGCCCGATCACGGTCGAGCCGCGCTCGGCGACCACGGTCGATCTGGTCGAGATGCAGCCGTCCGGGTCGTTCGTGGCGGCCGTCGTCGAGATCAACGGTGGTGGTGGGTTCGTCGAGCAGGTGGCCCGACACCCGGCCGGCGACGCCGTGGCCGCATGCGCAAATGCAGCATCGTCGGACTGGTACTTCGCCGATGGCTTCACGGTCGACGGCAGCACGGAGCAGCTCGTGCTCACCAATCCGTACCCCGATGCGGCGATCGTCGACATCGGTTTCGTCACGGCCGACGGCGTCCGCCGACCGTCCCGGTTGCAGGGATATCCGGTGCCGGGTCATTCGGTGCAGGTGGTCGAGCTGGGTGCCCGCGACGAGCCGGTCGTTGCTGCCGAAGTCGTCGCGAGCCGCGGCCGGGTCGTGGCTGGACGATCGCAGCACTATGTCGGTGGAGGTCGGCTCGGCTACACGATGACCCTGGGGGCGCCTTCACTGTCGACGCAGTACTGGTTCGCCGACGGTGAGCGGGGCACGGGCATCACCGAGAGCTACAGCATCTTCAACCCGACCGACGAGGACGTCACGGTGTACCCGGTGTTCCTCGGGGCACCGGTCTCGGCCGAGTTCACCAACGATCGAGAGATCACGGTACCGAAGGGCCGCGTCGTCACCTTCGACACCGCCGACGAGGCACAGTTGCCCGACGGCCGCCACGGTGTCGTGTTCTCGACGTTCTCCACCGCATCCATCGTGGTCGAGCGTGTCATCACGCGGCCCGCCGGAGACAGCGTTGCGACGTCCGTCGTGATGGGCTCGCCTCCGGAGCTGGCGTCGCGCCGGTGGTCGGCGGCGATCAGCAGTGACATCGCCGTCGACGAGGCGATCGTGGTGCTGAATGCCGACAACATCGCCACCACGGTGACCGTCAGCACGCTGGGTACCGGCGGGCTGGTGCCGGTGCCGGGGCTCGAGGCGTTGCCGCTCGCCGCCGGTGCCGTCCTCACGATCCCCATCAATGACCCGTCCGCCATCGGCGTCCCGTTCGTCGTCACGAGCGATCAGAGCATCTTCGTCGAGCGGTTGCTACCGCGCGGTGCCGACCTGCGTGGCCGTTCCGGCTCGTTCGCGCTAGCAGGCTGACCGCCGTGGAACGTCTGGTCATGGCAGCGGCGATCGTGGTGCTCGTCGGCGCGTTCGCGGTCGTTGCCCGACAGCGGCGAACCGTCGATGCGCCGACCCAGGCGAACTACGAGGCACCGTCCCAGCTCGACCGGTCCGATTTCCCGACCGCCACGTTCGCGCAGGCCGACCGTCCGTGGTTGCTCGTCGCGTTCACCTCGGCGTCGTGTCACACCTGTGCCGACACGGTGGCCAAGGGGCGAGCATCCGAGACGACGATGCTCGGCTTCGCCGAGGTCGAGTACACGGCCCACCGCGACCTGCATCAGCGGTACGCGATCGACGCGGTGCCCACGCTGGTCTTGGCCGATGCTGACGGCGTGGTGCACGCAAGCTTCCTGGGCCGTGTGACCGCAACCGATCTGTGGGCGGCGATCGCAGAGGCCCGCGAGCCCGGCAGCCGCCCCACCGGCGGCTGCGAGCACCACGACTGATCAGTTGGTGTTGGTGGCCTCGCTGGGGTGCGGGACGGTCTCGTCCATGCCGGCCTGGACGAGCTGAGCGACCTCGGAGCCGTCGATGGTCTCCTTGTCGAGGAGTGCTTCGGCGACGAGGTCGAGGCCGGCGCGGTGCTTGACGAGCAGCTCGTGCGCACGCTGCTCCTGCTCGAGCAGGATCCGCGAGATCTCTTCGTCCATCATCCGCGCCGTGTCGTCGGAGTATTCGCGACCGCTGGTCATGAGGTCTTCGCCGAGGAACACCTGCTGCTGGCCGTGCCACGCCATCGGGCCGACGCGCTCGCTCATGCCCCACTCGCGCACCATGCGGCGTGCGATTCCCGTGGCCTGCTCGAGGTCGTTGGCCGCACCCGAGTTGATGTGGCCGTACACGATCTTTTCGGCAACACGGCCGCCCATGGCACGACAGATGACGTCCTCGAAGAAGTCCTTCGAGTACGTGTGCCGCTCTTCGGGCAGGCTCCACGTCACGCCGAGCGCCATGCCGCGAGGGAGGATGGTGACCTTGTGCAGCGGGTCGGCGTGGGGCAGCACGACCGTGAGGACGGCGTGGCCACCCTCGTGGATCGCGGTGGCCCGACGCTCCTCGGCGCTGAGCACGAGGCTCTCGCGACGGGCACCCATGACGACGCGGTCACGAGCGTTTTCGAAGTCGAGCCGCTCGACCTGCTGGCTGTTGCGGCGCACTGCGAACAGGGCGGCCTCGTTCACGAGGTTGGCCAGGTCGGCGCCACTCATGCCGGGTGTCGCCTTGGCCATGACCTCGAGGTCGACGTCAGGACCCATGCGCTTGTCGCGGCTGTGGACCTTCAAGATCGCATGGCGCTCCTCCGACTCCGGGAGCGGCACGACGATCTGGCGGTCGAACCGGCCGGGACGGAGCAGGGCCGGATCGAGGATGTCAGGACGGTTGGTGGCGGCGAGGATGACGATGCCCTCGCTCGTCTCGAACCCGTCCATCTCGGCGAGCATCTGGTTGAGCGTCTGCTCGCGTTCGTCGTGGCCGCCACCGAGGCCGGCGCCGCGCTTGCGGCCGATCGAGTCGATCTCGTCGATGAAGATGATCGCCCGGCCCATCTTGCGGGCCTGCTGGAACAGGTCGCGAACGCGGCTGGCGCCGACACCGACGAACATCTCCATGAAGTCCGAACCGGTGACCGACAAGAAGCCGACACCGGCCTCACCGGCGACCGCCCGGGCGAACAGGGTCTTGCCCGTGCCGGGGGGGCCGACCAGCAGCATGCCCTTCGGCACGCGTGCCCCGATCTCGCGGAAGCGCTCGGGCATGCGCAAGAAGTCGACGACCTCGGTGATCTCCTGCTTCACACCCTCGTATCCGGCGATGTCGGCGAACGTGGTGGAGGGCTTGTCGGGGTTGAACGTCTTCGCTCGGCTCTTGCCGACGGACATGATGCTGCCCGCCTGGCCCATGGCACGGCGCTGCATCCAGACGAAGAATCCGATGAGGAGCAGGAACGGCAGGAGGATGCCCGCCCAGCTCCAGAGCCAGCTGGTCTGAGGGGTGATGAAGTCGAGGTCGACACCCTGCTCGCGAAGCATTGCCTCGTCGGCCGCGCTGACGCCGCGATCGCCGCCGCCGGTGGTCGCATACTCGGTGCCGTCGGTGAGCTCGCCCGTGATCGTGTTGGTGGTGTTGTTGACCACCGCGGTCTTCACCTCGCCGGCCTCGGCCTGTGCGATGAACTCGGTGTACGAGAGCTGGTCACCCTGGTCGCTCGGCCAGAATCGAGGAAGGACGAACATCGTCACGAGGATCGCGACCATGACCGGGAGCGTCCATTTCGGCCATCCGCTGCCGAACGACGGCCGGCCCGACCCGCCACGCTCGGGTGGCTGCTGGCCGGGCTGCTGGCGACCGCCGGGCGTGCGGCCCGGGGGAGGCGGCGGAGGCGGCGGCGGCAGGTTGCTCATGGGTGCATGTTACGGCTATCGGTGCGTCACGAAACGGTCAGCGGCCTGTTGCACCACCTGCGGTGATGTGGCATCCACCACTCATCAAGAACGCATCGGTACGGTTCCGACGATGCCTCGACAGTGCTCGCGCACCGGGTGCGCGGCTCCGGCCGACGCCACGCTGACGTACCAGTACGGCCGTTCCCTCGCGTGGCTCGACCAGCTCGCCCCCGAGCGCGACC
>JBBDMO010000197.1:0-9045 GCA_040878255.1 Ilumatobacteraceae bacterium
CCCTCGACGAGGCGACCCGTACCTTCTCGGTGTTCTGTGACAGGACTTACTACAACATCAATTTTCGCGGGTTCATCGAGGTCCGCGCCAAGGACCCGTTGCTCGACCCCACGGTGCGGATCGATGCGCTTCGCAATGCGCTCCAGTTGTTCCGGCCGACCGTGTTCGAGAACCCGGTGGTCGATGAGTTCGGTGGGCTCGTCACCCGGTACCCGGCATGGTTGGCGATCGAGCCAGCGGCGTGGGTCACGCAGCGCTCGAACACCGCGCGGTTCCGCGGGTCGACGCTCGCCCTGATCGCAGTGCCTCGCGACCTCGACTTCATCGTGGCGTTCACCCCCAACCCCGACAAGCCGTCGACGCCGTTTGCCGGCATCGTCTCGTGCGTCCCCGCGGTGGCCGCCACCAGCGATGGCTCGGCGCTGCCGTCGTTTCCCGTCCTGGCAGACCAGAGCGAGCCGGGTGTGAACGGACCATGCACGTGGACGCCTCCGGGACCGGGCACGGTCACGATCACGGCCCGCATCGTCTACGACCTGACGTTCTGGGTCAGCGGGTACACCGAACCGCTCGACGACTACGCCTGGACGTCGGAGCCGACGACGTTCCTGACCGGTGAGCTCCGCGCCGTGAACACCAAACCGTGAAGACAGGACCGTGATCAGGCGCCCGGGTCCTCGCCGATCTCTCGCATCGCGTCGCGCAGGGCCACGCGCAGTCGCCTGACATGAGTGGGGGTGAGGTGGGCGATGAGGCCTTCGCCGGGGGCACCGACCAGTTCGACCGTGAGGACGACGCGGGGCTCGGCGTCGTCGTAGTCGTCGCTGATCGCGACTGCCCACGACACCTGCTGAGCGTCCTCGTCGCCGGGCGGGAGGTCGGACTCGGCGAAGGGGTAGTCGTCGATGGATCTACGCATCCGATGAGCCTGCCAGACGGGCCTAGTGTCGCCGCCATGAGCGACAACCTCCGTGCCTACACCCGGGCCCTGTACGGCCTCGACCACGTCGTCCGCCTCGCCCCCGCCGACGGGTGGGGCCGGATGTCTCCGTGCGAGGGGTGGACTGCCGGCCACGTCCTCGGCCATGTCATCGCGATCCAGCGGTACTTCGAGTCGATCATCACGGGCGCGCCCGTCACGACGGACCCGTTCGCCGCCGACACATCCGTCTTCGCCGGCGAGGATCCGGCGCAGGCGTGGTCCGACACCCGTGAGGCGCTGCTCGAGGTGCTCGACCACGACGGCGTCCTGCACTGCGAGGTCGAGGCATTCGGTCGCCCCAACACCGTCGACGGCATGATCGGCTTCAACGTCGGCGACCTGACGATCCATTCGTGGGACCTTGCCCGTACATTCGGCGTGGACGAGCGCCTCGAACCGATGAACGTCGCTCGTGTGCTGGCGACGCTCGAGCCGATGGGTGATGCGATGCGGCGTCCCGGCATCTTCGGCTCTCGCGTCGAGGTCGCCGACGACGCCGACCCGCAAGCGCGCCTGCTCGCCTTCACGGGCCGGAGGCCGTGAGGGCTCAGCCGGCGCCGCGCTGGTAGTTCGGTGCTTCCTTGGTGATCGTGACGTCGTGAGGGTGGCTCTCCTCGCGGCCCGCCGTGGTCACCTTCATGAACCGTGAGCCGGTACGCAGCGCCTCGAGCGTGTCGGCCCCGGCGTACCCCATGCCGCTGCGCAGACCACCGACGAGCTGGTACGTCACGTCGCCGAGCGTGCCGGCGTAGGCGACGCGACCTTCGATGCCCTCGGGCACGAGCTTGCGACTGGCCGCGCCGACCGCTGACGCCTGCCCACTCGCGTAGCGGTCGGCTCCGAGGCCCTGCATCGCACCGAGTGACCCCATGCCGCGGTAGGTCTTGTAGCGCCGTCCCTCCATGAGCTCCATCTCGCCGGGGCTCTCGTCGGTGCCGGCCAGCAACGACCCGAGCATGACGGTGTCGGCACCGGCAGCAATCGCCTTCACCACATCGCCGGAGTAGGTGACGCCGCCGTCGGCGATGATCGGCACGCCCAGTTGACGGGCACGACGGGTGGTGAACCAGATCGCCGACAGCTGCGGCATGCCCGCACCACTGATGACACGCGTGGTGCAGATGGAGCCGGCACCCACGCCGACCTTGATCGCATCGGCGCCGGCGGCGTGCAACGCCTCGACCCCCTCCTCGGTCACGACGTTGCCGGCGACGACCGGCAGGCTCGGCCAGTTCGACTTGATCCGCTCGATCGCCTTGATGACGCCTGCCGAGTGACCGTGCGCGGTGTCGATCGCGACCGCATCGACCTCCATCGCGAACAGCGCGTCGATCCGGTCCTCGAGGTCGGCGCCCACACCGACCGCAGCGGCGCACCGCAGGCGGCCGCCGCCGTCGCGGGTGGCGTTGGGGAACTCTTGGCGCTTCTGGATGTCCTTCACCGTGATGAGACCTCGCAGGAAACCATCGCTGTCGACCAGCGGCAGCTTCTCGATGCGGTGCTTCTGCAGCACGAGTTTGGCCTGCTCGAGCGTGGTGCCGACCTCGGCCGTCACCAGGCCCGACGACGTCATGAAGTCCGAGACGGGACGATCGAAGTCGCTGCCCTCGCAGAAGCGGATGTCGCGGTTCGTGAGGATGCCCACGAGTCGACCGTCGGCAGCGATGATCGGCATGCCGCTGAACCGGAACCGGTTCATCAACTCCTCGGCGTCGTGCAACGTGGCGGTGGCCGACAGGGTGACAGGGTCGGTGATCATGCCGCTCTGGCTGCGCTTCACCTTCTGCACCTCGGCCGCCTGCTCGGCGATCGAGAGGTTGCGGTGAATGACGCCGATGCCGCCTTCGCGAGCGATCGCGATGGCCATGCGGGCCTCGGTGACCTTGTCCATCGCCGCCGACACCAGTGGCACTGCGAGCTCGATGTCGGCGGCGAACCGTGCAGCGGTCTCGACGGTGTCGGGCAGCACGTTGCTGTAGCCGGGAACGATGACGACATCGTCGAACGTGAGTGCCTCGAACCGGTCGAACAGCTTGTCGTTGCTCATGCGTGGATCTCCTTCGGGTCGCGGCAGTGCGCGGCAAGGGTGGTGATGATCAGGAGGTGCTCGGCGGCGTGCATGCGCCGGGCGAAGGTGTCGACGGTGTCGTCGGCATGGATGGGGACGACCGTGGTCGCGAGCACCGGTCCGTCATCGACACCCTCGTCGGGCACGAGGTGGACCATGACGCCGGTGTGGGTCCGTTCGTCCGCCTCGAACTCGGCAAACGCACGCTCGATCGCGTGCGTGCCGGGCAGTTCGCCGGGGAGCGCCGGGTGGAGGTTGATGACGCGGCCGGGGAACCGGTCGAGGAAGGCCGAGGTCAGGATGCGCATCCAGCCGAGCAGCACCACGTGGTCGGGCTGCAGCGCGCCGACGTCATCGGCGAGCCGAGCGTCGTAGCCGCGGCGGTCCTCGCCGGGCATGCGGGCAATGACGATCGCTTCGATCCCGGCGACGCGGGCACGATGCAGCACGTGTGCGCTGGGCTGATCGGACACGACGGCCACGACCTCGGCAGGCAGGTCGCCGGCGGCACAGGCGTCGATGACGGCCTGGGCGTTGGAGCCGTTGCCCGACGCCATCAGCACGAGGCGAGGCGATGAGGACTCCATGTGCAGACGCTAGACACGCGCACACGTGCCTGACGTTCGCATGAACGAAAAGTCAGGCGAGGTTCACCTGGCGGGTGCCGGGGGTGAGCTTGCCGATGACCCAGGTGGGTTCGTCGATCAGGCCCTGCACCGTGGCGACGTCGTCGGCGCCGCACACCAGCACCATGCCGATACCCATGTTCAGCGTGCGATGCAATTCGTAGGCGTCGAGCGAGGTGCAGGCGTCGCGCACCAGCTGGAACAGTGGCGGCACGGGCCACGAGCCGAGGCGAACGGTGGCGTCGCACGTGCTCGGCAGCACGCGGGGAAGGTTCTCCGGGAGCCCGCCGCCGGTGATGTGCGCGAGCGCCTTCACCCGGCCCGATCGAATCACCGGATCGAGGACGTGGAGGTAGCTGCGGTGCGGCTCGAGCAGGGCTTCGCCGAGGGTGCGGTCGAAACCGGCCGGGACGGCGTCCATGGGCATCCACTCGAACACCTTCCGGAGCAGCGAGTAGCCGTTGGTGTGCGGCCCGCTGGAACCGACGCCGATGAGCACGTCGCCCGGTGCCACATCGGTGCGGGGGAGCAGGTCGGCTCGGTCGACCAGCCCGATCAGGGTTCCGGCGATGTCGAACGCGCCGGGCGCGTAGACGCCGGGCATCTCGGCCGTCTCGCCGCCCAGTAGCGCGCATCCGGCGGCCTCGCACGCCTCGGCCATGCCGGTGACGACCTCGGCCACCTGGTCGGCATCGAGCTTGCTCGACGCGATGTAGTCGAGGAAGAACAGCGGTTTCGCGCCCTGCACCAGCACGTCGTCGATGCAGTGGTTGACGATGTCCTTGCCGACGCCGCGGTACTTGCCGAGCCGGGCTGCGAGCTCGACCTTCGTGCCGACGCCGTCGGTGCTGGCGACGAGCACCGGATCGTCGAGCGCCTTGATCGCCGCGCCACTGAAGGCCCCGCCGAAACTGCCGACGCCTGCCAGCACGGCTGGGCCGTGGGTGCGCTCGACGGCAGCCTTCATCTGCGACACGGCTCGCGTGCCCTCGTCGATGTCGACCCCTGCGGCCGCGTACGACGACAACCCGGCACCCACGGCGCGCCAGCCGATGTCGCGGCGCACCTGCATGCCCTCGAACGAGATCTCGGCCATGCGTTCGTACGCCGCAGTGCGAGCTGCGGCCAGGTCGGTGCCGAGCCCGGTGACCGCGAGCACGCGCCCACCCGTGACCACCGCTCCGTCCGTCCCCGCCGGAAACACCACGAACCGCGGCACGTCGTCGGGGCCGAGGCCCGCTGTGGTGCCGAAGTTCGTGGGGGTGATGGGGGAGCCGAGGATGGGGGCGTCGGGGTAGCCGGGGGCGGCGGCGACGACAGTGCACGCAGCACCGGGACGCACGACCACCGCAGTGTCGGCGAGGCGACCCTGGCAGCACGCGAGCGCCAGCTCGGCGAGGTCGTTGTCGAGCAGCGGGATGATGGCCTGCGCCTCGGGGTCGCCGAAGCGACAGTTGTACTCGAGCAGCACGGGGCCGTCGGCGGTGAGCATGAGGCCGGCGTACAGCACCCCCACGTACGGCTGGCCCTTGGCGGCGAAGTGGTCGATGACCGGCTGGATGAACTGCGCGGTGAGCGCATCGGCGTCGTAGGGAATGGGTGCCGGCGCATATGCGCCCATGCCACCCGTGTTCGGGCCGCTGTCGCCCTCACCGATGCGCTTGTGGTCCTGCGCGATCGGCAGCGGCCGCGCGGTCGTGCCGTCGCACACGGCGATCAGGCTGCACTCGGGCCCCGTGAGGCGCTCCTCGAGCACGATCGGGCCCAACGCCGCGAGCGCACGGATGGCGGCGTCGGTCTCGGCAGGGGTGGACGGCACGATGACGCCCTTGCCGCCGGCCAGACCGTCGAGCTTGACCACCACCGGCTTGCCCAGTTGACGCCACCACTTGATGGCGTCGTGATGATCGTCGGATCGATGGAACGCCGGCGAGGCGATGCCGAGCTGCTTGGCCAGCGCCCGGGTGAAGCCCTTCGAGCTCTCGAGCCGGGCGAGGGCGGCTGTGGGGCCGAAGCACGCGATGCCCGCCGCCGCGCAACGGTCGGCGGTGCCGTCGACGAGTGCGGCCTCGGGGCCGACGATCACGAGGTCGACATCGGCGTGGGCGACCTCGTCGAACGCGTCGGCCGCGACCACGACGTGACCATGCTGCTCGCACGCCCACAGGATCGCCGACTCGCGGCCGCCACGGCCGACGACCAGCACCCGCATCAGGCCAGCACTCCCTCGAAGCCGAGCTTGGCCTGAGCCCTGCCGACCTCGATCGGGTAGCGCCCGGTGAAACACGCGTTGCAGTAGCCGGCCGCCCGCTGCTCGGGTGTGTCGTCGAGTCGGTCGGTGGTGGCCCGCATCATCCCGTCCTCCGAGAGGAAGCCGAGGGAATCGGCACCGATGATGTCGCGCATCTCGTCGATCGAGAACCTCGCCGCCATCAGGTCGTCGTCGTGGCCCATGTCGACACCGAAGTGGCACGGGCTCGTGATCGGTGGGCACGTGATTCGGACGTGCACCTCGGTGGCGCCAGCGTCGCGCAGCATCCGTACCAGTGGGCCGGCGGTGGTGCCGCGAACCAGCGAGTCGTCGATCATGACCACGCGTTTGCCGGCGAGGTTCTCGCCGAGCGCATTGAACTTCAGCGCGACACCGCGTTCGCGAAGGTCCTGTGTGGGCTCGATGAAGGTGCGGCCGATGTAGCGGTTCTTGATGAGACCGTCGTTGTGCGGGATGCCGCTGGCACGGCTGAACCCGATGGCGGCGGGGATCGACGAGTCGGGGACGGGGATGACGACATCGGCGTCGACCGGGTGCTCGGCAGCGAGCTCTTCGCCCAGGCGTTGGCGAACGTGATGGATGCCGCGGCCGGCCCACACGCTGTCGGGGCGGCTGAAGTAGACGAACTCGAACGTGCACCGCGCCTGCGTGGTCGCGGGTGCGAGTGCTGCCCGCCGGTGGATCTCGGCGCCGTGCAGCGTGACGATCTCGCCGGGCCGGACCTCGTCGATATCGACGCAACCGAGCGTCGTCAGGGCGCAGGTCTCGGACGCAACGGCGTGGCCACCGTGGGGCAGGCGGCCGACGCTGAGCGGGCGGAAGCCCCATGGGTCGCGCACGGCGATGACGCGGTCGGCCGCCAGGACGACGAGCGAGTAGGCACCCTTCCACGCCGGCAGCGTGCGCTCGATGCGTTCCTCCCACGTACGTCCACCGGCGGCGGCGAGCATCAGCGTGAGGACCTCGGTGTCGCTGGTGGCGGTGAGCCCGAAGCCCTTGGCGAGCAGCTCGTCGCGCAGCTCCGGTGCGTTGACCAGGTTGCCGTTGTGAGCGACGGCGAGCGGGCCGTGCATGGTCTCGACCAGGAACGGCTGCACGTTCCGGACGGCGTTGGCGCCGGTGGTGCTGTAGCGGGTGTGGCCGATCGCGTGATAGCCCGACAACGGGGCCAGCGTCTCGGGAGTGAACACGTTGGCCACCAGACCTGCGTCCTTGTGGAGGCGGGCGCGGCTGCCGTCGCTGACCGCGATGCCGGCCGCCTCCTGGCCCCGGTGCTGCAGAGCGAAGAGCCCGAAGAACGCGAGCTGGGCTACCCCTTCACCGTGGGGCGTCGACACGCCGAACACGCCGCACTCGTCGTGGGGCTCGTCGTCGACGTAGGCGTTGATCGCGTCGGTCGCGTCGGTCGCATCGGTGGTGTGGGGGTGCATGTGGTGCTCCGTCATTGAGCTCGTCGGGCGGCGATCGCCCGCTGGATGCGTTCGGCTGCCGGTTGCTGGGCCGGTACGAACACGAGGCCGGTGAGGCGCTCGTAGGTGTCGATGTAGCGGGCGCTCGTTGCGGCGATGACCTCGGGCGCAAGCGTCGGTGGTGGGCCGTCACCGGTGTAGCCGAGGTCGAGCAGCGCCCGCCGCACGACCTCCTTGTCGAGGCTCTCCGGCTCGTCGCCGCCGGTGATCCGCTGCTCGTAGGTGTCGGCGACCCAGTATCGCGACGAGTCGGGCGTGTGGACCTCGTCGATCAGCATCAGCTCGCCCGTGTCGACGCGCAGCCCGAACTCGTACTTGGTGTCGGCGAGGATGAGTCCGGCGGCAGCGGCCACACGACGACCTTCGGTGAACAGCTCCAGCGCTGCCTCGACGACTCGTCCCCACAGCCGTGGTTCGACGAGCTGCCGCTCGACCACCTCGGGGACGGTGATCGGTTCGTCGTGGCCGCCCTTCGGGGCCTTGGTGGTGGGGGTGACCAACGGGGTGGGGAGCGGGCTGTTCTTGGTGATGCCGTCGGGCAGCGTGTGCCCGTAGAGCACCCGTGCCCCGTCGGCGTACTGGCGCCACAGCGACGTGGAGGTGACCCCGGTGATGTGGCCTCGTACGACCACCTCGACCGGCAGTGGCACGGCGGCGCGGGCGATGGTGACGTTCGGGTCGGGCACCTCGACGAGATGGTTCGCCACGATGTGCGCTGTGCGGTCGAACCACCAGGCGGCCAGCTCGTTGAGTACCTGGCCCTTGCAGGGCACCGACGTGATGATCCGGTCGAACGCCGAGAGCCGGTCGGTGGTGACGAACAGTCGCTCGGTGGGGGACCAGTCGTACGAGACGCGAACCTTGCCCTCGTTGCGTCCGGGCAGCAGTAGGTCGATGTCGTCGAGCGTGAAGGTCATCGCGACCTCGCGTGTGCGACGCCGCGCAGGAACAGCTGCAGGCCGAGCGGGCGCGGACCGTTGCGGCGGTGCTGGGGGTGCTGGCGGTCGGTGACGTGGTTCTCGGGGTGCGGCATGAGGCCGAGGACCACTCCGCTCGGGTCGCACACACCGGCGATCGAGGTGACCGAGCCGTTGGGGTTGTCGGCGTACCGCAGTGCCACCTGGCCGTTGGCGTCGAGTGCGTCGACGTCGGGGTGCACGTACCGGCCCTCGCCGTGGGCGATCGGGCAGTCGAACGCCTCGACGTCCTGCGTCCACACGCAACGGCTCGCCTGTGGCTCGAGCGTCACCCACTCACACTGGAACGACCCGCTGGCGTTGTGCCCCAGCGCGCCCGGCAGCAGACCGGCACGGACGAGCGTCTGGAAGCCGTTGCAGATGCCGATGACCGGCTTGCCGGCGGCGACGAACTCGGCCAACTCGGTCTGCGCGATGTGCTGCAGCGACAGGGCGAACATCCGACCGGCGCCGAGCGCATCGGCGTTGCTGAAGCCGCCGGCGACCACGAGCATCTGCGCCCGGCTGAGCATCGATGGGTCGTCGGCAAGCCGCAACAGCGACACGATGTCGGGGTCGGCCCCGGCCTCGGACAACGCGAAGGCGACGTCGTTGTCACGGTTGGTGCCCGGCGCGCCGAGCACGATCGCCAGCGGGGCGCTCACGAGCCCG
>JBBDMO010000198.1:0-9004 GCA_040878255.1 Ilumatobacteraceae bacterium
CATCGTGCTCACCGGCCCGGCCTACCGCGAACTGCAGCGCTTTGCAGACCCGGGACGATCCGCCACAGCGATCACGCGATGCACTGCCGCCGGTGGTTCTTTCTCGGTGAGCGGCACCATCGACAATCGCGAAGGCGAATCACGCAGCTACGTCATCGACATCGCCGTCACCTCGGCCGACGGCGTCGACCACGTTAACGTCCCCCTGGTAGACGTCGCCGCCGGCTCGACCGCGCCGTTCACGCTGACCATGCCGTCATCGGTGACGGACCCGACGTGCACCGTGGCCCGCGTGACCGGTCCGTACCCATTCGGCCTCGAACCACCGGGCTGACCACGAACCGCCCGGCGATCGCCGAGCGGCGGCCTCGCCAGTCGATCAGTCGACGAACTTCAGGGTGCCGGCCTCGCGCGACTTGTCGGTGGCGAGGCGCATCTTGTCGCCGTCGTAGCCGACCCGCAGACCCGGCGCGATGCTGATGACGACCCGGCGCGGTGAGTTCAGCATGTTCGCGAACTCGTTCTCGCGCTCGATCGTGGTGCCGCCGTAGAGGCGCTTGGCCAGTTCGGGATAGAACCACGCCTTCGTCTCGGCGTCCTCGTGGATGGTGGCGATGCCCTTGTAGCTCACCGTCTTGCCGGCCTTCATCGAGGTGCCTGTCGACGTGATGACGATCGCGACCCGGGGGTCACGGCGCATCGCGGGGATCCGCTTTCGCTGGCCGCTCGCAGTCATCCAGAAGGTGCCGTCCGGAGCGCGGAAGTAACTCATGATGACTGCCATCGGCGAGCCGTCCTTGGTGACCCAACAGAGACTCAGCTCCTTCTGCTGATCGATGAGCTCCTGCTCACGATCATCCTCGAGGCTGTACACGGTGACGTCCTCGTAGTTCTTGATGTTCTCGTCGCTCATGGCGTTGGAGTCCTCTCTGGCAGATCGAAGTGGCCGGCATTGGCGCTCAGGCCCCCGTCGACCGGCAAGGTAACACCGTGCACGAAGCTCGCCGAAGGTGAAGCCAGGAACCAGATCGCTTCGGCCAACTCACTCGGCTGCGCCCATCGCTGGAGCGGGATCCGGCGGGCCATCGCGTGATGCAGTTCGGGCACGGTGGTGAGGCGTGCCGTCATGCCGGTCTCGACAGGCCCGGGCGCCACGGCGTTCACCCTGATGCCCTGGCTGCCGTAATCCATCGCCGCAGCACGGACCAGGTTGATCACCGCCGCCTTCGACGCGTTGTAGGCGTAGTTGCGCGGATCACCGCCGAAGCCGGAGGTCGATGCCGTGACCACGATCGCTCCTGCGTCGCTGGTGGCTCGCATCGCCGGCGCCGCATTGCGGATGCCGCTCGCCACACCTCGAACGTTCACCGCGAGCAACTGGTCGAGACGCTCGAGCGAACCGTCGGCCTCGAACGCGAGCCCACTCGCCATGCCGGCGTTCAGCACTGCCACGTCGAGGCGCCCGAACGCCTCGAGCGCAGTCGCGACCGCCGCAGCATTCGTGGCATCGAGGCTGACGTCACCGGGCAGCGCGACCGCGTCGGTGTGATCGGCAGTCCAGGCGAGGGAGCCTTCGACGAGGTCGACGGCCACCACGGCACAACCTCTCGAGAGGAACAGCTCGGCCGTGGCGCGGCCGATGCCCGACCCGGCACCGGTGACGATGGCGACGCGCATCGCTGTCATGGCAGGGTCCGTGCAAGTCGTCGGTGGGACATGGTCGCACCCTATGCTCCGCCTCGTTCGCAACTTCGAGTGGGAGTAGACACCATGGATCTCGGTCTGGCAGGCAAGAAGGCAATCATCACCGGTGGCAAGCGGGGGCTCGGTTTCGCAACGGCCGACCTGCTCGCCGAAGAGGGCGCCGACGTCGCGATCTGCGCACGCGGCGACGTCACCGAGGCGGTCGAGGCGCTCCGCAAGCACGGCCACAAGGTGGTCGGTGCCGGCATCGACGTGTCGGACCCCGACGCCTACAAGGGCTGGCTGCAGTCGGCCATCGACGAGCTCGGCGGCTGCGACATCTTCGTGCACAACGTGTCCGGAGCCAGCGGCAAGGGCGAGGACGGCTGGAAGATGAACCTCGAGCTCGACGTGTTCGGTCTCACCCGGGCCGCCGAGGTCATCGTGCCGGCGATGGAGGCCGGCGGTGGCGGCGCCATCGTCTGCTTGTCGTCGATCGCCGCCCAGGAGGAGTTCGCCGGGCCCGGCAGCTTCGGCCCCATGAAGGCCGCCATGACCGCCTATGCGAGCAACCTCTCGCAGTCGCTCGCCCCCAAGGGCATCCGCGTGAACATCGTGTCGCCCGGGCCGGTCTTCTTCGAGGGTGGCAACTGGGACAAGATCAAGACGCACATGGAGGCGTTCTTCGACGCCACCGTGGCGAAGATGCCGCTGAAGCGCCTCGGCGAGCCGCGCGAGATCGCCAACACGATCGCGTTCCTCGCGTCGCCGGCCGCATCGCTCATCACCGGCGCCAACGTCACGATCGACGGCGGCTACACCAAGCGCATCGACTTCTGACCGAGGCTGTCCGATGACCCGCCGGATCAACGTCCACCTCGTGTGCGGCGGTTGGTGGCACGACTTCGACTACGCCCGGCTCCAGCTCCTGCAGCTGTTGGCCGAGCACGAGGAGATCCGCACCACCGTCGCTTCCGACTACGAGGACCTCGACGTCATCGAGGCTGCCGACTTCCTCGTCACCTACACCTGCAACGTACGGCCCAGCGACGCGGCACAAGACGTGCTGCGCAGCTGGGTCGAACGAGGTGGACGCTGGTTCGCACTGCACGGCACCAACGCCGCCATCGAACCGCCGGTCGAGATGGGCAAAGGCCCGTTCACCACCCCGAGAGCGTTCCCGGTGTTCGCCGACACCCTCGGCAGCCAGTTCCTGTCGCACCCGCCGATCGAGCCGTACCTCGTGACGGTCTCGCCCGGCGCCGTGCACGACCCGATGGTCGCCGACATCGAGCCGTTCCACGCCAACGACGAGCTGTACCTCAGCGAAACGCACGGCGAGCTCGAGCCACTGCTCGAGACGCGCTGGAGCGGCAACACCGGTGCGGGTTTCGCCGAGAGCGACTGGCCGGTCGACGAACCACGCCTCGTCATGTACCGCCGCCGCCTCGGCGTCGGCAGCGTCCTGTACTTCACGCTCGGGCACTGCCGGAGCCACTACGACATGGTGGCCCCGCCGTTCAACGGCATGTACTGGCCCCACATCGAGCGCGGCTCCTGGGAGCTCGCCGAGTTCCACACCCTGCTCCGGCGCGGCATCGCCTGGGCCAAAGAGCCCGCCGACGAGGATGGTGCCTGATGCTTGCCGGACTGGTCACTGCGCAGCGCCGCTTCGAGCTGGTCGAGATGCCCGAGCCCGAGGCCGGACCCGACCTCGCCGTGGTGCACATCACCCGGTGCGGCATCTGCGGCACCGACCTCCATGGGTTTCTCGGGCCCGGCCCGTACAACCCAGCCATCTGTGGGCACGAGTGGGTCGGCATCGTCGGCGCCGTTGGCACGGGGGTCACGAACGTGCGCGAGGGCGACCGTGTGGTCGCTGCCATTGCGCCGCCGTGCGGTGCGTGTGCCGAGTGCCTGGTCGGTCGGCCGGCGTTCTGCACCGTCGCGTTCCTCGGCATGATCGGGCGCGACGCCCTGGCACCCAAGCACGGCGGCTTCGCACCGCGTATCGCGATGCCTGCGGCTCGGCTGGTGCGTGTCACCGCCCCCATCACCGACGACCAGGCCGGCGTGGTCGAACCCACCACCGTGGCGCTCCATGCAGTCGATCGATCGTTGCCCCGCGACGGCGAAACCGTCGTCATCCAGGGATGTGGCCCCATCGGGCTCCTCACCCTGCAGTGCGCGAAGGCGCGCGGCGCATCGCACATCGTGGCCATCGAACCGTCCGAGCACCGCCGTGCGCTCGCCCTTGCGGTCGGTGCCGACGAGGCGATCACGCCCGCCGAGGCGACCGAACGATTCGGGCGCGCCGGCGCCGATCTCGTGTTCGAATGCGCCGGCGTCCCGTCGACCATCCAGCAGGCCGTCGACATCGTGCGCCGAGGTGGCCGGGTGAACATCGTCGGGCTGGCCAGCGGTGCCGCCACCATCTCGCCGCACACGTGGCTCATCAAAGAGGTCAACGTGACCGCCTCGCTCGGGTACACGCACCACGAGTTCGGCGAGGTCATCGACCTCATCGCCGACGGCCTGGTCGACGTCGACGCCCTGCACGACAAGACCGTCAGCCTGGCCGAGTTGCCAGCTGCCATCGAGCAGCTCGCCGACGACCCCTCGAGCGCCATCAAGGTCCTCGTCGACCCCACCCTCTGACCCCGGACACCGATGCGGTGAGCAATGAGTGGTCGAGAGGCGCTCATCGCTCACCGCCGCCGACGTGCCGCATGGCGTGGTGAGGGATGAGGGGCGGTGGGATGCTCATCGCTCACCGCAAGCGTCCGTCACGTGGCGGTGGTGGCGGCGACCCAGCTTGCGTACATCCGGGCGTACGGGCCGTCCTGAACCAGCAGTTGGTCGTGAGGGCCGTCCTGCACCAGGACACCGTGGTCGAGCACGAGCACACGGTCGGCCCGAGCCGCGGTCGACAGCCGGTGCGCGATCGAGATGGTGGTACGACCGGTCGCCAGCTTGTCGAGGGCCCGCGTGAGCCGGACCTCGGTGAGCGCGTCGACCGACGAGGTCGCCTCATCGAGCACCAGCACGTCCGGGTCGACGAGCGACGCCCGCACCAGCGCCACGAGCTGGCGCTCACCTGCCGACAGTGACGCACCCCGTTGGCCGACATCGCTGTCGAGGCCGTCGGGCAGGCTCTCGAGCCAGTCGCCGAGCTCGAGGTCGATGACCGCCTGCTCGATCTGGTCCATCGACAGCATCGGGCGAGCGAAGCCGAGGTTGGCCGCGATGCTGCCGTCGAAGAGGAACGGCTCCTGCGGCACCACGACCAGACGCTGGCGAAGCTCGGCGTTGGCCACCTGGGTGAGCGCCACCCCACCGATCTTGATCTGGCCGGAGGTGGGATCGGCCAGACGAGCCACCAGCCTGCCGAGCGTGGTCTTGCCGGACCCGGTCTCGCCGACCAGCGCCACCTGTTGGCCGGCGGGGATGCGGGCCGTGACGTCGACCAGCACGGGCGGCTCGTCCTCGTCGGTACGCGACCGATAGGCGAACGTGACGTTCACGATGTCGACGCCGAGCCGCCCTGCCGGCAGGTGCAGCGCAGTGGCGGGTTCGGGAGGGCCGACCGGCACCTCGAGGATGCCGAGCACGCGGCGCAGGCCGGCAACCGCGGTCTGGGTCTGGTCCATCACCTCGGTGAGCTCGGCGATGGGTTCCAGGAACCGGTAGGTGAGAAACATGAAGCCGACCAGCGCACCGGCCGTGAGCCCGCTCGACGGCCCACGCAGGACACCCACCGTCACCACCGACGACACCGTGAGGACGCTGAACACCTCGCCCGACGGGAACAGGAACGCACCGATCGTGCCGGCCCGGATGAACGAGTTCGAGCGACGGTGCGCGGCTTCCTTGGTGACCTGGGCGAAGCGGTCGCCGGCGTGGTAGGTGCGGAGCGTCTCGGCCCCGGCCACGACCTCGCTGATCGTGGTCATGACGTCGGCGTTGTCGACGCGGGCACGTTCGTAGGCCTTCACGAGATGGCTCTGCACGCTGTGCAGCACCAGCGCGAGCGGCGCCGCCACGGCGAATGCGACGAGCGCGAGGATCCAGTCGTAGGCCAGCATCACGGCAGCCACCATGAGCATGAGGCTCCCGTCGAGCAGCCAGGCGAGCGCACCCCAGCTGAAGAACTGCGCCATCGTCTCGACATCGCTGGTGACGCGGGCGACCAGCGCACCCTTCTTCTCCTCGTTGTGGTCGGCGATGCTGAGGCGGTGGATGTGCTCGAAGAGCCGCACCCGCAAGCCGTACAGCGCCTCCTCGCTCCGGTAGCCGAGACGGGCGACGGCCATGCGTTGGCAGACGGTGGCGACGATGACCGCGACGAGACCGATGAGTGCAAGCACGGTGATGATGCCGACGCGTACCTCGCCGTCGCGGTACCCACGGTCGATCGACTGCTGGATCAGGATCGGCATGGCCACACGCCCCAGCGCACCCACCATGGCGAGTGCCATCGTGACACCGAACCCGCTCTTCAGCGCCGGGGCTTCGCGCACGCCGCGACCGATGGTCTCGACCGCGGTCCACCTGCTCATCGGCTCGGTCATTCGCCGCCTCCCACCATGTCATGCGCGTCGATCGCCACTGCCGGGGCGTTCCTGCTCGCCGCGTCGTCGCGGTCGTGCTCGAACGCCTGCATCAGTTCGGCGTACGCCGGGCTGCTCGCCATCATCTCGTCGTGGGTGCCGTGGCCGACCACACGCCCATCGGCGAGGTAGAGCACCTCGTCGGCGAGCGCGATCGTGGATGGGCGCGATGCCACGGCCACCACCGTGGTGTCGGCCAGGGTGTCGCGCAGGTTGGCGAGCACCTTGGACTCGGTGGAGGGATCGAGCGCCGATGTGGTGTCGTCGAGCAGCAACAGCGCAGGCCGGCGCACCAGCGCGCGGGCGAGGGCGATGCGTTGGCGTTGACCGCCGCTGAGCCCCACGCCGCGCTCACCCACCACGGTGTCGAGGCCGTCGGGCAGGTCGGTCACGAACGAGGCCTCGGCGGTGGCGAGCGCCGTGCGCACCGCGTCGTCGTCGACCGGCAGGCCGAGGGTGACGTTCTCGCGCACCGTGCCGGCGAAAAGGATCGGTTCCTGGAATACGATCGCCGTGCCACCGCTGAGGTCGCCACGGCGCGAGCTCGCGGGCACGGTGATGCGGCCTCGGGTCGTACCCACCAGCCCAGCCATCGCGTGCACCAACGTGGTCTTCCCGGAACCGGTGGCACCGACGACAGCAACCGTGGAACCGGGACGGAAGGTGGCATCGATGCCCTGCAGCACGTCCCGCTCACCGTCGTGGGTGACCCAGACGTCATCGATCTCGACTCCGTGGTCGTCGCCGTGGACGAGGCGATCGGCCGGATCGTCCTCGATCGGCTCGTCGAGCAACGCGCGCATGCGGTTCCAGCCGGCCTGCGAGTGCGGCAGCTCGGACAGCGCGTACCCGATGATGCGCAGGGGGAAGACCAGGAGCGTGAAGAGGTAGACGAAGCTCGTCAGCTCGCCGACCGTGAGGTCGCCGGAGCGGACCCGGTACGCACCGGCCACGAGGAGACCGATGTTCACGACGTTCGGCACACCGTCGAGCAATGCCTCGAACGTGCTGCGCAGGCGGATCGTCTGGATGCGGGCCTGACGGAGACGAGCTGCGATGGTGGCGAGTCGCTCGGTCTCGCGTCGTTCGGCACCGAATGCCTTCACGACGTGCACCCCGTCGAAGCTCTCGTGCACTGCGGCGCTGAGCTTGCCGATCTCCTGCTGTGCGGCCTCGAAGTGCCGGTCGACGCGCTTCTGGTAGACGAGATTCAGGCCGATCAACAGCGGGAACATCGCCACGGCAGCGAGGCCGAGCACCGAGTCGGTGGTCACCAGCCACACGCCCGACAGCACGAGGATGATGACAACACCCGACGCGTACGGCAGCGGGTTCAGCACGGCCGTCGATGCCTCGGTGTCGACACCGGCGCGGGTGATCAGGTCACCCGTGCTCTGACGACGATGCCACGGCGCTGGCCGGCGCACGACGTGGTCGACCACCTGGTTGGTGAGGCCCTCGGCGATGCGCCACGACGTGCGCCCTGCCCACACGCGCCGGACGACGACACCCACCGCGCGGACGAGCCCGACGACGATGAGCGCGCCCAGGACCGCGACGACCGTTCCGGCCGGCACCGACCCCTCCTCGAAGCGGGGGCGGATGACGTCGTCGGTGATCCGCCCGACGATCTCGGCCGACAGCACGGTGCACGAGGCGAACACCGCCGCACCGGCCACGGCGATGAAAAACATGCGTTTGTGGCCACGGAGCAGCGCCCGAACCAGGCGGAAGGCCTGGCGCCACACGCCCAGCGGGCTGTGAGGCTGAGCGACGGCGATGGACACGGTCGTCATGTCTACCACTGTGGTCGTGTGACACCGTCTCGGGTTTCGGGCCGTCGATGGCGGTGCTTCGTCCAATAGCGTGAGCCCATGGATCAGCTCGACCTCGGCCTTCTCGTCCTGCGTCTCGTGTTCGGCCTGTTCCTCGCCTATCACGGCTACAACAAAATCGCCAGCGGCATCACCGGCACCGAGGGGTGGTTCCGCAGCATCGGCATGAAGTGGCCCGGCGCGCAGGCTCGCATCGCCGCCGCCACCGAGATCGGGGCCGGTGTCATGCTTGCCGCAGGGCTCCTCACGCCGCTGGCCGCGGCGGGTGTCATCGGCGTCATGACGGTGGCCATCGTCGTCGCCCACTGGAAGGTCGGGTTCTTCATCTTCAAGCCGAACCAGGGCTGGGAGTACTGCGCATCGATCGCGGTCGCGGCGTTCGTGATCGCCATGATCGGACCGGGCCGCTGGTCATTCGACCATGCGCTCGACATCAGCTGGTTCGACGGTTGGACGGGTGCCGTCGTGGCTGCGGTTCTCGGCATCGGCGGCGCCATCACCCAACTCCAGCTCTCGTACCGCCCGAAGGCCGTCGCATGAGCGCCGATCTGTCCGCCCCGCCCACGCATCCCGACTCCCCCGCGCCTCGGCGCATCACCTTCGTGAAGGTGCTGCTCACCATCGTCGTCCTCGGGCTGCTCGCGATGTGGGTCTACGCGTTCGGGTTCGCATCGAAGAAGGCCGCATACCGGGTCGATGACGCTGCGTGGCGCGAGCGCGCCCAGCAGGTGTGTCTCACCTACCAGGCCCAGCGCCTCGAGCTCGTCGACACTTCGCAGGGGTACATCGCCGAGCCGACACGCGAGCAGATGATCGAACATGCCGACCTCGTCGACGCAGCGACCGACATCCTCGAGCGCCAGCTCGCCGACGTCA